>JAGXSJ010000025.1 GCA_018333895.1 Truepera sp.
GAGAAGCTGGTCAAGTTCGCTAGCATTATGAACGAGAACCAGCGCGCCTCGGGGCGCGGTGGCACCGGCTGTGTGATGGGGAGCAAGAACCTCAAGGCCATCGTGATGGTCGGCGAGTTCGCTAATCGCCCCCGCCCTCACGACAAGGACGGCTTTAAGGAGGCCGACAAGCGGGCGCTGGCCACCATCCTCGACCCCAAAAACGTCACCGCGCCGACTAAGCGCGACAAGGGCAACTGGCGCAAACCGCTCCCCGGCAGCGGCGGGCTCTCGACCTTTGGCACCAACGTGCTAATGAATATCACCAACGCTATCGGCGCGCTGCCCGGTAAGAACAGTCAGCTCGCCTCTTTCTTCGATGCCGAAAAGGTCTCCGGCGAAGTGATCCGCGACACCATCCTAGTCGATGAGCCGACCTGCCACGCCTGTCCGGTAGCCTGCAAGAAAGAGGTCGAGTTCACTTATCAAGGGAACACCATCCGCACCGAGTCTTACGAGTACGAGACCGCCTGGGCGCTGGGACCAAACTGCTTCCACGGCGACCGCGACGCGGTGGCCTACATGCTCTACCTGTGCAACGAGTTCGGCCTTGACACCATCGAGACCGGTAACGCCTGTTCGGTGCTGATGGAGGCGACCGAGAAGGGTTACCTCAACGGCCAGGCCGCCGAAGGGATAGCCTGGGGCGACGCCGAGCGGCAGGCCGAGGCGATCAGGAAGATCGCGCTGCGCCAAGGCATCGGCGACCAGATCGCCGAGGGGCCGGCGCACTTTGCCGCTGCCATCGGTCACCCCGAAA
The DNA here is from genome assembly GCA_018333895.1 of Truepera sp. Taxonomy (GTDB): domain Bacteria; phylum Deinococcota; class Deinococci; order Deinococcales; family Trueperaceae; genus JAGXSJ01. Next base: position 800 of record JAGXSJ010000025.1, read on the forward strand.
TCTCCATGTCGGTCAAGGGGCAATCCATCCCGGCTTACGATCCGCGCGGTCTCAAGGGGATGGGGATCGCCTACGCCACCAGTAACCGCGGCGCCTGCCACCTGCGGGCCTACACGCCGGCCAGCGAGATCTTAGGGGTGCCGGAAAAGACCGACCCGCTGGCCTGGCAGGGCAAGGGCAAACTCACCAAGCTGCTGCAAGATGTTCACGCCTTTAGCGACTCGCTGGATTTGTGTAAGTTCAGTGCCTTTGCCGAAGGCGCCCAGGAGTATGCCGACCAGTACGCCACCTTCGTGGGAGTGCCGGGATTTGGCCCGGAGGAGGTGCTTAAGACCGGCGAGCGCATCTATAACCTGGAGCGCCACTACAACCACCTGGCCGGTGTCGCTAAGGGCAGAGATACCCTGCCCGAGCGCTTCCTCAAGGAGCCGAGCACTAGCCAAGGATCGCTGGGGCAGGTGTGCGAGTTTGAGCCGATGCTTAAGGAGTACTACGAAGCCCGCGGTTGGGTCGGCGGCGTGGCGCCTGAGGCCAAGCTGCGCGAGCTAGGTATCCTGTAAGGCGGCGAAAGTGCGGTTTAACAAACCGCGTCGCCGCTAGTAGAGGGCGCTAGTAGAGTCAAGATCTACGCTCCAAGCGTTGGCGCGCTTGCCGGTGCCGTCCACCCAATAGACCTTGAGCCGGAACGAGGAGGTTAGGGTGCTGGTCGGCGAGAGCCGAAGGCGTATCTCGTTGCCACTCTGGGTGTAAGGGGCCAGGCGCGCCACCGTAGCGCTACCGTCGCGCACCACCAGCGGATGCTTCTTGGCGGGCAGGTCGTCGATCAGCACCTCAATTTGCTCAGCGGCGTGCTCACCCATATTGCGGATAACTAGCAGGTAAGAGGCTCTGGCGGTCGGTTGGCGCAGGCGATAGCGTAACTCGGCGCGCAACGCGCTGACGGTCATGCGCTCTTGACGGGCATGGCGGCGTGTCGCCCGGCGCTTTAACAGCTTGTCGAGGCGCTGGCTGGTGCGGCGGCTCAGCTGCCAGGCCCAAGCGGCTAGGACCAGTGCAACGAGAGCGATGAGGAAGGCAAGAATCTCTAGCATGGGCTTGTGCGCCTTGAGGCATTCTACGGTAAGATAGTCAGCGCTATCCAGAAGCTTAAGGGAGCCTTCTGATACCGCCAGCAAAAACCACCCAAGCGCCGCTGCCGGCTGCTTCGCACGGCATCAGCCTCCGTGAGGCCTGCTGGATCTGGGTCAAAGTCGCTCTTAACTCCTTCGGTGGCCCGGCCGGCCAGATCGCCGTAATGCACCGGCTCCTGGTGGAAGATAAGCGCTGGGTAAGCGAGAACCGCTTCTTGCATGCGCTGAACTACTGCATGCTGCTGCCCGGTCCCGAAGCGCAGCAGCTTGCTACCTACCTCGGCTGGTTGCTGCACGGGACCAGAGGCGGGCTAATCGCCGGGACGCTCTTTATTCTTCCTGGCTTTCTCGCCATCTTGTTGTTAAGCATCGTCTACGCCGTGTATCAGGAGGCGACGCTGGTCGCAGCACTCTTTTTCGGCCTTAAAGCGGCGGTGCTGGCGGTGGTGGTTGAGGCGGTCATCCGTATCGGTCGGCGCGCCCTGAAGAACTGGGCCATGGTCACGCTAGCGGCTGTGGCCTTTACCGCCATCTTCTTCTTCGCCGTACCCTTCCCCTTCATCGTGGCTGCTGCCGGGCTCGTCGGCTATCTTGGCGGCAAGGTTGCCCCGCAGCTCTTCTACGTCATCACAGGCCATGCCGCCAAGCGCCAGGACGAAGCGGGCTTTGTTATCACCGATGAAGTTGCGGCGCGGCTTCGCCCCTCGACCAAGCGCGCTGTGCAGACCGTTGCGACCTGGCTGGCCTTATGGTTTGCTCCGCTTCTGGCCATCATCATCTGGGACGGGACTGGCTCTGTCTTCGTGCAGATCGGCACCTTTTTCAGCACTGCCGCAGTGGTGACCTTTGGCGGCGCCTACGCGGTGTTGGCCTATGTTGCCCAGCAGGCGGTCGAGACCTACGGCTGGCTGAGCCCTGGTGAGATGCTCCACGGCCTCGCCATGGCCGAAACGACGCCGGGTCCGCTCATCCAGGTGGTGCAGTTCGTGGGCTTTATGGGTGCTTACCGCTTCGCGGAGGGGCTGAGCCCCATGCTCGCGGGTCTCCTGGGCGCCATCCTTACTACCTGGGTCACCTTCGTACCCAGCTTTCTGTGGATCTTTTTGGGCGCTCCCTATATCGAATACCTGCGCGGCAACCAGGGCCTCACGGCTGCGCTCTCAGGCATCACTGCCGCGGTGGTAGGAGTTATCCTCAACCTGGCGGTGTGGTTTGCCCTGCATGTGATCTTTGGGCAGGTCGACGAGGTTCGCGCCTATGGCCTAAGGCTTTTCCTGCCAGCAGTAGCGACACTTGATACGGCCGCCCTGATCATCGCCGCGGGCGCCTTTGTGGCCATCTTTCTCTTCAGGCTGGGGATGATCCCCACGCTGTTCGCCAGCGCCGTGGTGGGGCTAGGGTACTACCTGCTGGCGCGGGGCTGAAAAACACGGAAATAGCGTCGGGAAACGTGTGCCAGGTTACTGCGTTGGCGTAGGTGCTGGCTCGAGCGCGCTAAGCTGCTGCGCTAACTGCTGCAGCCGAGCAAAGAACCCTGCTGCGGCGGTCTCGTGCCAGGCCCGCGTGAAGGTCTGATAGCGCCGGGCTTGCGCCTTGCGAACAACCTGCAGTGCGGCTGCTAAGGCATAGCAGGCCTCCGGGCGGCTGCGCGGCGGGTTGCCCTGATACAGCGAAGCCACCAAGCTGCGCGCCCAGCTTTGCGCCGCCTGTTCGATGGCCGATACCAGGCGGGCCTCCAGCGTATGCAGGTCGTGCAACTCGCCAAGCGCGTCTTGGAGACTTCTGAGCTGCTTGATGGCGGCTTTGGCCCCGTTAAGTTCACTGCGCAGCGGCTCGAGCAAGTAGCGGAGCCGCTTGGCACTGAGGCGGGCGCGGTGCGCGGTCTCTTCGTCATCAGCGCCAGCGATCTCGCTTAGCTCCTGGCGCAGCAGTTCCCCCTCGCTCTCAAGCAGTGCGGCGTTAGCGGCGGCGAAACTCGGCGCCGAGGAGACTGCAAAAGCGCCTTGGAGTAGCTGCCGGTGCGCTTCGGCGCTCAGGTCGGCAAACTCTGCCACCTCCTGGGGAATGCCGCTAGCCTGTTGAGCCTGCGCGATCTGCGCGCGGATGGTCTCAAGGCCAAGGCGAGCCGCTTGTGCGAGCCGTGCCCGCGCCAGCGCTTGGTCGAGCCACAGCAGATGCACCTCATCGTCCCGGCTTAGGTTGGTGGCCTCCATCAGTGCGCCAAGCCGCTTGCGCAGCTTGCCGCCGAGCGGCTTAGCTAGATAAGGGCGATAGGCGCGCAGACAGCTGCGCAGCCGCCGCACTGCCACCCGGAAGTCGTGTAGGGCTTCGGGGTCGGCCTGTCCCAGGCGGCCAAAAGCTAGGTCGGCCTGCTGGAGTAAGCTCAGTGAGATGTGGCGGGCGGCAAGGGGGGCAGGCTTAAGTAGCTCCATCTTCGGATTTTAGCAAGGAGCGAGTTGGTTGTGGGCTCTCAACCGATGCCTTGGTCAAAGCCAAACCCCCTTGGCGGTTTTCACAAATACTGAGTCGCCTTAGCGCAGGTATCATCTCTGCAAAGGCGTCCTGCGAGTAAACCGCAGGATAGAGAACGATTCGCAGTCCTGCGAGCACCCGTAGGATCAAACCAGATGATACCTGCTATTGGCGGTGAGGACTTGGCGCTATAGTGAGCTATGGCTTTAGTCTCTGCCTCTCCAGACCAGGTAGCACTCGGGATCGATATCGGCGGGAGCGGCATTAAGGGGGCGCTGAGCTAGCCGGTCGCGAAGTCGAGCCCTGGGCCTCGGACCGGGCACGACAGGAAGGAGGGCTGTCCTGGAAACGTTGGACACGGCGGGTCGATCGCTACCTCCACTACCTCGACGCGCTGTTTTCGCCCGACCTGTTCATTATCGGTGGCGGAGTCAGCAAGAAAGCCGACGCCTTCTTACCCCACCTCACCCTTGGTCCCAAGGTGGTGCCGGCCAGGCTTAAGAACGAGGCGGGGATTGTGGGGGCGGCGCTTTACAGTCAGGGCGGGTAGACGCGGCTAGGCTCGAGTCCACTGAGCACGCGGTAGACCCCTAGGGCCAGCGCTTCGGCTTCAAACTCGCCGGGGTAGAGGTAGACCGGAGCCAGCCACTCAAGCCGCGTCTTAATCAGGCTTACCGCGGCCTCAAAGCGCGCCGCGCCGCCGGTTAGGAAGAAGGCCTGCGGCCTGGCGTGGGCGGCTAATCCGGCTAGCGCCTTAGCCACCGACAGAGCATAGGCCTCGATAATGATGGCCACTGCGGGCTCGAGCGCACGGGAACTCAGCTCGCGCAAATCCTGTGTGCCGAGCAACCCCAAAAAGCCCGAACGCCTGGCTAACAGCTCCTTGGCGCCGTCAAGGCCGTGTTGTTCGATCAGGCTAAATACGCCGTGAATAGGGACTGTCCCGGCCCGGTTAGGGCTAAACGGCCCCTCACCGAGCAGCCCGTCGGTGGTGTCGATCATCCGTCCACCCTGAAACAGCGCGCAGGTCGAGCCGCCGCCTAAGTGCGCCCCGGCCAGTGTGAGCTCTTCTAGTTTGGCTCCGAGCGTTTCGGCCAGCCGCCGCGCCACAAAGCGGAGGTTAAGGGCGTGTACGCGGCTGCGGCGAGCTACCCCTGGCACCCCGCTGATGCGGCTGACGGGGAGCATCTCGTCTACCGACGGCGGATCGACTACAAAGGCGGGGCGGCCTAGGCGTTTGGCTAGCGCGTCGGCCAAGGGGGCGGCCAGATTGGCCGGGTGAAAGCCGTAAGGGCTGCTTAGGCTAGCAGTTACGAGCGCCTCAGTGACTGCGTAGGCCCCGGCCGGGAGGGGGCCGAGCAGTCCGCCCTGGGCCGCAATGGCTGCTGCCTCTTGCCAGAGTGCCCGCTCGCCTTCCAGTAAGGCGTGGCGCCGCGCCAGGTCGGCAGTCGGCTCAAGCGGGCCGGGATGGCTCAGCTCCCGCTGCTCAATGATGGTCGCCTCCGTGTCGGCAAGCTCCACTAGCGCCAGCTTGGTGCTGGTCGAACCGGGGTTAATAACGAAGATGCGCATTGGCGGGCCTCTGCTCTAAGCGTTTCATCAAGGCTCCTTATCTTGTAGCCGGTAGCTCGTGAAGCTCTGCTATGGCGTGCTAGGCAGCATGTTAAGAGCTAGTGTGAGCGCCGTCTAGGGGCACCCGTCCTGGGACGTTTGTATCTGTTGACGCGGGCTTGCTCCCCGCATACTTGAGATGGCCTGCAGCTTGCCCGGAGACTGCGACGATGACTATGCTCGCTACCCCCTTCCAACCAAGGCGCCTAGCAGTACTTTATGTTATGCCGCAAGGCTGGCGCTACTTCGAAAGCCGGACTGATGAACTCGACGAGCTCGAGGCGGCCTTCTGGGCGCCTGCCCCGGCGCAGCAGAACCTAGACCAGCAGGCTGGCTGGCGGCTTACGCGAGCCTTGGGTTCCGGCGAGATAGCCGGTGTGGTGCTGGTCGGCTCTGAGGATGACCGGGCGCGGCTGGCGCGGCTGCTGCCCGAAGGGGTATGCGCCAAGGTAGCGGCGCGCCTCGATCCGCCGCACCCCCGGTTATCGCGCCAGGAGCTTAGTGCGTTGGTGCGTCAGGTAGCCCCGTCACCACAGCCTTCTGCGAAAGGGTGAGCGATGACCGAGACGATCCTGATCCCGCTAGATGGCTCAGATTTTAGCCGAGCGGTGTTGCCGCTGGTGCAGCACCTGTTCCCAGCCCAGACCTTCGACCTGCTGCTGCTGCGCGTGGGTCCGGTGCCGGAAGGTGTAACGGGCCGCCCGCCCCGCCCGGTGGTAGCGGAAAACCCTCAGGTGCTGACCTTTGACAGTGACCGCGAGGCCGAATACGCCCGGCATCCGATCTACGCCAATCAGGCCTGGGAGGCTGCTAAGGCCGAGCTTAAGGCGGAGCTCGAGCCGTCCGCACGCAAGCTCCGCCAGGCCGGCTACCAGGTGCGCCTGGAGGTGCGCTTCGGTGAACCGGCTCAAGAGATCGCCGACTTAGTTGAAGAGGAGTCGGTGGCGCTGGTGGCGCTGGCCACGCACGGGCGGAGCGGCCTGTCGCGGCTGGTTTTGGGCAGCGTAGCCGAGAAGGTGCTGCGCAGTCTGCGTGTACCGGTGTTGATGGTGCGCCCGGCCCGCGAGGGGGCCGCTGAGCCCTTGCCAATCAGCACCCTGGCAGATGAGAGTTAGCCTTAGCTTGACCCGCCGACGCTAGTAATTTATTCCCCAACGCGCTAAACTTCTGATCCGAGCGGCGCGAGACGCCGTCCCGAACGAAATGGTTGGGCGAAGCCTTGTGAGGGGTGTCGAGGGAATGATTTTGATCCGAGCGAAGCGAGAATGATTTTGAGGGCTTATGGCTGCTGATACCGACTCAAGTGCTAAAGATCCCAAACCGCCTCCTTTCGAGAACAATCCGGAATGGTCGGGCGAAGCCTTTATTCGCCGTACCATGCGGCTGTCGGTGGTCGAGGGGAGCTTTACCCAGGTCTTTTTGAACTGGACCTCGGGAAGCGTGCTGATCGGCTACATGCTGCACTTCGGCGCCACCCCGTTCCAGATCGGTCTAGTATCGAGCGTGCCGCTGTTGGCGCAAGCTGCCAGCCCTTTTGCCGCCTGGCTGGCCGGGCTAGCGGGGCGGCGCAAGGCCCTCACCGCCCTGTTGGCCACGCTCGGACGGGGCCTGTGGGTACTGGCGGCCTTCTTGCCGCAACTGCCTATCGCTCCAGAAGCACAGGCGGGCTTTCTGGTGCTGTTGGTGGCGTTATCGAGCCTCTTTCAGGCCAGCGCCGGGACGCTGTGGGTCTCCTGGATGGGCGATGTGGTACCGGACCGGGAACGGGGCCGCTACTTCGGCCTGCGCACCGGCATTGTCGGGATTGTGGGAATGATTGCCAATCTGGCTGCCGGCTGGTTCTTGGACCGGGTCGGTGTCCCCCTCAACTTCCAGGTAGTGATCGGGGTGTCGGTGCTGCTCGCCGGCATCGGCATCTACCTCTATCTCTTCCACTACGAGCCCCCCGTGACCAGCCCGCGCTTAAGCCTTAGCGACACGCTGCTAAAGCCTTGGCAGGTTCCCAACTTTAAGCGCTTCTTGCTCTTTGCGATCTACTGGCACCTGAGCGTGTTTATTGCCGCCCCCTTTGTGATCCCGTATTTCCTCGACCAGCTCCATATGACCTTTACCCAGGTAGCTATCTGGAGCGCTATCGCCTTAACCACGGCGCTAATTACCACCGTACAGTGGGGGCGGGTAGCCGACCGTGTCGGTCATAAGGCGGTGCTAACAATCGGCACCTTGCTAGTAGGCAGCAGCCTACCCATCTGCTGGATACTGGCCGGCATAACTGGCAACCTCAACTTCATCTGGGCCAGCGCGGTCTTCGATGCGCTGGGCTGGGGGGCGGCCGGCCCGGCCTTCTTTAACCTGGCCCTGACCAGTTCACCGCGCGAGAACCGCGCCGCCTTTATCGCCATGTTGAGCCTGGCTAACGGGTTGGCCGGCTTCGTCGCCGGG
>JAGXSJ010000026.1 GCA_018333895.1 Truepera sp.
GGGGGGGGGCCGAGGGGGGGGTGGGGGTGGCAAGGTGCTCCTGGCCACCGTCAAGGGCGACGTCCACGATATCGGCAAGAACATCGTTGGGGTGGTGCTAAGCTGCAACAATTTCAAGGTGATCGACCTCGGCGTGATGGTTTCGGCTGAGAAGATCCTGGAGACTGCCCGGCGGGAGGGTGTCGATGTCATCGGCCTCTCGGGGCTGATAACCCCCAGCCTGGATGAGATGGTCCACGTCGCTAAGGAGATGGAGCGGCAAGGCTTTACAACGCCGCTGCTGATTGGCGGCGCCACCACCAGCCGCCTTCACACCGCGGTAAAAATTGCGCCACACTACTCCGGCCTGACGGTACATGTCTTAGACGCCAGCAGAAGCGTCGGGGTAGCCAGCCGCGCCCGCTCGGAGACGGAGCGCCCCAAGCTCGCGGCGGAGGTTCGCGAACAGTATCGGGTGCTGCGCGAAAAGTTCGAGGGCCGCGACGCCTCGCAGCAGCTCGTGAGCTTAGCGGAGGCCAGGGCCAACGCGCCCCGGCTCGAGTGCGCTATCGTGAAGCCTGCGCTGCCAGGAACCCGCAGCTTTAGCGCTTATCCCCTTAACGAACTCACTCGTTACATCGACTGGACTCCGTTTTTTATTGCCTGGGAGCTCTCCGGGCGCTACCCCCAGATTCTGGACGATCCCAAAATTGGTGAGGCAGCGCGCTCGCTTTTTGACGATGCCCAGGCGATGCTGCATGAGATCGTCAACGAGGGGCGCTTCACTGCCAAGGGTACGCTCGGCCTCTTCCCCGCCAACCGCGTCGGCGACGATCTCGAGCTCTATGCCGATGAGCGCCGCCGCGAAGTGCTCGCCGTGCTGCACACGCTGCGCCAGCAGCACGCCAAGCGCCCGGGCCAGCCGAATCTGGCGCTGGCCGACTTCGTGGCGCCTAAGGAGGCAGGGGTGGACTACGTGGGCGCCTTTGCTATCGCCATCTACGGCGCAGATGAGTTGGCATCGCACTTTACGGCCCAGCACGACGACTACCGCGCCATTATGGTCAAGGCGCTGGCCGATCGCCTCGCCGAAGCCTTTGCCGAACGGCTCCACGAGCGTGTCCGTCGGGAGTTCTGGGGCTACGCCAAAGACGAAGAGTTAAGCCCCGAAGAGCTGATCAAGGAGCGCTACCGCGGCATCCGCCCGGCACCGGGCTACCCGGCTTGCCCCGACCACACTGAAAAGCGCACCCTCTTCAAACTCCTGGACGCCGAAAAAGCTGTCGGCATGCACCTCACCGAGGCTTACGCCATGCTCCCCGCCAGCGCCGTGAGCGGCCTCTATTTCGCCCATCCGGAGAGCCGCTACTTCGGCGTCGGCAAGATCCAGCGCGATCAGATCGAGAACTATGCTCGGCGCAAGGGGTTGAGTGTGGCGGAAGTGGAGCGTTGGCTAGCGCCGAACCTAGCTTACCAGCCCGCGGAAACGGTCATTGACACGTGAGTCTCGCCTGCATGATCAGCCAGCAACCGTGTCGCCCACCAAGGAGTAGGGCCGCAGGTGTGCGTTACACTAACAAGCACGGCGGGACTGCGCCTGCATATCCGCCAAGAGACTAAAGGGAGGATAACCATGCCGGTACGTTCTGCACAGGCAGTCTGGGAAGGGACCTTAAAGGAAGGCCGGGGCGTCATGAAGCTCGGTAGCGGCGCGTTTGAGGGGCCGTTTTCTTTTAACACCCGCTTCGGTGAGACGCCGGGGACCAACCCCGACGAGCTGATCGGGGCTGCCCAGGCTGGCTGTTTTTCGATGTTCCTGTCAGCGCTACTGACCAATAACGGCACTCCGCCTAGCCGCGTCAGCACCAGCGCCAAGGTACACCTGGGCGAAGGGCCGACCATCCACACCATTGAACTTGCCACCGAAGCCGTCGTACCGGGCCTTGATGAAGCCAAGTTTTTAGAGCTGGCTGAGAACGCCAAGCAGAACTGCCCGGTCTCCAAGGCGTTGGCTGGACCCGAAATAAAGCTAAGCGCCAGGCTACTCTAGCTAAGCTAGCAGCGGGTTCAAGACGCCCAGGTTCCGCCCTTGACGCTACCAGGGGCAAGGGGTAGAGTGACGTAAGGTTCCTTTAACTCGGTCCTGCGAGGCCGGAAAGGGGTAGTTATGATACATCTCCAAGACAAAGGTGTTAAAAGGCGCCGTGCGGGCGCTTTTTTTATGGCCGCTAAACTCCGGCATCGCGTATCAAGGGGTCCATGCCACAAGCGGTACCACCCATGAAAACAGGGCAACCTTCAGCGAAGCGCCGAGCGAAGGCGTACGTGGGGTCGCCCCTACTGGCTTCTGGCTTCTGACTACTGATTTTCGGCGGAGGTTTATGGTGAACACGGTTAAGGCCACGCTGATGAGCGGGATGGAGGTGGCTCGAGCCCTCACCCGCATCGCCCACGAGATCATCGAGCGCAACAAAGGGGCCGATAAGCTGGTGCTGATCGGCATTCATACCCGCGGTGTGCCGATCGCCGAACGACTAGCGGGCTTGATCGGCGAGTTTGAGGGGGTCAGGCCACCGCTCGGCAAGCTCGACATCACCTTGTACCGCGACGACCTCTCCGAGATCGCCCTGCAGCCGGTGGTCAAGAAGACCGAGGTGGCGCAGGTACACGGTATGCGCATCGTGCTCTGCGACGACGTGCTCTACACCGGCCGCACCGCCCGGGCGGCGCTCGATGCGCTGATTGACCTGGGTCGACCGGCGGTGATCCAGCTAGCCGTGCTGATTGACCGCGGCCACCGCGAGTTGCCGATCCGCGCCGACTACGTCGGCAAGAACGTGCCGACCAGCCGCCAGGAGATTGTCAAAGTCAAACTCGCTGAGGTCGATGGGGCTGACGGGGTCGATCTGCTGGAGCTAACATGATGGTTAAGCACCGCCACCTGCTCGACTTTACCGGTTGGACGGCGGACGAACTGCTGGCGCTGTTTGACACCACCGACGTGATGGCCCAGGTATTGCAGCGGACCATCAAAAAAGTCCCGGCGCTGCAAGGTTTTACCGTCAGTACGCTGTTTTTTGAAAGCTCCACGCGCACCCGCTTGAGCTTTGAGCGCGCCGCCAGGGCGCAGTCAGCAGACGTGATCAGCTTCGCCGCGGGGGGCTCGAGCCTGGCTAAGGGCGAGTCCTTAAAGGACACTCTGCGCACGATTGACGCCATGCAGGTCGACCTCTACGTGGTGCGCCATGCCGCAGCGGGGGTGCCCTACCAGCTTGCGCGCTGGACCGATGCCGCCATCGTCAACGCCGGCGACGGCCGGCGGGCCCACCCCACCCAGGCGCTGCTTGATGCCTACACCTTCCGTACCAGCTTCCCCGGCTTCGACGGCTTTGCTGGGAAAAAGCTGGCCATTATCGGCGATATTCTGCACTCACGGGTAGCCCGCTCGAATCTCGAGCTGTGGACCCGCCTGGGTGCCACGGTGGCGCTGTGCGGGCCGGCTACGCTGCTGCCGCGCGAGCTCGAGCAGCCGAGGCTGAGCCTGCATCACCGGCTCGAGCCCACCCTCGAGGGGGCCCAGGCGGTGATGGCGTTGCGCCTGCAACAAGAGCGGATGACCAGCGGGCTGCTGCCCTCCTTGGCCGAGTACCGGGCGCGCTATCAATTGACCGAGGCGGTAATGGCCCTAGCGCACCCCAACGCCATCGTCATGCACCCCGGCCCCATGAACCGCGACGTGGAGATCTCAAGCAGCCTGGCCGACTCGCCCCGCAGCGTCATCGAGCGGCAGGTGGCCAACGGCGTCCCGGTGCGGATGGCCGTTCTCTACACCCTCTTGGTAGGTAAAAAATGAGCCGAACGATCATTACCAACGCGCGCCTGATCGGCGAGCAGAGCTTGGCCGACCTGTATCTTAAGGACAGCCTGATCGAAGGGGTTAACCTCGGCGGTGAGGTGAGCCACACCTTCGACGCTGCGGGTAAGCTCGTCACTCCGGCCTTTATCGACTTGCACACGCACCTGCGCGAACCGGGCCAGGAGGTCAAGGAGGACTTGGCGAGCGGCCTAGCAGCCGCGGCCGCCGGAGGCTACGGCACCGTGGTCAGTATGGCCAACACCGATCCGGTCATCGACGACCCCGGCCTGGTAACCGACCTGCTCGCCAAGGCCGAGCGGCTGGGACTAGCCCGGCTCCGCCCGGCGGCGGCGCTGAGCCGCGGCTTAAAGGGTGCGCAGCTCACCGACTTTGCCGCGCTGCAAGCTGCTGGAGCGGTGATGCTTACCGACGACGGCATCCCGGTGGCCGACGGGCATCTGCTGCGCCGCGCCTGCGAGTACGCCGCCGAGCTAGGACTAGTTATCCAGACCCACTCGGAGGAGCCCAGCTTGCGCCAGGACGGGGTGATGAATGAGGGTACGGTGAGCCAGCGCCTGGGCCTGCCCGGCAACCCGGTGCAGGCCGAAGCGGTCATGGTCTACCGGGACTGCGAGTTAGCCCTGATGACCGGTGCCCGGGTCCATATCGCCCACGTCTCCTCACGGCGCGGCCTGCAACTTATCGAGTGGTTCAAGGCACAAGGCGCGCCGGTTACCGCCGAGGTCACGCCGCACCACCTCACCCTGACCGACGAGACCTTGGGCGCCTTCGATCCGATCTATAAGGTGGCGCCACCCTTGCGCACCGCCGAGGATGTGGCTTATCTGCGCGGCGCACTGGCTCGAGCGGTGGTGGACTCTATTGGCACCGATCACGCCCCGCACACCCGCGCCGAAAAAGACCTCGACCTGCTGCAAGCCCCCTCGGGCATCGCCAACCTCGAGGTGGCCTTCCCGCTCTTGTACACCAAGCTGGTGCTGGACGGGGTGCTGACGCTAACCGACTTGTTACACTACTTCCAGAGCGGCCCGGCCAAGGTGATGGGCTGGCCCGCGCCGAGCCTGGCCCCCGGCGCCCCGGCTGATCTGACCGTAATCGATCTGGAAAGTGCCAGGCCCGTCACTCCCAGCGCCTTTCAGAGCAAGGCCAAGTTCAGCCCCTGGGACGGCTGGCAGCTTCAGGGCTGGCCGGTAGCGACCTTCGTGCGCGGGAGGCGGGTCGGCAGTTAGCCGCGATGTGCTTGACTTACTGTCATGAGGTCTCGCGACTCGGTACAATGAGGGTATGACGGTACCGTTCTCGCCAGGCCTTACGCACGCCCCGCCGCCGCCTCAGGCGGTGCGCGTCCGGGACTACCCCAGCCGCGAGCTGAAGCGGGGTGAGGTGCTGTACCGGCTTGGTGACGAAGGTGAGGCCGTCTTCCTGATTGAGGAAGGGCTAGTTAAGCTCAGCCTCGATCTAGTTAGCGGCAAGGAGCGCATCACTAGCATCGCCGGTCCTGGGGACTTAGTGGGGGCCCTTACTCCCGTTCATGTGCGCTATCAGGACAGCGCCGAAGCGCTGAGCCCACGGGTGCGGGTGACTATTATTCCTAGCGATCAGCTCGATGATGCCGGGTTGCAGCAAGCCATCCTGACCGCGACTGGGCACTACTTGGGTCGGCTCAAAGAGGCGCTTGAGGATAGCGAGCTATCGGTAGAGGGGCGCTTAGCCCGCACTTTTCTAAGGCTCGGCGAGCGCTTTGGCCAGAGCACTGAAGACTCACGGGTACGCTTGACCCTGCCGCTGACCCATGAGAACTTGGCGGCGCTAATCGGAGCGGCCCGCGAAACCACCACCGCCACCTTGAGCGAGATGCGCGACGAGGGCTTACTGCAAGGGACGCGCGGCAGCTACAGCTTTAACCCGGCCGACCTAAGCGAGTTTGCACTGACCACAAGTTAGGGGGCGCTATTTGGTTAAGGCCCGTGCAATGATGAGGCGCTGAATCTCGTTGGTGCCCTCATAGATCTGGTTCAGTTTCACATCGCGCAGGAGCTTCTCGACCGGATACTCGTTCACGTAGCCGTAGCCGCCGTGGATCTGGATCGCCTCATTGGCGGCGTCAAAGGCGACTTCGGAAGCGTAGGTCTTGGCAATAGCCGAGGCTTCGGTGTGGGGCCTACCCTGATCGACCAGCCAGGCGGCGTAGTAGGTCATGGCTCGAGCGGTCTCAACGCCGATGGCCATATCGGCCAGCTTGAACTGGATCGCCTGGAACTGGTTGATCGGTTGACCAAAAGCCTTGCGCAGGGCGGCGTAGCGCTTGGCTTCGTCGAGCGCCCGCTTAGCTACACCGACTGAACCAGTCGCTACCGGAATGCGGGTTTTGTCCAGAGTTCTCATGGCGATCTTGAAGCCGTCTCCTGGCTTGCCTAGAATGTTGGCGGCAGGCACGCGGACATCCTCAAAGACCAGCTCGGCGGTAGGGCTGGCGCGCTGGCCAAGCTTGCCGTGAATCTGCTGCGCGCGCATCCCTTCGGGCATCCCCTCGACTACCACAGCCAGCACACCACGATGGCGGGCTTCGGGGTCGAATGTGGCGAAGACCACCGTCAGCTCGGCCAGGCCACCGTTAGAGATCCACATCTTGCTGCCGTTTAGCACCACCTCGCCGCCCTCCAAGGTGGCGCGGGTTCTGAGCGCGGCGGCGTCCGAGCCGTTATCGGCCTCAGATAAAGCAAAGGCCACTAGCTTCGGCCCGTCCAGCAACGGCTTAAGGAGCCGTTCCTGCTGCTCGCTGCTACCCGCCAAAAGAATCGGGGTGATGCCGAGCTCGCTGGCCATCACAATGGTGTAGATGCCCATGCAGCCATAAGCCAGCTCTTCGCCGATGATCACCTCGTCGAGCATCCCGAGCCCCAGGCCACCTAAGCGTTCAGGGATGGTGATGTTGAGCAGCCCCAGCTCATGCGCCTGGGCCACAATCGTTTCAGGATAGCGCTCCTCACGATCGTAACCGGCGGCCATAGGGATGATCACCTCGCGGGCAAACTGCCGCGCCAGCGTCTGGAACTGCT
>JAGXSJ010000027.1 GCA_018333895.1 Truepera sp.
TCGCCGCGCTGCATCGGCAACAGCTGCTCGATCGCCTCGTTGCGGTCATGCGAGGTCTTGGCCATGATCATCTTCTGCACAATGGGCAGCCGCTCGGCCTCGAAGAACATATGCTCGGTCCGCACTAGGCCGAGGCCCTGGGCGCCGTATTCGCGGGCGCGCTGCGCGTCTTGCGGGTAGTCGGCGTTGGCCCAGACTTGCAGGGTACGCAGCTCATCGGCCCAGCTCAACACCTTGAGCAGGTAGGGATTTTTGATATCAGGCACCTTGGTGGGCAGCTCGCCTAAGTAAACATCGCCGGTGGTACCGTCAATCGAGAGATACTCACCTTCCTTGACGACCTGCTCGCCGACCTTCATTTCGCGGGCTTCTAGGCTAATCTCTAACTCGGTTACGCCGACTACCGCCGGCTTGCCAAACTGCCGCGCCACTAGCGCGGCGTGGCTAGTCCGACCGCCGCGGCTGGTAAGAATCCCTTTGGCGGCCAACATGCCGTGCACATCATCAGGCTTGGTCTCGGGGCGGACCATGATCACCGCGCGCTTCTCTTCCTTGGCCCAGCGCTCGGCAGTATCGGCGTCGAAGGCGATCATGCCGACCGCCGCGCCCGGCGAGACGTTAAGCCCTTTGGCGATCCGCCGGGCCTGCTTGCGGGCTTCGTCATCGAACTGCGGGTGCAAGAAAAAGTCGACCTGCTCGGGCTTAACGCGCTTAACCGCCTCGGTCTTGCTGATCAGCCCTTCTTCGACCTGATCGACTGCGATGCGCACCTCGGCCTGAGCGGTGCGCTTGCCGTCGCGGGTCTGCAAGATCCAGAGCTTGCCGTGCTCAATGGTAAACTCCATATCCTGCATGTTGCGGTAGTGCTTCTCTAGTCGCTTGGCGATGGCCTCGAACTCAGCGTACAGCTCAGGCATATCGAACTTAAGATCGCCGATCGGTTGGGTAACGCGGATGCCGGCCACCACATCCTCGCCTTGAGCGTTGATGAGGTAGTCGCCTTCCAGCTCAGGCTCACCGGTCGAGGCGTTGCGGCTCATGGCCACGCCGGTAGCGCAGGTATCGCCCATGTTGCCAAACACCATGGCCTGGATATTGACCGCCGTGCCAAGGTCGTGAGCGATCCCGGCGGCGTTGCGATAATCCACGGCGCGCTTACCGTTCCAGGATTTAAAGACCGCTTCGGTAGCGAGCTTGAGCTGCTCGAAGGGGTCGTTGGGGAACTCTTTGCCGGTGTAGGTCTTAACGATCTCCTTGAACTTCCTGGTAATGGCCTGCCAATCCTCAGCCTTGAGCTGGGCGTCGTTCTCAACCCCGGCCTGTTTCTTGGCGGCAGTGATGACCGCCTCGAAGACCTCATCCGGCACACCCAGCACTACGCTGCCGAACATCTGCACCAGGCGGCGGTACGAGTCGTAGACAAAGCGCGGGTCATCGGTGAGCGCAATCATCCCTTGGGCTACCTCGTCGTTGAGGCCAAGGTTAAGGATGGTATCCATCATCCCCGGCATCGAGAACTTGGCGCCCGAGCGGCAGCTCACTAGCAGCGGCTGCGAGGCATCGCCAAACCTCTTGCCGGTGATCGCTTCGATCTGTTTGAGCGCGTCGAGCTCCTGCTCCCAGACACCTGCCGGGAACTTCTCTCCGGCCGCTAGGTAGGCGTTACAGGCTTCGGTGGTCACTGTAAACCCCGGCGGCACCGGCACGCCGATGCGCGTCATATCGGCCAGGTTAGCTCCCTTGCCGCCGAGCAGCGCCCGCACGCCCTGCCAGTTACCGGTGGCCCTTTCTGCCTGCTCAACCTCGCTAAACAGATAGACCCATTTCATCATTGCACCTTCCTTTGGGGTAAGTTACGCCCAAGCACCAACGTTGTGGCAATGCCACCTCACGGGCCAACCGGCCCAAAGGCAACAGCCTCGACGTTTCTAATCTAGATTGTAGATAGGGAGCTAGCTAGGCGGCAGATGACGAATGTCCCCTCTCACCGTCAGTCTATCGTATACTGCGTGCGGCCAATGTTGAGCGCTTCAGCATTTCAACAACAGGTTGTAGGTAGTGGGCAGTGGGAAGTAGGAAAATCCCCACGACCTACAACCCACACCCCACAACCTGCTATCCACTGCCAGCTACTTTTTTCTGACCGGCTAACCAGCTAGTTGCGCTCGCGCGGGGTATAGCCTGTAGGTTGTCTGGTGTTCCCGGTGCGCTACCACCGCTTCAGACCTCTTGCAGCAGCGCGGCGGCACCCATCGTCAGCGCACCCTGGGTGCTCTCACTGTGACCGAGCGAGAGGCCCTGCTCCATGGCCGCCAAATACGACTCTTCCAAGAGGGCGATCTCAATGGCGATGATCTTCTCAAACGCCTCGACCGCCTCAATCACCTGGAGCGGTCTGAGCACCTCGGTCAGGTGACTAAGCGACAGCTCTTGCACCACGCCCATGGCCGGGATCATGTAGCGCGGGGCGACCCCCAGCCGCGCGTGAACCAGTCCGATCCGGTAGCGACGCTGTGCATATACCGCGTCGTAACAGCCGCTAAAAAGCTCGCCGTACCAGGCGGCAAACGAGGTATACAGCCGCTCCACCCGGCCCGGCACCGCCCACAGCAGGCGCTGCATCTCTTCGTCGCGGCCTAAGTAATCGTAAAAGGCCAGCGCCACCTCTTGAGCCAACGGCTGCATGGTCGCTCCCAGCGTCTGTAAGCAGCGGACATGCCGCTCTTGCAAGCCGGTGCGGAGTTTTAGATGCTCAAGCAGCGCGGCAGGGTCCATAACAGCGGCATCTTACCCCAACCGCGCGGCCTAACACCCTCACACTTCATCGGGCCGCAGCCTCAACCGGCTGGCTCGATTAGGCCGTAATCGCCGTCGTGGCGCAGGTAGATGACGTTCACCTCACCAGTCTGGGAGTTGCGAAACATGAAGAAGTTATGCCCCAGAGCTTCCATCTGCACCGCTGCGTCTTCAGGCAGCATCGGCCTGAGCACATGCCGCTTGACCCGCACGATCTCGGGTTGGCTCTCCGGGACCTCCTCTTCGCTAGGAGGTGGTGCGCTCTCGTTCCGCTTGGCCAGCATCCGCCCCTTGAATCTCTTGAGCTGACGCTCGAGCTTATCCACCACCAGGTCTATAGCGGTGTAGGTGTCAGCACCGCTCTCCTCAGCCCGCACTATGCCGTTAGGGACATTAACCTGCACCTCCACCTTGGCCGGCGCGGCGCTGTTGCCGTTGGTAGCGTAAGACATCACCACCTTGGCATCGATAATCTGGTCAGAAAAGCGGTTTAAGCGCGCCAACTTATCTTCGGCGTAGTGCCTCATGGCCTCAGAGATCTCCAGGTTGCGTCCGATGAGCTTGTAGATATTCATAACGCTTGTATCCTTTCTTCAGTTAGGGGAACCCCTGACTGACTCAGGGACGCTTGAGTTTTATGACGGTATCTCCTTTCGGCGCGAGCGGAGTGGGGACACTTATTGTAATTGTTATTGTAACGCATAGGGCTCCTGGCTGAAGTATACCACGCCGCTAGCGTGCTTGCGGCTTACAGCCAACTTGGGAGTTAGCAACGGCCTGGCTAGCCCTCAGGCTGGACGACCTGGATGCCGATGGCGATCAGCCCGGCCAACGCCACGGCGTAGAGGCTGATGCTGATAAACGTAAACAGCAGCAGTTTCCGCTGGTCGATGCCGAGCGCCATAGCCGTCACCGCTACCGCCCAGACGCCGATCCACGGGGTAGCGAGCAGGATGAACCAGGGGCCGTAGGAGTCGAGAAGCCCCTTAGCGCGGGGAGAGGCGAGCTTTGCCAGCCAGGGGCCGAGGCGCTGGTGGTTAAGGAGCTGCCGGTAGAAGAGCGCGATCAGAGGAACCGGCAGGTAGTTGCCCAGTACGGTCCAGAACACCGCCGAGGTATAGTCGAGCCCCATCGCCATAGCCGCAGGCACCGCGACATAGATTTCAAAGAACGGAAAGAAACCCAAAAACCAGGCGGTAGCAGCTTTGACGATGTAGTCAAGCATCAATCAAGCTCCTGGTAGCTTAGCGTCAGTAGCCGCTGGCGTAGCTGCTCTCTAAACGGTCCGGCAGGTGGGGCAAGGTGCAATAGGTCGGCGAACCAGAGGCCATCTGCCGCTAGCCGCAGCAGGGTGGCATGGGTAGGCTTAAGCCCATCGCCTTCGATACGCTGCTGATAACCCTCGAAGGCCGCACGCACGGGCTCCAGTAGCTCTGGATTTATCGTGAGCGCAGCCAGCAGGCCCGCTCTAAGCATGGGCTGGTGGGGGTCGGCGTCGAAGGTGGCCCCAATCAGGGCACGGCTGAAGCGCCCCTTGGGGTCAGGATCGTGGGCCATGCGGCGCGAGAGTTCGGCCTCGAACAGTGTCAGGTAGTGCTCGAGCAGCCCGCGGATGAGGGCCTCTTTGTTGGGAAAGTGATATAGGAGACCACCTTTGCTGGCTCCGGCTTCTTTGGCGATGGCCTCGAGTGTCAGATGGGCAATGCCGTCGCGCAGAATTACGGTGTTAGTAGCTTCTAGCAGGGCAGCGCGAGTATCTCTCATGCTTCAGACTATACCGTCCAGACGGTATAGTTATAGTGCGTTGGCTTACTTTTTCTAGTCATGGGCGATTTCGGCTCAAGACTAAACTTGCATCGCCCCAAGCAGGTGCGCTACACTATGGCTCGCGCTCGCTTGGCGAGCGCTCCCGGGAGAACTGTCATGAAGTACAACCGAGGCGCAATTCTGCGCTCCATTGAGCAACCCTTCTTAAAAAGCGATCTCCCCACCTTCGACTCAGGTGACACGGTGCGAGTCGATTACAAGGTGGTAGAAGGGAACCGCACTCGCATTCAGGCCTTCGAGGGGGTAGTGATCGCTCGCCAGAATGGCAAAGGGGCCAAAGCCAGCTTTACCGTCCGGAAAGTCAGCTTTGGCGAGGGGGTGGAACGGGTGTTCCCGCTTCACTCACCGCTGATCGATAAAATCGCCGTAATACGTCGGGGCAAGAGCCGTCGCGCCAAGCTCTATTACCTGCGCAACCTGCGCGGTAAGGCGGCCCGCCTCAAGACCGATGTCAGTCGGCAGGATGCTGACCGAACTGACTTGACAGCCAGCACGACTGGCGCATAGACTAGCTGATGCCGCTAGGTGTCGGCATCTGGGGCTGTGGCGCAGTTGGGAGCGCGTCTGAATGGCATTCAGAAGGTCAGGGGTTCGAATCCCCTCAGCTCCACCAAAGTCAACGCCCGGT
>JAGXSJ010000028.1 GCA_018333895.1 Truepera sp.
GAGGCGATGGTGCGCACCCTGCCGGGCTTTGAGCGGGCGGTGCTACAGCGCTACGCCTATGCCGTTGAATATGATGCGCTCGAGCCCAGCCAGCTCGAGGTCAGCTTGATGTCCAAGCTCCTACCCGGCCTTTTTAGCGCTGGGCAGCTCAACGGCACCAGCGGTTACGAGGAGGCGGCGGCGCAGGGGCTTATAGCCGGGGTGAACGCCGCACGCTACGCAGCGGGCGAGCCGCTAGTGAGTGTGCGCCGCGACCAGGGCTACCTGGGGGTGTTGCTGGACGAGCTGGTGCGCTGGGGGGTGGATGAGCCGTACCGGATGCTAACTTCGCGCAACGAGTATCGGTTGCTGCACCGCCAGGACAATGCTGCGGAGCGCTTAGCGCCACTGGGTCACGCTTGGGGTCTGGTGAGCGCGGAGGAGGTCGCGCGGGTGCGGGCTAGTGTAGAGCGGGTAGAGGCCGAGACAGCCCGCTTGCGGCGCCTGCGTCATGACGGAGTGCTTGGTGCCGCCCTGATCTGCCGTCCCGGTGAGAACTACCACAGCGTGGTGGCTAAGCTGGGTCCGGCGCCGGACCCGCTCAGCGCGGCGGAACAGGCGCAGGTGGAGATCCGCCTGCGCTATGCGGCCTATATTGAGCGGAACGAGAAACAGCTGACTGCACGGCGCGACTATGAGGCTTGGACCCTGAGCGGCCTCGACTATGGGCGAGTAGCTAGCCTGTCGGGAGAGGGGTTAGAGGTGTTGCGCCGCCATCGACCGGCCACTCTGGGAGCCGCTGGACGGCTGCGCGGGGTGCGTGAGAGCGACATTGCGGCGCTACTGATCCATCTCAAAGCGGGCCGTGTTTCTCCTGCGGGTACTCGCAGGATGCGAGTTGAGGCGCTGGAACACTACCGGGCACTGATTGAACGCTATCATCAGGCGCTCGATCTGGTCTCGCCCCGAGGGCTAAGCACGCTTGATGCTCTGTTAGCTCAAGCCGAGTCGTTTGCCGATTTTCTGATACCGCTCCTCTCCCCTGCCGACCGACTGCTCGATCTGGGCTCTGGGGTGGGATTGCCTGCCATCGTGCTAGCTATCAGCGCACCAGAGATGGCCATAACGCTGGTGGAGCGTCGCCACAAGCGCGCTAGCTTCCTGACTATCGTGGCTGCTCAGCTCGAGCTGAAAAACGTAACCGTTATCGCTGCGGACGTGCGCAAGCTCGGGCCACCCCCAGCCTATAGCGTGATTACCGGCCAGGCGGTGGGTAGCATGCTGGCGATGTACTGCCTGACGCGCCACCTGCACGCCCCCGAGATTCTCTTAGCCGCCCGCAAAAGGACCGCCTGCCAGCCGGAAGTTGATGCGCTGCAGGCAGCAGATCTCTCCCCCACCCTGTTAAAGCAGGACATGGACTCTCATGGTAGACTGGTGGCGCTGCGCCTTGCGGGAGGTCTCCCTTGCCGATCATCGGTATCATCAATCAGAAAGGTGGCGTAGGCAAAACCACCAGCGCCGTCAACCTGGCGGCGGCCTTGGCGGCGCACCGCCGCATCCTACTGGTAGATCTCGATCCTCAAGCTAACGCTAGCAGCGGGCTAGGGATCCGCTCTGCTCAGCGCACCATTTATGATGTGTTGGTGGGTGACAGCCCCGCACGGCAGGCTGTTCATGACACTGCCGAAAGTAATCTCAAGATTCTCCCCGCCTCGGCCGATCTCGCCGGCGCGGCGGTGGAGCTAGATGCCAGCGCTGAGAGCCTGCGATTATTGAGCAAGGCGCTCATCGGTATTCGCCCCAACTTCGACTTCATCGTGCTTGACGCGCCGCCATCGCTTGGTGCGCTGACCCTAAACGCCCTAGTGGCAGCCGATCTGTTAATCATTCCCTTGCAGGCTGAGTACTATGCGCTCGAGGGGATAGCCAACATGATGGAGACCATTGAGCGTATCCGCGGCTCGTACAACCCCCAGCTCCAGGTGCTCGGCATCTTGCTGACCATGTTCGACGGGCGCACCAAACTGTCACAGGAGGTTGAGCAGAACGTGCGCAAGCACTTCGGGGGGCGGGTTTTCGAGGTGGTCATCCCGCGCAACGTCAGATTGGCCGAAGCGCCGTCCTATGGGCAGCCCATTTACCACTATGCCCCGGCCTCGCAGGGGGCGGTAGCCTATCGGCGCCTAGCGGAGGAGGTGTTGCAGCGTGTCAGTCAGACGTAGCGGTTTAGGCAGGGGCTTAGATGCCTTGTTGCCCAAGCTCGAGCGGGGCGTGCAGCAGGTGGCCATAGCCAGCATCCGGCCCTCGAGCTATCAACCCCGCAAGCGCCTCGACCCCGTGACCATTGCTGAACTGGCCGCTTCGATCGCCGAAAAAGGGGTGTTGCAGCCGCTGCTGCTCCGCCCGGTAGACGGTGGCTATGAGATTGTGGCCGGCGAGCGGCGCTACCGCGCTGCGCAGCAGGCCGGCTTGAGCAGCGTCCCGGCGCTGGTCAAGGAGCTTGCCGATCAGGAAGCGCTCGAGCTGGCCATCATCGAGAACTTGCAGCGCGAGGCGCTCGGCGCAGTAGAGGAGGCGCGGGCCTTTCAACAGCTAGTGAGCTTCGGCCAGAGTCAGGAGGCCATTGCTAAGGCGATAGGGAAGAGCCGTAGCGCGGTGGCCAACGCCCTGCGGTTGTTAAATCTCCCGGCTGAGGCGCTGGCGGCCTTGGAGCGCGGCGATATCAGCGCCGGGCACGCCCGCGCCATCTTGGCGCTGCCGGTCAGAGACCAACCGTGGGCACTGCAGCAGATTGTGAGCAGGGGTTTATCGGTGCGCGAGGCCGAGCGCCTCAAGCGCCCGCAGCCCACCGCCAACCGTGCTCGCAGCAGCCCTTACCGCGACGTGGAGGAGAATCTGACGCACCAGCTTGGTACCCGGGTGAAAATTACCGGGGTTGCAAAGGGGCGGCTGGAACTTCACTATTACTCGGCTGAGGAGCTTCAGCGCCTGTTAGCCCTGCTTGGCTACCAAGCGGCTGGGGGAGAGTAGTTGGCATCCTGCGAGTAAACCGCAGATTGTTTCACGTGAAACATTGCGGTCGGGAGATGGTACCATTCAATGAGGAATTGCCTATGAACCATCGTTCACCAACAAGGATGAAAATGGGCGACCCCGCGGTCCTGCGAGTAAACCGCAGGACGTCCCTACTGACTACTTGTCCTGCGAGTAAACCGCAGGATCGGACTACTGATTTTCGGGAGGGAAGCTGATGAAAACAGCCGTTCGTGTGGCCGTTACTGGTGCAGCGGGCCAGATAGGCTACTCGCTGCTTTTTAGAATTGCCGCGGGTGAGATGCTGGGTCGCGACCAGCCGGTGGTGTTGCAGCTGCTGGAAATCGCCCCCGCGCTCAAGACCCTGGGTGGCGTGGCGATGGAGCTTGAGGACTGTGCCTTCCCCCTGTTGCGCGGCTTGATACTTACCGATAATCCTGACGAAGCCTTCAAAGATGC
>JAGXSJ010000029.1 GCA_018333895.1 Truepera sp.
CCGACAAGGAGCTCACAGCTGGCAAGTGCCCCCAGCACGACACGGCGCCCGAGTATCGCAGCGAGGCTAACTACTTTTTTCGCATGGAGAAGTACCGCCCCTGGTTGCGCGAGTACCTGAGCGATAACCCTGAGTTCATCAGGCCCGAACGCTATCGCAACGAGGTCTTAGGGATGCTGCGCGAGCCCATCGGTGACCTCTCCATCAGCCGCCCGCGCGAGCGGGTTCCCTGGGGCATCCCCCTGCCCTGGGACGAGAATCACGTCACCTACGTCTGGTTCGACGCGCTGATCAACTACTACTCGGCGCTCGCCTCCCAGGGGTTGCTCGAGCGCTACTGGCCCTACGTTGAGCACTTCATCGGCAAGGATATTCTCAAGCCCCACGGCGTGTTCTGGCCGACCATGCTCAAGGCCGCCGGGCTGCCTTTGTATCGGCACCTCAACGTGTCGGGCTGGTGGCTAACCGATACCGGCAAGATGAGTAAGTCCAAGGGGAACGTTGTTAAGCCGTTACAGCTTAGGGATAAGTACGGCAACGACGCCTTCCGCTACTACCTGTTGCGCGACATGACCTTCGGCCTGGACGCTACCTTTAGCGAGGTGGGACTAGCCGAGCGAATCAACAGCGACTTAGCCAACGACCTGGGCAACCTGTTAAACCGCACCCTGGGGATGCTCGGGAAGTACCGGCAGGGCGTGGTGCCCAAGCCCGGCCACCTCGAACCCGGTGATCTGGCGCTAAAAGAGGCCTTCACCGCCCTGCCCGAACTGGTCAGCCGCCACTTTGATGGGCTACAGTTCGAGCGGGCTCTAGAGGGCGTCATGGAAGCGGTGCGAAGGGCCAACAAATACATCGCCGAGACTGAGCCCTGGGTTCTCTCCCGCGACGAAGCACAACGCCAGCGTCTCAACACCGTGCTCTACTGCTGTGTGGAGGCGCTGCGCTGCGCTAGCATCCTGCTCGAGCCGGTGATGCCGCACAAGGCCCTCGAGCTGCGCCAACAGCTCGGCCTTGAAGCCTCCTACAGCCTACAGAGCGCTGGCGAGTGGGGGCTGACCCCGCCGGGGACCGTCACCCGCCCCGGCGAGCCGCTCTTCCCACGGGTCGATCTGGCCGCCTTACAGCAGGCTATCGCCGAACCTGAGCCAAGAGTAACGCACAAGCCCGAAGTATCGCTAGAGGAGTTTGGTAGGCTCGAGCTGCGGGTAGCCGAGATCCGCAACGCCGTGCCGCACCCCCAGGCCGATAAGCTGCTGGTGCTGACCGTTACGCTCGGGTCAGAAGAACGGACCGTGGTGTCAGGAATCCGCCAGTGGTACACCCCCGAACAGCTCATCGGCAAGCAGGTCATCTTGGTGGCTAACCTTAAGCCGGTGACCATCCGCGGCGTCGCCTCACAGGGAATGATCTTAGCTGCTGAGGACGGGGCGGGCAATCTCGCTGTGGCCACCCTCGACCGGGAGCTTGACCTCGGCAGCGAGGTGCGCTGAAAGAGCCAGAACACCCACAGCCTGCCAACTAGAAAGCAGATGGCCGCCGGGGGCGGGCGGCCATGCGGACACTTCGGCCAAAGGCACGAAGTGGTGGCTGGGGTGCGTGGATTCGAACCACGATAAACGGAACCAAAATCCGTTGTCCTGCCGTTAGACGACACCCCAATAGGGCAAGGGGCATTCTATAGAGCCTGCCCTGGGCTGTCAAGCACCCCCCAAGACTTAGAAGGGGAAGAACAGCGGGATCAGGAGTAGTGCGGCGACGAGCAGCAGCAGCTGCAAGCTGATGCCGACCTTGAAAAAGTCGCCGAAGCGGTAGCGCCCCGGCCCTAACACTAAGGTGTTGACCGGCGAGGCGATAGGGGTAGTGAAGGCGGTTGAGGCAGCGATCGCGACCGCCATCAAGAAGGGATAAGGTGAGACCCCCAGAGCTAGCGCTAGCTGCAAGGCGATGGGAGCCACTAACACCGTGGTGGCGGTGTTCGAGATGACCTGGCTAAGCGCTGAGGTGATAAAAAACAGCGCACCGAGCATAACTAAGGGGCCGTACTCGGCTAAGCCGCCGAGGCTGCTGACGATCAGCTGCATCCCGCCGGTATTGTCGAGCGCTGTAGCCATCGGCAGAATACCAGCGATCAGCACGATGCTCTCCCAGTTGATCCCCCGATAGGCGTCCTCCATGCTGAGGCAGCGCGTTAGCACCATGGCCACTGCGGCCAGCAAGGTGGCGATCACGATGGGGACGATTTCGAAGGTCATCAAAAGCAGCATGCCGAGCATGATGGCGATGGCCAAAGGGGCGCGCTTGGCGGCGCGGCGCTTGCTGCCGGTATCCACAGGTTCGGCTACTACCACGAAGTCGCGGTTTTCGTTTTTTAAGATGTCCAGGTTTTTGCTTAAGCCCTCAACCAAGAGCGTGTCGCCAAAGCGGAGCGGGGTGGCGGCCGTATCGGCAGCAAGCGGTTCGCCCAGGCGCTTGATGGCTACCACAGTGATGCCATAAAGCTCATAAAAGCGCACATCGCGCAAGGTCTTGCCGATTAAGCGGCTGCGCGGAGTGAGCAGCACTTCGGCGAACAGCAGGTTGCTGGGCAGCAGCTCATCGTCGCCGAGCGAGACCGGCAACATTATCAGCCCCTCTACTTCGATAAACTCAGCCACCTCTGGCTCGGAGCCGCGGATAAAGAGCGTGTCGTGAGCCTCGATCATGGTTGTCGGCTCGGCGATTTCGGTCTGCACACCGTTATTAAGAGAGCGCTGTTTGGCGAGCACGGTAATCCGGTAGCGCTGGCGCACCGCAGCTTGCGCCAAGGTGCGACCCACCAGCGGTGAGGCCGGAGGGACGCGCACCCTAAAGAGCGAGCCGCGCAGCTGGTAGATGTTGGCCAGTTCAGCCTGCGAGATTACGCTGCGGGCGGTCTCTTCGGCGGCAGCCGGGGCGCGTGCGGGCAACAGGTGTCGGCCAACAAGCAACATGAATAACAGGCCGATGGCCAGCATCCCTAAGCCAACCGGAGTAAAGGCAAAAAAGCCGAGGGGTGGCAGGCCGGCGGCTACCGCTTGATTGCTGGCTACCAGGTTGGGCGGCGTGCCGATCAGCGTCAGCATGCCGCCCAAGAGCGAGGCGAACGACAGCGGGATGAGCAGCTTCGAAGGGCTTAAGCGGGCGTTCCAGGCCAGGCTGACCACCACCGGCAGCATCACCGCCACGGTGCCGGTAGAGCTCATAAAGGCTGATAGCGTCGCTGTTGCTAACATCACCAAAGCGATCAGCCGGACCTCGCTGTGGCCGGCTAGGCGCCCTAACACCTTGCCCATGCGGTCGGCCACCCCGGTCTGAAAGAGGCCGGCGCTCACCACAAAGAGCCCGGCCAGCATGATCACTACCGGATCGCTAAAGCCGGCTAGCGCCTCGCGCGGGGTGATGAGCCCACTAAGCGTCAGCGCTAGCAGCGACAGCAAGGCGACCAGATCCAGCCTTAGCCGGTCGCTGACAAACAGCGCGATGGTCACGGCCAGGATGGTAAAGACGAGCAGGAGTTCGGTAGTCATGAGGTTGCCAAAGCCTCACTGCGCTTGCTAAGTTGGGCCGGAGGCAAGCCTTCCTTGGCAACTCTGGGTGACCTCAGCCACCCGGAGGTTGCTTGCCACCCTTGTCCCGATCGGCACGAGGGTCGTTTTCTGACTGGCGGGTCGTTGTTGGCGGGGACGATCATGTCGGGGTTGCTGGTGATGCTGCTAAGGGGTTGCAGTGAGGTCGGGGCCGGCTGCCTTGACCGCAGCCGGCACGTCGGACTCGAACTGCCTGAAGTTCTTAATGAACATCGCTGCTAGCCGGGCGGCCTGGTGATGGTAAGCTTCCTGGTCGCTCCAGGTCTGCTGCGGGTCGAGGATGGTGTTGGGCACGTCCGGACAGCTTTCGGGAATAGCCAGGCCGAAGAGGTTATCGCGCCGGTACGCCACCTTATCCAGGCGATCATCGAGCGCGGCGCGGATCATGGCGCGGGTATAGGCGATCGGCATCCGCTCGCCGGTGCCGTAGGGGCCGCCTGTCCAGCCGGTGTTGACCAGCCATACGCTGGTGTCGTGGCGCCGCAAGTTCCGGCCTAAGAGATCGGCATAGACGCTGGGCCTGATGGGCATGAAGGGGGCGCCGAAACAGGTGCTAAACGTGGCTTGTGGCTCGCTGACGCCCCGCTCGGTCCCTGCTACCTTGGCCGTATAGCCGCTCAAGAAGTAGTACAGCGCCTGCTCATAGCTGAGCCGGGCGATCGGCGGCAGTACCCCAAAGGCGTCGGCGGTTAAGAAGACGACATCGGAGGGCTGGCCCGCAAAGCCGGTCAGGCTGGCGTTGCTGATATGGCTGATGGGGTAGGCGGCGCGGGTATTTTGCGTCTTGCTGGTGTCGTTCAGGTCGACGCGACGGGTCTCTGGGTCGAGCACCACGTTCTCCAGGACGGTGCCGAAGCGGCGGGTGGTCTGATAGATTTCGGGCTCGGCCTGCGCGCTAAGGTGCTCGATCTTAGCGTAGCAGCCGCCTTCGAAGTTAAAAATCCCGGCCTCCGCCCAGCCGTGCTCGTCGTCGCCGATCAATGTCCGACCGGCAGTAGCCGATAGCGTAGTCTTACCGGTGCCGGACAGGCCAAAAAACAGCGCCACGTCGTTGTCTGGCCCCACGTTGGCCGAACAGTGCATGGGCAGGACACCCTTGAAGGGTAGCTCGTAGTTCAGCAGCGAGAAAACCGCCTTCTTAATCTCGCCGGCGTATGCGGTGGAGCCGATCAAGACCAGCTTCTCGCTCAGGTTCATGGCGATGACGGTCTCGCTGCGGGTGCCCATGGTCTGAGGGTCGGCCTTAAGGCTCGGCAGGGCAATGACGGTATAGAGCGGTTCGGGATAGTCCTTGCGCGACTTGGGGGTGGGGCGAATGAACAGGTTGCGAGCAAACAGGCCGTGCCAGGCAAGTTGAGTTATCACTCGAAGCGGCACGCGATAGTCGGGGTGTGCGCCGACGAAAAGGTCCTGCACGAACAGGTCCCGACCTCCGGCGGCCTCGAGCAGGGCGGCCTTGAGGCGGGAGAACTGCTTGGGCGACATGGGCTGGTTGATACTCCCCCAGTTGACCTCCTTGGCGGAGGTTGCATCCTTAACGATGAACTTGTCCTTGGGCGAACGCCCTGTATATAACCCGGTATCCACCACTAAGGGACCCAGGTGCGCAAGCAAACCCTCGTCGCGCTTGATGGCCTCGGTATACAGCTCGGCGGTGGTCAGGTTCCAGTAGACACGGCTCGCGCCTGTCAAGCCGAGACGCTCCAGGCTGCCCGGTCGGCTATGGTGTCCTAAATGCTCCACGCTTCCTCCCCAAGGTGAGTGTTCCACAAGCTGGCGGTGATAAATGTCCTATCTGCCAGGCCCCCATGGTAGTAGCTAGGCGCGCACACGGCAAGTGAGTTCTGGCTACATCAATGAGATGCTACCGCTTGCCGAGCGGATATGGTAGTCGGGGTAGACTGGAGTATGGAGCTCTACCTCGGCACTGGTGGTTATGCTAACGACGACTGGGTCGGACTGCTCTATCCAGAAGAGGGCAAGCAAAGCGACTGGCTTGGCATCTACGCTCAGCACTTTAATGCAGTCGAGCTTAATAGCTCCTTTTACGCCATCCCCGGCGTCAAGGCGTTCGCCGGGATGCTTAACAAGAGCGGGGGGCGGGTCCGCTTTGCCATCAAGCTCCACCAATCCATGACGCATACGCGCGACGCCGAGGCAGGGTTGTATACGCGCCTGCGCGAGTCGGTGGCGCCGCTGCGCGAGGCAGGGATGCTAGGCCCTTTCCTGGCGCAGTTCCCCTATGCCTTTAAACGCACTCCGGCTAACCGCCGCTATCTTCAGGAGCTGACGCAGCGGTTTGCGGGCGAAACGCTGGCGGTGGAGTTCCGCCACGCCTCTTGGGATAAGACAGAGGTGCGCGAAGCGCTAACTAAGGCCGGGCTGGTGTGGGTGAGCGTGGATCTACCTGCCCTCCAAGGGCTGCCGTTGACGGCCTTCCATGTCACTGCCGAGGTGGCCTACATCCGCATGCACGGTCGCAACACCGCGACCTGGTGGGGGGGCAAGACGGCAGCTGAGCGCCACGACTACCTGTACGATGCCGACGAGTTGCGCCCTTGGGTGGCCGAGGTGATGGCGCACTCAGATGGGCTTAGCCAGCTCTACTGGTTGCTCCAGAACACCACTAAGGGGCACGCGCTGAAAAACGCTGTGACCGTGCGTGAGCTGTTCGCTGAGGCCGGTGTGCCGCTGTGAGGCGGCCACGGGACCATAAGAAACCCGCTTTAGCTGCTGGCGCTGGTGTAGTTGGCTACCGCCAGGCGCCAGCAGGCGTGGCTGGCTAAGAGCAGCAGCGCGGCTAGGCCGCTACCGGCCAGGGCTAAGCCCGGCTCCAGGCGTCCCACCGCTGCCGAGGCTGGCACCGTGGTGACGAAAGCGATCGGTATCACAATCGTCAAGAGTAGCCGTGCCCAGTTGGGAAAAGCGCTAATCGGGAAGCGCCCGGCCTGAAAGAAGGCGTTAAACAGCTCGCTAATGTTCTCCACCTTGACCAGCCAGAAGGCGGTGGTAATCAGCATGAACCAGATGGCGTAGATCAACACCGCGCCGCAGCCGAGCATGACTCCGGTCAGCAGCAGTGCAGTGATGCTCAGCCCGCCGGTCTGTGCCATGCCGTAGAGGAGGAGCCCTAGCCCCAGGATGAGCTGCGGCAGCATCCAAACCCGCAGGTAGCGAAACGACACCAAAAACCGCGCGCTGATCGGCTTGAGCAGGAAAAAGTCCATGGCGCCGGTGCGGATATACTCGGGCACGCGGTTGAGATTGGGGTAGAGCAAAATGTCGATCAGCGCCTCCATGATCATGAAGATGCCGTAGAGCGTGAGCACCTCTAAAAACGTCCAGCCGCCCAGGCTAGTGGTGTTGCCGAACATAGTGACGATAATCAACAGCCCCATGGCGGTAGCGATCAGCGAGTTGAAGATATTCAGCACGAAGTTGCCGCGGTACTCCAGCTCGAGCTGTAGCGAGTTGCCGGTGAAGATGCCGAGCAGCTTAAAATAGCGCCTCACGCCCCTACCGCCCCGTAACGCTTAAGCCCCTGCCGCCATAAGAACCAGCGCAAGCACACGAACACCGCCACCCAGAGGGCCTGCACCATCAGCCCGTGATAGAGCTCCCATCCCGACACCTGCCCCAGCAAGACCCGCACCGGAAAATCGATCAGATACGGGAACGGGGTGAAGGCGATGACGCGCTGCACCGCCTCGGGGTAGAGGCTAAGGGGGGCCAACATGCCACTTAAGCCAAAATAGAGGGCAAACCAGACCTGCTCGAGGCCCAGTACCCGATCGAACCAGAAGGTCAGCAGCCCAAAGCTGTACTGCTGGCAGAAGCGGATCACCCAGGCGGCGCTGAGCGCTAATATGAAGGCCAACACGCTGCTTAGGGCTAGCTCGAGCCGCGCCCCGGTGAGCCAGAAACCCAAGGCCAGCGGCGGGATCAGGAGCGGGATGCGCACCACCTTCCCGGCCAGGTGGTCCATAGCGTGCTCCCAGAAGGGGTCGAGCGGGCGGAGCAGCTTAGGCGACAGCTCACCCAGGCGGATCTGCCGGTCTAGCTCCCAGATCACCCATGCCACGGTCATCTGGCGCACGAAAAAGACCATCAAGAAGTAGGCGGCAAAATCACCGGCGCTAAAGCCCCCTACCGGCCCGGCCTCAGCCAGGCCGATCCAGATGAACATCATGATGATGGGCAGCGAGCCCGAGATCATCCAGATCACGATCTCGGCGCGGTAAGCGGTCATCACCGCCAACGAGCGGGCAAACAGCGCCCTGGTAACGCGCCAAAAGTACGACATACCGCTCATAACCCCACCATCAACCGCCCTCAATGGCCGCGGTGAAACTACTCTTACCGGCCAGCACCCGCCCGATCACCTCTTCGATGGGGACCTCCTCGATACCGATATCGTCGATGGGCAGTTCGTCTAGCAGTTTGGCGGCCAGCCGCGCTACCTCCTGACGCGGCACCAATAGCTCGGCCTGTAGCTGCTCTTGTGCGCGCACCGTAGCGTAGCGGCTGAGGCTGGCGGCATCGATGGGTTGGCGGAGCCGTAGCTTGAGCACCTTCTGCGGCGCCATCCGCTCGACTAAGGCCCGAAAGTCGCCGTCAAAGACCAGCTTCCCCTGGTCGATGACCAGGATGCGCCGGGCCAGCGCGGTCACGTCGGCCATGTAGTGGCTGGTCAGGATTACCGTAGCACCGTGACGCGCGTTGTACTCGGCTATGAAATCGCGCACCGCCTGCTGCATATTGACATCTAGCCCGATAGTCGGCTCGTCCAAAAAGAGCACCTTGGGCTGATGGAGCAAGGCTGCGGCCAGCTCGCACTTCATCCGCTCACCGAGGCTCAGCTTGCGCACCTGCTTATTGAGCAGCCCGTCGAGCGCTAGCAGCTCGCTCAGTTCGGCAACGCGCTGCCGATAGACTGCGTCGGGGATGTTATAGATGGCCTGGTTGACCAAGAATGAGTCGGCAGCTGAGAGGTCCCAGTCGAGCTGCTGTTTCTGGCCCATGACCAGCGTGATGGTGGTTAAAAAGGCGCGCTGGCGGTGCTTAGGGATAAAGCCTGCCACCGTGACCTGGCCTGAGGTCGGGTGGAGTAGCCCTGAGAGCATCTTGAGGGTGGTAGTTTTGCCAGCGCCGTTAGCCCCTAAAAAGCCGACTACCTCGCCTGGGGCGATGGTAAAGGAGACCTCTTCGACCGCTCTGACGGTGCGGTTGCGACGGCGCACGAAAGCCCGGAGGCTGCCGAGTAGCCCCGGCTCCTTTTCGTGAATCTGATAGTGCTTGCTGAGGCGCTCGACCGTTATCACCCTACTAGTTTACCCACCACACCTCACCGCGCGTCGCTTACCAAGTCAGTAGCATCACAAGAAAAACAAGCGTGCTTGCCAAAACTAGACAGCTCGCAGCTCGAGACCGATAGCCTGCAAGTGTGCAAAGTCGTCAGGGTTACGGGTGTATAGCGGTAGATTGTTCGCCAGCGCAATAGCGGCGATGAGCAGGTCAACAGCCCGCGCCCCCCTAGGGTTGCGGTTCGCAGCGCGCGTAGCGGCGTATACGCGCCCGTAGGCTCGCGCTGCCGCGTCATCAAACGGCAGGGGATCAAAAAGCGCTTCTATCAGCTGAAGCCTTTCCTGACGGCGGGCACGCTCGGCCGCGTCATCTGTGGCGTGCGGACCGGCAGCAAGTTCAGCTAGGGTCAGGGCCGAAATGGCCAGCTCTGCAGGAAGCTTATCGGCAGCAACCCGACCCAGGTCGATGACGACCGAGGTGTCGAGCAAGCCTCGAGAAGAGACGGGCTTTGCTGGTTTAGCGGGATTCAAGCGCGGGGTGTGAAATCTTGGTTGAGGACCTCGTCTACCTCGTTGCGGAACCGATCGGCATCAACGGGCGGGGCGTTCTCAAACGCCCTTAGCACCCCGGCCTGGCTGACGAACTGCCTGCGTGCCGGCCTTAGTTCACCCACCATCACGCCGCCTCTGGTGATGATGAAGGCCTCGCCACGGTCGAGCGCGCGCATAATCTCGGCGCTGTTGTTGCGCAGTTCGCGCTGGTTGATAATTCGGGCCACAAAGGGAGTGTAGCACATGTGCTACAAAGGTGCAAGCTTAATGAGAGTACTGCTAGACCAAGTCTTGCGGGTCAAGTTGTCTAACCTCCCTCAGCCAAGCGACCTCCCGTTTGCTCATCGTTCGAGCCGCTACTATCACCCGCTCCCGCCAATCTATCAAGTACC
>JAGXSJ010000030.1 GCA_018333895.1 Truepera sp.
GACGTTTTGCCCGGCCTGGGAACGCCCAGGGAGAGTGCGCAGCGCAACCGGGAGTATTTGCGGGGGTTGGGAGTGTAAGTAGTCAGTATCAAGTAGTCAGTATTCAAGAATAAAGGCAGAAAACCTGCTGACTACTTGAATACTCGAATACTTGAATACGGCCTTTCAGATTGCGAGGTTTCGATGCCACACGTTATCCCCGCCAACGTTACGAGCCCTCTTCGCACCAGCGTCACCCCCGAGCTGGCTGGCTGGCAATACCTGTCCTTTCGGGTTCACGCCCTGGCCGAAGGCCAGCGCTACCGAGGAGAGAGCCTAGGCTGTGAGGTGGCACTGGTCTTCCTGTCGGGCGATGCCGAGGTTAAGGTTAACGGCCAGGCGTGGTCGCTCACAGGGCGCCGTGACGTCTTTGCCGGGCTCCCGTATGCCACCTATGTGCCGCCAGATCACAGCTATCAGGTGACAGCCAAAAGCGGGCTCGAGCTTGCCGTGGGGATGGCTCCGGCCAAGGGTATTCTGGCACCGCGCCTGATTACTCCCGATGAGGTCAAGGTTGAAATCCGTGGTGGCCACAACGTAACCCGGCAGATCTCGCACATCCTCGACCCCGGCGATGCGGAGAAGCTCCTCTGTGTCGAGGTCTACACCCCTTCCGGCAACTGGTCGAGCTACCCGCCACACCAACATGACGTTCACAACCCGCCGGAGGAAGTTGAACTGGAAGAGGTCTATCACTACCGCTTCCAGCCGCAAGACGGCTGGGCCATGCAGCGCCTCTATACCGACGACCGCAGCCTTAACGAGGTCGTGCTAGCCAAACACGGCGACACGGTGCTGATCCGCCGGGGGTATCATCCGGTGGTAACGGCGCCGGGCTATGACTGCTACTACCTCAACTTCCTGGCAGGCGAGATGCCGACCTGGGAGGCTAAGGACGACCCGCAGCTGGCCTGGGTACGGGGGAGCTGGGAAGGCCAAGAGGATAGGCTAAGGTTGCCGCTTACAGGGACAGGACGATGAGGCTCAGCCTTTCTAGTGTGGTTCACCATCGAACGCGAAACCAGGGCGAACGTCAGCGAAGCGCCGGCCCGAACGAAGTGAGAGCGATAGTGGCGTAGCCGTCCAAGGCTTCGCCCTGAGGGGCCTCAGCCCGAAGGGTTCGCCCCTACTTGAATACTTGAATACTCGAATACTTGAATACTGATTTTCGGGAGGCACTATGACCATAACAGCCGCAAAGGAGCTCCTAAACTACATCGGCGGCGAGTGGCGGCGCTCCTCGGCCAGCGACTACCTCGAGGTGCGCAACCCGGCCACCGCCGAAACGATCGCCAAGGTGCCGCTGTCGGCCCAAGCAGAGGTGAACGAGGCCGTCCAGAAGGCCCATGGCGCCTACCTCGAATGGCGGCAGGTGCCCGTTACCGAGCGCATCCAGCCCCTGTTCAAGCTCAAAGCGCTCTTAGAAGAGCATCTTGACGAGCTGGCCAAGACCATCACCAACGAGTGCGGCAAGACCTATGCCGAGAGCGTCGGTGAGCTGCGCCGCGGTATCGAGAACGTCGAGGTCGCTTGCGGCGCGCCGCTGCTGATGCAGGGCTACAACAACGAAGATGTCGCCCGCGGCATCGACGAGCAGATGATCCGCCAGCCCCTGGGGGTGGTAGCGGCGATTACCCCCTTTAACTTTCCCGGCATGATCCCGTTGTGGTTTTTGCCTTATGCCGTGGCGACGGGGAACGCCTTTGTGCTCAAGCCGAGCGAGAAGGTCCCCATGACCACGCAGTATCTGTATCGGCTGCTTAAGCAGGCAGGTTTTCCCACTGGGGTCTTGAGCCTCATCAACGGCGGTAAGGAGACGGTCGATGCCCTGCTCGATCATCCGCTGGTTAAGGGCGTGTCGTTTGTGGGCTCGACCCCGGTCGCCAGATACATCTACAGCCGGGCCACGGCCAACGGCAAGCGCGCCCAGTGTCAGGGCGGCGCCAAGAACCCCGCTGTGGTCCTGCCTGACGCCGATATGGCGATGGCTACACGCATCCTGGCGGACTCAGCCTTCGGCTGCGCGGGTCAGCGCTGTCTCGCCACGTCAGCGATCATCACCGTGGGCGAGGCCAGGGGCGAGTTCACCGAGCGGATCGTGGCCGACGCGGCCTCCCGCAAAGTGGGCTACGGCCTCCAGGAAGAGGTTCAGATGGGGCCGGTGATCTCCGCTGATAGCAAGGCCCGTATCGAAAGCCTGGTGGATAAAGGCGTGCAGGAAGGGGCAAAGCTGCTGCTCGACGGGCGCGGCAAGCCGGTCGCAGGCGAGGAGTTCCGCAACGGCTACTTCACCCATCCGACCGTGCTCGACGAGGTCAACCCCAAGAGCACCTTCGCCACTACCGAAATCTTCGGCCCGGTCCTGTCGCTGATGCAGGCCGATACTTTCGAGGAAGCTATTGAGATAGCCAATCTCCGCGCCTATGGCAACCAGGCCTGCCTCTTTACTAGCTCTGGCGCAGCCGCTCGCGAGTTTCGTCACAAGGTCCAGGCCGGCAACATCGGCATCAACTTAGGGGTAGCGGCGCCGATGGCGTTTTTCCCCTTCTCGGGCTGGGGCGAGTCGTTCTTCGGCGACTTGCACGCCCAGGCGCATCACGGCGTGGAGTTCTACACCCAGACCAAGGTGGTAGTGGAGCGCTGGCCGAACACCTGGAGCCGGAAGTTCTGAAAGCTTGTGGGGGAGGCTGAAGTGTCCTTGGCTACGCACCTTTTCCACGTCTTTATGTGCTACACTTAATAACGTGAAACTAGAGACACGCAATATCACCCTGGCACTGCCTAAGGAGATGCTGAGACAGATCCGGGTACTAGCCGCCAAGCGCGGCACCTCGGTCTCGGCCATTCTCAAGGAGAAGCTCACAGCCTTGATACAGGAAGAGAGCGACTATGGACGGGCTCGCCGTGAGTTCATGGAGGTAGCTAACCGCGGTTTCGACCTGGGTACCCATGGTGAAGCCCGCTGGACGCGCGACGAACTCCATGAGCGTTAAGGCCTTTGTCGACAGCAACATCTTCATCTACCTTCACGACGTCACCGCCGGACGCAAGCGGGAGCGCGCCAAGCAGCTGGTAGAAAAGCTGTGGGACAGCGGCGAGGGGTGCGTCAGTGTGCAGGTCTTGCAGGAGTTTTATGTCAATAGCACGCGCAAACTGGGAATGCCCCAAGGCGAAGCGGAAGCGCAGGTGGTGCGGCTTTCAGCCTGGACTGTTCACACCCCCTCCGCCCACGACGTCGTCGCCGCCATTCGCCTGCACCAGAGCGAGCAGCTTTCCTTTTGGGATGCCATGATCGTGCAAAGTGTACGGCAGCTCGGTTGCCACATTCTCTACTCTGAAGACCTGAATCCCGGACAGACCGTAGCGGGCGTTGTGATCCAAAACCCCTTTCGCTAAGAGCCTAGGAGGCGTATGGCCAGCTTCGACCTCATCACTATGGGCCGCTCGTCGATCGACCTGTATGCCAACGATATCGGCGCCCCCTTCGAAGAGATCACGAGCTTTGCCGCTTATGTCGGCGGCAGTCCGACCAACATCGCGGTCGGCGCCAGGCGTTTGGGGCTCAAGGTGGCGGTACTGACCGCCGTCGGAGAGGATAAGGTCGGCGACTTTATCCTCAAGTTTCTGCGCGATGAAGGGGTCGAGACGCACTACATCCCCCGGCGGCCCGGAACGCGCAGCAGCGCAGTGATACTCGGCATCGAGCCGCCCGACCGCTTCCCGCTAGTCTACTATCGTGACAACGCCGCCGACATTCAGCTCACCATCGACGACGTGCTGGCGATCCCTATCGCCGAGGCTGGCGCCCTAGAAATCTCCGGCACCGGCTTAAGCCGCGAGCCGAGCCGTAGCGCCACCTTTTACGCTGCCGAGCTAGCGCGACGGGCCGGCAAGCCGGTCTACCTCGATCTGGATTTCCGCGCCGACCAGTGGCACGACCCGCGCGCCTTCGGGGTGATGGTGCGGGCCCTCTTGCCGCTCGTCACCGTAGCTATCGGTACTGTCGAAGAGGTCAACGCCGCCATGGTGCAAAGCCCAGCGGACATCGTTATCCGTCATCAGCAGATCTCGGCGCCCGAAATTAGGGGCGATATCGAGGCCAATATCGCAGCCATGCTGGGTGTGCCGAACGGCCCCGAGGCCTTGGTGGTCAAGCGCGGGGCGAAAGGGGCGACCGTTCACTTGCGAGACGGCGACCGGGTTGATGTACCAGGTTTCCCGGTCGAGATCTACAATGTGCTGGGTGCCGGCGACGCCTTTGCCGCTGGCTTCATCTATGGCCGCAGCAAAGGCTGGGACTGGTTTAAAAGCGCTCGCCTGGGCAATGCCTGTGGAGCGATTGTGGTGATGCGGCATGGCTGTGCTAACTTCATGGGCTACCACGACGAGGTACTGGACTTTGTAACGGCGCGTGGCGGCTTTTAACCCGCTTCGCTCGACTGCGCCCAGATGTTGATGCCGCTATCGGTAGCGTGGCGGTCGATCTCGGCCAACTCCTCGGCGGTGAAGCTCAAGTTGTCAAGGGCCGCCACATTCTCGTCGAGTTGTGCCGGGCTGCTGGCGCCGATCAGCACTGAGGTAACCCGTGGGTCACGCAGGTTCCAGGCCAGCGCTAGTTGCGCCAGCGTCTGGCCGCGGCGCTGGGCGAGCTGGTTGAGCGCCTGCACCTTGTCGGCTGTCGTGTGGGAAAGCAACCGAGACGCAGCCATGAACGTCCCCACCCCCCGTTGCGTTAGGATAGCTCGATGGAGCCTTTGCTGCGCGAGTGCTTACGCCACCGGGTGCTAGTACTAGACGGCGCCATGGGCACCATGATCCAGCGTCAGGCCCTGGGCGAGGAGGGCTTTCGCGGCGAGCGCTTTCGCGATCATCCCAAAAACCTTCAGGGGGCTAACGATATTTTGTGCCTGACGCAGCCGGAGCTTATCGCCGGGATTCACCGCGCCTATCTTGAAGCAGGCGCTGACATTATTGAAACCAACACCTTCAACGCCACCCGTGTGGGCCTGGCCGAGTACGGCTTAGAGGAGATCATCTTCGAACTGAACACCGCTGCAGCGCGGCTGGCCAGACAGGCGGCGGACGCTTACAGCACGCCCGAGAAGCCGCGCTTCGTGGCGGGCGCCATCGGCCCCACCAACCGCACCGCCAGCCTGTCGCCGGATGTGAACCGCCCCGGCTTCCGGACGATTACCTTTGACGAACTGGCCCGCGACTACGGCGAGCAGCTCCGCGGGCTGATAGCGGGCGGCATCGACCTCGTCTTGATCGAGACCGTCTTCGACACCTTAAACTGCAAGGCGGCGCTCTTTGCAGCGGAGATGGTCTTTGACGAGCTGGGTCGGCGCCTGCCGGTGATGGTCTCGGGGACCATCACCGACGCCAGCGGGCGCACGCTCTCGGGGCAGACGCTCGAGGCCTTCTGGATCAGCGTCATGCACGCGGACCTGCTGGCGGTCGGGCTCAACTGCGCGCTCGGCCCCCAAGAGCTGCGTGCGCACGTCGAGGAGCTCTCCGGCCTAGCACCCATCTTCACCATCGCCTACCCTAACGCCGGGCTGCCCAACGCCTTTGGCGGCTACGACGAGACGCCCGAGTCGATGGTGCGGGTGATGGAGGAGTGGCTGCGGGAGGGCTGGGTCAATCTCTTGGGCGGTTGTTGTGGCACTACCCCTGAGCATATCAGCGCCTTTGCCGAGGTCGCGGCCAAGTACAAGCCGCGGGTACCGCACGAGGTCCCGCCCTATCCGAGGTTTTCGGGGCTCGAGCCCTTAGTAATCCGCCCGGACACCAACTTCGTCAACATCGGTGAGCGCACCAACGTCACCGGTTCGCGACAGTTCTTGCGCCTGATCCAAAACAGGGAGTACGAGGCGGCGCTGGCAGTGGCCCGCGAGCAGGTCGAAGGCGGCGCCCAGATGATCGATATCAACCTGGACGAAGCCATGCTCGATAGCGAAGCGGCCATGGTGCAGTTTCTGAACCTGATCGCCGCCGAACCGGATATCGCCAGAGTCCCGGTCGTCATCGACTCCAGCAGGTGGGCCGTCATCGAGGCGGGCTTAAAGCGCTTGCAGGGCAAGGGGCTAGTCAATTCGCTCAGCCTCAAGGAGGGCGAGGGCGTATTCAGACGCCAGGCGAAGCTCGCCAGGCGCTACGGCGCGGCGGTGATCGTGATGGCCTTCGACGAAACGGGCCAGGCCGATACCTTCGAGCGCCGCATCGAGATCTGCCAGCGCGCTTACCGCATCCTGATGCACGAGCTGGGCTTTAAGCCGCAGGACGTCATCTTCGACCCCAACATCTTCCCGGTGGGTACCGGCCTCGAGGAGCACGCCTCTTACGCCCTCGACTTCATCCGGGCGACCAGGTGGATCAAGGAGCACCTGCCGGGTGCGCTGGTCTCGGGCGGTGTCTCAAATGTGAGTTTCGCTTTTCGCGGCAATGACCATGTGCGCGAGGCGATGCACGCAGCGTTTTTGTACCACGCGATTCAAGCCGGCATGGACATGGGGATCGTCAATCCGAGTGCGCTGACGGTCTACGAAGAGATTCCCAAGGAGCTGCTGGAGCTGGTCGAGGACGTGCTCTTGAATCGCCGTTCGGACGCTACCGAGCGGCTCTTGGCCTACGCCGAGACGGTCAAGCGTGACGGCAGAGTTAAACAGAAGGAGGAGGCGTGGCGGCAAGGGACGGTCGAGGATAGGCTTAAGCACGCCCTAGTCAAGGGGCTTGACGACTATATCGAAGTTGATGTGGAAGAGGCCCGGCGGCAGTACGGCCCTCTCGCCGTCATCGAAGGCCCGTTGATGGCCGGGATGAACGTAGTCGGCGACCTCTTCGGCGCGGGCAA
Source organism: Truepera sp. (assembly GCA_018333895.1). Taxonomy (GTDB): domain Bacteria; phylum Deinococcota; class Deinococci; order Deinococcales; family Trueperaceae; genus JAGXSJ01. The sequence goes on from JAGXSJ010000030.1 coordinate 6,893, forward strand.
GATGTTCCTGCCGCAGGTGGTCAAAAGCGCTCGGGTGATGAAGCGTGCGGTGGCTTACTTGCAGCCCTACCTCGCCCCCCCCTTGCATCCCCCCCCAACTTTGGGGGGGGGCCGAGGGGGGGGGGGGGGGGGGAAGG
>JAGXSJ010000031.1 GCA_018333895.1 Truepera sp.
TCGAGATCGTGGGCATCCGCGACACCAAGAAGTCGACCTGCACCGGCGTCGAGATGTTCCGCAAGCTGCTGGACCGGGGCGAGGCTGGCGACAACGTCGGCATCCTGCTGCGCGGCATCGACCGTGAGGGCGTGGAGCGTGGCCAGGTGCTGTGCAAGCCGAAGTCGGTGAACCCGCACACCAAGTTCGAGGCCGAGGCCTATATCCTGACCAAGGAAGAAGGCGGCCGTCACACGCCGTTCTTCGCGAACTACCGCCCACAGTTCTACTTCCGCACCACGGACGTCACCGGGACCGTTCAGCTGCCGGAAGGCACCGAGATGGTGATGCCGGGCGACAACCTGAAGTTCGTGGTCGAGCTGATCGCGCCCATCGCGATGGAAGAGAAACTGCGCTTCGCCATCCGCGAAGGCGGCCGCACCGTCGGCGCTGGCGTCGTGTCGAAGATCATCGCGTAAGCGACTTGCACTAACTTGGGGCGGGCTGTAGAAGCCCGCCCTTCGACCACCAAATACCGACTAACGAAACAGAACCTCTTGGGTCGGCAGTCCGTGTCCTCGCCAACGTTCTAAAAGGAAGAAACTGATGCCAGGTCAGACAATCCGCATCCGGCTTCGCGCCTTCGATTACCGCGTGCTGGACGCCAGCACCCAGGAAATCGTGAACACCGCGAAGCGCACCGGTGCCACGGTTCGCGGGCCGATCCCGCTGCCGAACAAGATCGAGAAATTCACGGTTCTCCGTGGTCCGCACATCGACAAGAAGTCGCGCGACCAGTGGGAGATTCGCACGCACAAGCGTCTTCTCGACATCGTCGACCCCACCCCGCAGACCGTGGACGCGCTGATGAAGCTCGACCTCGCTGCCGGCGTGGACGTCGAGATCAAGGTTTAAGGGGGGCATGACCAAGATGCGCTCTGGAGTAATTGCAAAGAAGCTGGGCATGACCCGGCTGTTCCTGGCAGATGGCAAGCAGGTTCCGGTCACGGTTCTGCAGCTGGACAGCCTTCAGGTCGTGGCACAGCGCACCGCCGACAAGGATGGCTACACCGCCGTCCAGCTGGGTGCGGGCGTGGCCAAGGCCAAGCGGACCACCGCCGCACAGCGCGGCCATTTCGCCAAGGCGAACGTGGCCCCGAAGCGGAAGATCGCGGAGTTTCGCGTGACGCCGGATTGCCTGATCGACGTGGGCGCGGAAATCACCGCCGACCACTACCTTGCAGGCCAGTTCGTCGACGTTGCGGGCACCTCGATCGGCAAGGGCTTTGCCGGTGCGATGAAGCGGCACAACTTCGGCGGGCTTCGCGCCAGCCACGGTGTGTCGGTGTCGCACCGTTCGCACGGCTCGACCGGCCAGTGCCAGGACCCCGGCAAGGTGTTCAAGGGCAAGAAGATGGCCGGCCACCTGGGTTCGGTCCGCGTCACCACGCAGAACCTTCAGGTCGTCTGCACCGACGCCGACCGTGGCCTGATCATGATCAAGGGCGCTGTCCCCGGATCGCGTGGCGGCTGGGTCACGATCAAGGACGCCGTGAAGAAGCCGGAAGCCAAGGACGCCCCGCGTCCGGCCGCGATCCGGTCCGCTCAAGCTCCGGCTGCAGAAGTCGCCGCCGAAGGGGGTGAAGCATGAAACTCGATGTGATCAAGCTTGACGGCGGCAAGGCCGGTTCCGTCGATCTGGATGAGGCGCTGTTCGGCCTTGAGCCGCGCGCAGACATCCTGCACCGCGTGGTGCGCTGGCAGCGGGCGAAATCCCAGGCTGGCACCCACTCGACGCTGACCCGGGCCGAGGTTTCCTACTCGACCAAGAAGATCTATCGCCAGAAGGGCACCGGCGGCGCACGCCACGGGTCACGCAAGGCGCCGATCTTCCGCAAGGGTGGTGTGGTGAAGGGCCCGCAGCCGCGCAGCCACGCCCATGACCTGCCGAAGAAGTTCCGCGCCCTCGGGCTGCGGCACGCGCTGTCGGCCAAGGCCAAGGCGGGTGAGCTGGTGATCCTGGACGCGGCGACCCTCGCCGATGCCAAGACCGCCAACCTGGCAAAGATGAAGTCGGAGCTTGGCTGGAAGCGCGTGCTGATCATCGACGGCGCTTCGGTCGACGCGAACTTCGCCCTGGCCGCCCGCAACCTGGACGGCGTCGACGTTCTGCCGACCATGGGTGCCAACGTCTACGACATCCTGAAGCGTGATACCCTGGTCATCACCAAGGCCGGTATCGAAGCCCTGGAGGCCCGTCTTGGGAAAGGTGGCCTGAAATGAGCAAAGCACCGAAAACCGCTGCGGTCATCAAGCCGGAGCACTACGACCTGATCAAGAAGCCGGTCATCACCGAAAAGGCCACCATGGCTTCCGAGGCGGGTGCCGTGGTGTTCCAGGTCGCGATGGCTGCGACCAAGCCCGAGATCAAGGAAGCCGTCGAGGCGATCTTCGGTGTCAAGGTGAAGGCGGTGAACACCACCATCACCAAGGGCAAGGCCAAGAAGTTCCGCGGCCGCGCCGGCGAGCGTTCGGACAAGAAGAAGGCCTATGTCATGCTGGAAGACGGTCAGACGATCGACGTGACGACTGGTCTTTGAGCCTTAGGCTTGAGTGAATTGAGAGAGCCCCTGCCGGAAGGCGGGGGCTTTTCGTCTATCCGGGGAAGGCGACCGTAATGCCCTCCCTATGCTCTCGGCTCTAAGCCGCGAGGAATGAAGGTAAGTTCGCGTTGCAGATCCGGCGGTAGCCGATCACCGGCTATTTCTCGGATATCTTGATAAGCTTCATCAGCGTACCGAAATCCCCTTGCAAGCTCTCCCCACATTTCGCGGCCAAGACTTCTGAGTTCAGGCGCATTGAGCGCCCGAACGCTATGGAGCCAAACCATAACGCCGAAAGCGTCAGAGCGCTGATTGTCCCTTTGGAACTGCTTGATGGAACTCGACAAAGTGATGGGGCACATATCACATTTCATCTGAGTATCGGCGTCACGGGGGATCGAAAAATCGAGGGCGGCAACTGGGATTGCTCCTAGCCTTAACAGATTGATCCTAATGCCGTTTGCAACGACTAGCATTGTGCCAATCTCTTCATCATCGGCACCACGAAGGCCAGCGATAAACCGATTGATGTCGTCTCTCTGTGCATTGACAGAGGCAGCTTCAAGCTTTCTCTTAGCCCACCCGAACATTGACACCTCTTGAGTTCATCGACCATTGTACCACTATCATTCGCTTCGCAGAATGTCTCTGACTCGGCACCATGCACGATCTTCGCGCCAGTGAAGAATCCCATCTTCCCCCCATTGCCACCCCCACCCCCGTCTGCTAATCCCGCGCCACGCCAGAGGCCCCGGATTCGTCCGGGGCTCTTGGTTTGTTCGTTCCCGCTGCAGCCGCAGGAGGAAAGAGCACCAAATCGGGGATCTTCGGAGCCCTTCACCGCCGGGTCTAAACCGCCCGTGCAAGCAAACGGAAGACAGAGAACATGGCACTCAAGTCGTATAAGCCGACGACGCCTGGCCAACGTGGGTTGGTTCTGATCGACCGTTCGGAGCTGTGGAAAGGCCGCCCGGTCAAGCACCTCACCGAGGGTTTGAACCGTACTGGTGGCCGGAACAACACCGGACGTATCACGATGTGGCACCAGGGCGGGGGCGCAAAGCGTCTCTACCGGGTGGTCGATTTCAAGCGTCGCAAATATGATATCCCGGCGGTCGTCGAGCGGATCGAATATGACCCGAACCGCACCGCCTTCATCGCGCTGATCAAGTATCAGGACGGTGAACTGGCCTACATCCTCGCGCCGCAGCGCCTGGCCGTGGGTGACAGCGTCATCGCTGGCGCGAAGACCGACGTGAAGCCGGG
>JAGXSJ010000032.1 GCA_018333895.1 Truepera sp.
AGGATGCGCTGGTACCAGCACAGCGTGCAGGGGATAAAGTGGCTCACCTCACTGAAGTAGAGGCTGCCCAGGGTGGCGATGATGGCCACCAGCCAGGCGAGGTAGAGTCTGGTGCTCATAACCTAATTGCCTAGCGCCTCAAGGGCTGCCCGGACCGCCTGGTAGCTCGGGCTTACTGGGCGGCCGTTGACGAAAACCGTCGGGGTGGCATTGACCCCGGCGCGGCTGGCCATGGCGAAGTCCATGCGCACCCGCTCTTCGGTGCGCCGCTCGCTGAGGCAACTCTCAAAAGCGCTCAGATCGAGACCTGGCACATAGTCACGCGCCAGATTGATCAGCCGCGCCGGAGCGAAGCCCTGCTGCTGAGTGCGATAGAGCACCGTCTTATATTCCCAAAACCCCAGCTCGCTCTGAGCACGGACACATTCGGCGGCAATACCGGCGGTAGTGGCACTGGCATCAAGGTGAAAATGCACGAAGTAGAGCCTGGCCTTGCCGCTATCGACAAACTCCCGCACCAGCCGGGGCAGGTCGTTCTCTTCAAAGATGCGGCAGGCCGGGCAGGTAAAGCTCTCGAACAGCACCATTGCCACGGGTGCGGCGGGATTGCCTAGCATCGGGGCCTGGCTCAGATCGAGTGTGCCGGTAACCACCGGAGCCGGGCTGGCAGCAGGTGCCAGGCGAACGTAAACGATGATGCCGAGGATGGCTACGATCAGCACGATGGCGGTGGTAGCGGTCAGTTTTTGAATGTTCACAATCGGTCTCCTTGGAGCATTGGCGGGCGCTCTCGTTACAGCCCTCAGTATAGAAGCTGGAGTGTAAAGCCGGGGTGAGGCAGGCAGCAAGTGGCTATCCACCTGATAGCAGGTATCATCTGGTTTGATCCTGCGGGTGCTCGCAGGACTGCGAATCGTTCTCTATCCTGCGGTTTACTCGCAGGGCGCCTTTGCAGAGATGATACCTGCGCTAAGGCGACTCAGTATTTGTGAAAACCGCTATGAGGACTAGCGGACGAAGCTGTCACCACAATTGTTAGGAGAGTTGGGAGTCTGATTAGAGAAAATCGAAATCACACTTAATCCGAATAACACTAGCTTGACAGACGATGCTAAACTAGCGGCATGGTGCTCCTCAACCCTTCCACACTACGCCAGGATTTTCCTATCCTGAGCCGCCAGATCCACGGCAAGCCCTTGATCTACTTCGATAACGCCGCCTCATCTCAGAAGCCCCGACAGGTCGTCGAAGCGATGGTAGCTTACTACTACCAGCACCACGCTAATGTGCATCGTGGTGCTCATACCCTGTCGGTGGAGGCCACCGAACTATATGAGGAGGCGCGGCGCAAGGTGGCGCGCTTTATCAACGCGCCAAACCCGGAGTCGCTGCTCTTTACCCGCAACACTACCGAGGCCCTTAACCTGGTGGCGCAAAGCTGGGGCCGCCAGAACCTCAAGGATGGCGATGAGATTATTGTCAGTGAGGCCGAGCATCACGCCAACCTGATCCCTTGGCAGCTAATTGCTGAGCGTACCGGCGCCGTTATCAAGGCGGTGCGCCTTACGCCCGAGCAGCGCCTCGATCTGGAGCACTGCCAGAGCCTTCTCTCGTCGCGTACCAAGGTGGTGGCTATTGCCCACATGTCAAACATCTTGGGGGTGGTTAACCCCATCAGGCGGTTCGCCGACTTGGCGCACTCGGTCGGGGCGGTGATGGTGGTCGATGGCGCACAGGCGGTGCCGCACCTGCCGGTAGATGTGCAGGCGTTAGGGGCGGACTTTTACGCCTTCTCCGGCCACAAGATGTGTGGCCCGACCGGGGCCGGCGCGCTGTGGGCCAGGGCCGAGCTGTTGCGCGCCATGCCCCCCTTCTTAGGCGGCGGCGAGATGATCCGCAAGGTCTATATCGATCACAGTACCTACGCCGATATCCCCATGCGCTTCGAGGCCGGTACCCCCAATATCGCTGAGGTGATAGGGCTAGGAGCGGCGGTCGATTATCTGAGTGGTATCGGCATGCAGGCCATTTTCGAGCACGATCAGGCGCTGGCCCGCTATGCCCTGGAGAGGCTCGAAGGGCTAGAGGGAATCACCCTATACGGCCCGCGCGGCGACGACCGGGGCGGCATCATTCCCTTCAATCTCCAGGGCATCCACCCCCACGACGTAGCCACGGCCCTAGATAGCGAAGGGATCGCGGTGCGCGCCGGGCACCACTGCGCTCAACCCTTGATGCGCGCCTTGGGCGTCCAGTCTACCGCCCGGGCCAGCTTCTACTTCTACAACACCGAAGACGAGGTCGAGCGCTTTGTCGAGGCGCTGGTTAAGGCCCGCGACTTTTTTGCGACCTTCGCCTGAGGCCTGCTTGCTAAAGGCTGCCAGCCGCCGTGCAGGCATCTGTTACCGACGCGAATGAGTCCAGAATTGTCACCTGGCCCCCACTTGAATACTCGAATACTTGACTACTGATTTTCGGAGGACCATGGCACTCCTGGACGCGCTCTACAAAGAGATTATCTTTGAGCACTACAAGCGCCCGCGTAACCACGGCGAGCTGCACCCCCACACCCATCGCCAGGAGGGTGTAAATCCCGGCTGCGGCGATGAGCTTACGCTATTCTTAAACATCGAGGGAGAGAGATTGGTAGGGGTCTCCTTCACCGGTGAGGGCTGCGCCATCAGCCGAGCCTCAGCCTCGCTGATGACCGAGGCGATCAAAGGCAAGTCGCTTACCGAGGCGCTAACACTGGCCGGTCAGTTCAAGGCCATGATTCACGGTGCGCCGCCCGCTGAGGAGTTGGGCGAGCTAACGCTCCTGCAAGGGATCAGCAAGTTGCACGCACGGGTCAAATGCGCCACCTTGGCCTGGGTGACTTTAGAGCAGGCCGTGAAGCCCTAGCCTTCCGCAGAGGCTGGGGTTTTCTCCGGCAAGTTGTCTAGACTCCGCTCGTAGGCCTTCAAAAGTCCGCGGAACTGCTCGCGGAAGAGCTGGCTCTGCCGTTCTAACCGGGCAATCTCGGTGCCATTCTGCTTTAAGCGCGCCTCAGCCTCGCGGATGATCTTGGTTTTGACCATCTCAGCCTCCTGAATGATCAGCTCGGCCTCGCGCTTGGCGTTCTGTTTCATCTCGTTGCCGATTCGCTCGGCGGCGATTACGGCGCGTTTGAGTTCGGCTTCAGCGACTGATAACTCCTCGATTTTTTTGTCGCGCTTGGCCAGCTCCGCGAGGAGCTGCTGGTTTTCGCGAATCAGCGCCTCTAAAGAGTCGGCGGCGCGCGCCAAAAAGTCACGTACCTGACGCTTGCTGTAGCCGCTTAGGGCAGCAGCAAACTCCTGATGTTGGATGTCTAGTGGGCTTAGCTTCATGGCTACCTCGACTGCCTCTCACTACTCTCGCTACTATGAATAGCTTCGAACAGCGCACTGCCGATTCGCACGTAGGTCGCGCCCTCTTCAATCGCCACCTCAAAATCTCCGCTCATGCCCATCGACAGCTCTAAGAGCCCCAGTCTATCACGGAGCGCCCGCAACCGGGCAAAGATCGGGCGGGCCTGTTCGGGGTCTGGAGAGTATGGGGCCATGGTCATTAGGCCCTGCGCGCTCAGGTAGGAAAGGCTCTGGGCGTAGTGTACCAACGCCTCAGCCTGCTCTGTGGCCACCCCCTGCTTGGAGGTTTCGCCCGCCAGATTGACCTCCACCAGGACGTTGAAGACGTGCTGCCGCTTGGCCCCTTCGCGTTGCAGCGCTTCGGCCAAGCGGTGCGAGTTGAGCGAGTGAATCAAGGCAAAGCCGGTGCAGTACTTGACCTTGTTGGTTTGCAAGTTGCCGACGAAGTGCCACTCGATATTAAAATCGCTGAGCTGTGCGGCCTTGTCCCGCCACTCCTGAATCCGGCTCTCGCCCAGCCAACGGTGGCCATAACTGATGACCTGGGTACGGATCTCTTCAGGGCTACGCCCTTTGGTGACCGCGATGAGCTTAACCGCCTCCGGCTGGCGAGAGGCTCTGGCGCAGGCTCGAGCGATGCGCTCTTGCACCTCTAGGTACATGCTAAAGCTGCTTCACTATGGCCTTGACCAGCGCCCTGAAGCGCGGCCCGCTCTGGGCTGCCACAGTGAGCACCTGCTCGCCAGTAGCATGATAGTGCCCATCAGGGATAGCCATGTCGGTCACCGTCGAGAGACCTAGGACACGCAGCCCTTCGTGGCGTGCCACGATCACCTCATGGACGGTAGACATGCCGATGGCGTCAGCCCCCCATTGGCGGAACAGGCGCAGCTCGGCGCGCGTGGCGTAGCTGGGACCGCTGATGGCCAGATAGACCCCCTCGCGCAGCGTAAGGTCGAGTCGGCGGGCGGTGCTGCGGGCTAGCTCGAGATAGGCCGGATCGTAGGCGTCAAACATTACCGCGAAGCGCGGGCCGCGCCGCTCGTCGTTCTCACCGATCAGCGGGTTGTCCCCGCTGAAGTTGATGAAGTCGAGCTGGAGCATCAGGTCGCCGGCGCGCCAGTTGGGGTTGAGGCCGCCGCAGGCGTTACTGACCAGCAGGCTGTGCGCGCCCAGGGCGTGCATCACCCTAACCGGGAAGGCGGCCTGCTGCGCCGAGATCCCCTCGTAATAGTGGCTGCGACCTTTCATGGCCACCACGCTTTTACCGGCCAGCTCGCCCAAAATTAGCTCGCC
>JAGXSJ010000033.1 GCA_018333895.1 Truepera sp.
GCGGTGGGGTTACCGCCGAAGGTCGAGCCGAGCATGCCGGGGCTGAGCTGGTCCATGATCTCGGCCTTGCCGACTACTGCCGAAAGCGGGAAGCCGGACGAGAGCGCCTTGGCGGTAGTTAACAGGTCGGGCTCGAGCCCGTAGTGATCGACCGCCCACCAGGCGCCGGTGCGCCCGATGCCGGACTGCACTTCGTCGTCGATCCATAGCGCCCCGATCTCGCTAGCATAGCGGCGCAGGCCCGCCAGGAAGCTGCGCGGCGCCGGGATGAAGCCGCCCTCACCGGCTACCGGCTCGAGCACAAAGGCCGCCACCTCGCTTTCACCGATGGTGGTTCTAACCTGATCGATCAGCGCGTCAAGCGCTTTTTGGCCGCAGCTCTCATCGTCAGTCGCCCCCCAGGGGTTGCGGTAGGTGTACGGATACTGGGCGCGGTAGATCTCAGCCGCGCGCGGTGCGAAGCCGACCTTATAGGGGTGAGGCTTGCTGGTTAGCGACAAGGCTAGCTGAGTGCGGCCATGAAAGGCGTGGCTGAAGGCCACAATCCCCGGGCGCTTAGTGGCTGCGCGGGCGATCTTGACCGCGTTTTCCACCGCCTCCGCACCTGAGTTAACTAAGAAGGTCTTCTTGGGAGATGGCCCCGGCGCGAGCTGATTGAGCTTCTCGGCGAGTTGGATGTAGCTCTCGTGCATGCCGACCGCAAAGCAGAGGTGCTGGAAGGTCTCAGCTTGCCGCGTGACGGCCTCGATCACTTTGGGGTGCGAGTGGCCGATGTTCATGACCCCGATCCCCACCGACCAGTCCAGGTACTTCTTGCCGTCAGCGTCCCAGACGTAGGCCCCCGCAGCTTTGACGGGGTAAAGGGGATGAGCGGAGTAGGCGGCTGGGGCTACTGCTGCGATGCGGCGCTGTTTGAGGGTTTCGTTGTTCATGAAGACCTCCAGATTAACTATAGAAAGTAGGACTAAAAAATCCCTTACTGATTGAAGGCGGTAAGCTTACTTCACCTGACAATCGTAAGAGAAGACCGTCTTACGCCTTATTAGTGTAGCATGTTTCTCACGGCTTGTGTACCCCCACCGTCGCGCTTTGTAAGCCCGCAAAAGCTGGAGCGTGTGACGTTTGTTAGACTCTAGGGTGTCCCATCGGGACGCAACCCCGCGAAGGAGGAGCATCATGGCCTTTGTCCTGCCTGATCTGCCGTATCCCAAGGGGGCGCTCGAGCCCCATATCGACGCCCTGACCATGGAGATTCACCACGGCCGTCACCACGCTGCTTACACCAACAACTTAAACGCCGCCATTAAAGATACCCCGCTAGAGTCGCTCAGCATCGAAGCGATCCTGGCCAAGGGGGCCGATAATCTGCCTGCTGCGGTGCGCAACAACGGCGGCGGCTACCACAACCACAACCTGTTCTGGGAACTCATGAGCCCGCAAGGCGGCGGCGAGCCGACCGGCGCGCTGGCCCAGGCTATTGCTAGCACCTTTGGCAGCTTTGAGGCTTTCAAGAAGGAGTTCTCGAATGCCGCCACCACCCGCTTTGGCTCCGGCTGGGCCTGGCTGGTAGTCTCCAACGGCGCGCTGAAGGTCTACAGCCTGCCCAATCAGGACAACCCGCTGATGCAGGGCGACACCCCCATCCTGGGTCTTGATGTCTGGGAACATGCCTACTACCTCAAGTACCAGAACAAGCGCCCTGACTATATCGCGGCCTGGTGGAACGTGGTGAACTGGCCCAAGGTGGCCGAGCTTTACGCCAAGGCCAGAAGTCAGAAGTCAGAAGCCAGGAGCCAGTAGGGGCAACGCTATCAGCCCTTCAGGCAATAGTCGGCTTAAAGCTGGTAGCCTGACAACCTTTTCCCTGATACAGCTTCGCTTCGGCCCCTTCTCTACGCTCAGGACAAGGCTTCGCTGATGGTGATGAACGATGCCCTTGATCGGCGCTTTTGTGACGGTGTGGAGTATTCACTCAGGGAGAATTACTGCACGGCCCGGCGCTGCGCCGCGTTGAGCCAGTAGCGGTAGTCGGCGTTGTTAGGCTCGAGCTGCAACGCCCGGGCAAAGGCTAGTGAAGCCAGGTGATAGCTCCCCTGCTCAAAGCGGGTGCGGCCCAGCCAGGCCCAGGATTCAGCGTGGCTGGGGTCGGCTTCGGTAGCCTCAATGAAGGCCAGCCGCGCCTGGAAGCGCTCGCCCTGCTGATACAGGGTAAGGCCGCGGAAAAAGGCCGGCGGCGCCTCGTGTTCTGCCTGTCGCTCAATCAGATTCAGGAAATAGGCGGCCCGTTCGTCGCGGGGGTTGCGCCGCAGCACCTCGCGCCAGTGGGGCTCAGCCTGCTGGGGCCGGCCTAGCTCGAGATAGAGGCGGCCTAGCCAGATGTGCGACTGCAAGTCGTCGGGGTTAAGGGCCAGCACTGCCTGGTAGTAGGCCAGCGCCTGCTCCAGGTCATTGGCCCGGTAGCGGTAAAAAGCCAACTGATGCCCGGCCGCAGTGGCTTTTTGCAGCTCATCGGGGAACAGCTCGCTTACCAGCGCTAGGTAGCGCTGCCAGCTCTCCCAGGCGCGGATGTGCCAGCCAACTAAGCTGTAAGTCTCGGCCAGGAAGCCCAGCGCCTCAGGATTGTGTGGGTCGCGCGCATGGGCCTGTCGCGCTAACTTAAGCGCCTCAGCCCACAGCGGCTGATCGGGGCTCCGCACTACCTCTGTGGCCAGGGCCTGCTGCACCAGGGCTCGAGCCTGAGCTAGCGGGTCTGCGGTCTGGGCCAGGGCGCTGGCGAGTAGCAAGGCGGCCAGTAACAGGATTCGGGTCATCATGGAGTAGTTTATCGCGCTCGTGATGAGGATGACACTCGGTTAGACAGCTCTTGATTCAGCATGATTCAGCATGATGTTGTGCAGGCCATATGATGGTTGCGTGCCCCTGGCTGTTACCGCCACCGATCCCCTACTCCTCCCCCAGGCCCAAGCGTTAGCGACTAGGCTAGGGCTTAACCTAGCGCCGGAGGTGGCTGAGCTGCTGCTGGTGCTGACCCCCGAGCGGCTCGAGCTGCGCGAGGCCAACTCGCGCACCGGCCCGGTCTTGGTAGACTTTAGCGCCCAGCGTGCCGTCAGTCGGCGAAGCGGGCCTCGGCTGGAGGTAGCACGAGCGGTCGGTGTTAAGAGGGGCCATCGCCCCACTGTCCTGGATGCTACCGCCGGCCTTGGGCAGGACGCCTTTGCCCTGGCTGCACTCGGCTGCTGCGTCACCATGATCGAGCGCCACCCGGTAGTGGCGGCCTTGCTGGCGGACGGGCTGGCTCGAGCCCAGCGCGACCCCGAGCTGGCCATGGTGGCTGCACGGCTACAGCTAATCGTCGGCGACGCTCTGGAGTTGATGCGCCAACCCGCTACCTCCCGGCCCGAAGCGGTGCTGCTCGACCCGATGTACCCACACCGGTCCAAGCAGGCGCTCCCCAAAAAGGAGCTGCGGCTGTTTCGGCGCCTCGTTGGCGACGATCTTGACGCCGATGCGCTGCTTGACGCCGCGCTGGCGCTAGCCACACGGCGCGTAGCGGTCAAGCGCCCACGCCACGCCCCGCCGCTGGCCGGGCGGCAGCCGAGTGCGGTTATACTGGGCAAGACCACCAGGTTCGACCTCTACCTGTTGTAGGAGGAATGGCCCATGAACTATCCATCACCACGGATGAAACCAGGGTGAACTTCAGCGAAGCGCCGAGCGAAGGCGTCCAAGGCTTCGCCCTGAGGGGCCTCAGCCCAAAGGGTTCGCTCCTGCTTGAATACTTGAATACTCGAATACTTGACTACTCATTCTCGGAGGATGGCTATGACCCCTTACACCATCACCATCATCGGCGCGGGCACCATGGGCGGCGGGATCGCTACGGTCTGCCTGCAGAGCGGCCTCTCCGTTGCGCTCTACGACCCCGACCCAAGCGCGCTGGCACGGGCGCGGGCGCGGATCGCCAAGCGCAACGATGAGGAGGCGCTAAAGCGGCTAAGGCTTGGTAACGACCTGGCTAGCGCGGTAGCGGGGGCAGATTATGTGCTTGAGGCGGCCCCGGAACGGCTCGAGCTCAAACGCACCCTTTTTAAGCAGCTCGACTCCTTGGCCCCCGCTCAGGCGGTGCTGGCCAGCAATACCAGCCAGCACTCGGTAACGGCGCTAGCAGCCGAGACCAAGCGCCCTGAGAAGGTCCTCGGTATGCACTGGTTCAACCCGCCCGAGAAGATGGCGTTAATTGAGATCGTTCTGGCGTTGCAGACCTCTGCGGATACCTTGGCGCTGACCGAGCAGCTGGCTGCTACCTGCGGCAAGACCAGCGTGGTGGTCAAAGACCGGCAGGGCTTCGTGACCACCCGCGCCCTGGCGGCGCTCTTAAGTGAGGCCATGAAGATGGTCGAGGAAGGGGTAGCCAGCGCACGCGACATCGACACCGCTGTCAAGCTCGGCCTCAATCACCCCATGGGGCCCTTGGAGCTGGCCGACTACGTCGGGCTCGACACCATGCTCTTGATCTGCGAGTCCCTGACCGAGGCGCTAGGCGAGCGCTTTCGGCCCACCCAGACCCTGCGCAAACTGGTCGAGGCAGGGAAGCTGGGGCGCAAGAGCGGGGAGGGGTTCTACCGCTACGACGCGCCGCGCTAAACGCTACCGCAGCGGAGATGTTGGGGGCAGCTATTAGCCACAACCGGCTGACACGCAAACGGGTAGTTAAGCAAAGCGCACCGCTATCGAAGAGCCACTCCAGACTTGGCCGTTTTTGCGGACAATCAAGCCAGGATTGGGCGTTGTCTTATTGCGGTGAGCGTTGACAGCCTCACTACCACCTTGCTAGGATACCCGGCAACGATGCGCCGCCCCCGTCACGACAACGATAATTCGCACTTAAGTCTCGGGGCCTAGCCGTCACCTTGCCGCGCATCCCCGAGGCCCACCCTCGGGGATGTTCCTTTGGAGCCAACATGAGCACCTCCCGCAGTCTCGTCCGCGACCTCCCTTCGCTACTCGGCCAAAGCGTCACCTTGCAGGGCTGGGTACATAGTCGGCGCGACTTAGGCGGCATCAAGTTCCTGTTGCTGCGCGACCGGAGCGGCATTGTGCAGTGCGTCTTCGAGCAGGGCGAGCTGCCGATCGGCGAGAGCTGCGTGCAGGTGTGGGGGGTAGTAGTAGTCTCCGATAAGGCACCTGGCGGCCTGGAAGTAAGGGCCGAAGGGCTGAGCCTCATTGCCGAGGCCGTCGAGCCCGCCCCCATCGAAATCCCCAAGGAGGCGTGGCACACCAACCCCGACACCATCCTGGAGTACCGGTACGTGTCGCTGCGCGGCCTCAAGGCCAGGGCTGCTCTGAAGGTGCAGGCTGAGCTGGTGCGCGGCTTTCGGAAGTATCTTAATGAGCAGGAGTTCACCGAGATCTTCACGCCCAAGCTGGTCGCCGCCGGAGCCGAGGGTGGCGCTAACCTCTTCGAGGTCGACTACTACGGCCAGCGCGCCTTTCTGGCGCAGTCGCCGCAGCTCTACAAGCAGATCATGGTCGGTGTCTATGAGCGCGTGTTCGAGGTGGCACCGGTCTACCGCGCCGAACTTCACCACACCAGCCGCCACCTCAGCGAATACCTGTCGCTGGATGTCGAGCTGGGTTTTATCGACTCTGATGCTGACGTCATGGCGCTGCAAGAGGCGCTGCTCAAGGCGATGGTGGCCCACGTCAGCCAAGCCTGCCGGGACGAACTGGCACTCTTGGAAGCCACACTGCCCGACACCACCGTGGCCTTCCCGCGCATCCCGCTGCTAGTAGCCCGAGAGCTGGTAGCTGAGCGCTACGGGCACCAGTCCGGCGGCAAAGACCTCGACCCCGAGGCCGAGCGCTTAGTGGGGCGCTGGGCTAAGGAGGAGTTTGGTAGCGATTTTGTCTTTGTCACCAACTACCCGCAGGCCGCACGCCCCTTTTACGCCTATCCGACGCCGGACGGCCTGACTCGAGGGTTGGATTTGCTGTTCCGCGGGGTGGAGATCACCTCCGGCGGGCAGCGGATTCACGAATATGCCATGCTGCTGGAGCAACTCAAAGCGCGTCAGCTCGAGCCAGAGGCGTTTAAGGGCTACCTGGAGGTATTCAAGTACGGCATGCCGCCGCACGGCGGCTTCGCCATCGGCGCCGAGCGTCTGACCGCGCTACTGTTGGGAATTCAGAACATCCGCTTTGCCAGGGCTTTCCCCAGAGATGGGAGCAGGTTGCAGCCGTAACCGTGCCGCTACTGCGCCGGGAGCTGCTGACAGTGCGGACAGTGGTGGGTGCCACGCCCGGCTACCACCAGTCTCTCGATGGTTCTGCCGCAGCGCAGGCAGGGCTCACCCGCGCGGCCGTAGACCTGCAAAAAGCTGCCGAAGCCGCCTGCTTCGCCGTTCACAGTGCGGTAATCGCTGAGGGTGGTGCCGTGCGCTTCGAGGCTCTCGCGGAGCACCTCCTTGATCGCCTGGCACAGGCAGGCGACTGACTGCGCGCTCAAGTGGGCTGAGGGCATTAGAGGGTGAATCCGCGCCCGCCACAGCGCTTCGTCGGCGTAGATGTTACCGACCCCGGCTACCGGGCGCTGGCTTAACAGGTGGGTCTTAATAGCCGTCTTGACCCGGAGCGCTTTAGCAAACTGGGCCGGATAGAAGTCTGGGCCCAGCGGCTCCGGCCCTAGCGCCGCCAGCGTGGGGAGGCTGGTGTAGTCGCCCGCCGGGACCACCAAAAAGCGCCCAAAGCGCCTGGTATCTCGAAAATAGAGCGCACTTGGCGTGGCGTCTAGCTCCAGCTTAACCCGCAGATGACTTGTCGGCTGCGGGCTCAAGACGCCGGTCATACCGAGGTGGATTATTAACTCATCGCCACTGTCAAGCGGCAGCAGCAAGAACTTGCCGCGCCGGTTTACAGCTGTAATGCGTCGGCCTACCGCCCGCTCCAGGCCGGCGTACTTAGGTCCGGGCCGGGCGTCTAGCAGCGCTGCCCCAATAATAACGGCGCCGGTTAGCCAGGGGGCCAGCTCGAGCCGGACGGTTTCGACCTCAGGCAGTTCGGGGATAGCGGATCTTCCCTTCATAGAGCGCCCGCCCCACGATGGCCCCGTTTAGGCCCAGGCGCTGGTACAGCTCCAGGTCGGCTTCGTTCGCTACCCCGCCACCGGCTAACAGCGTGTGCGGGAACGCTTCCCGCAGCCGCGCTACCGGTTCGGGATCGACCCCCTGCATGGTGCCGTCACGGCTAATGTCGGTGTAGATGACGCAGCTAACGCCTTGCGCCGCGACCCGCTCGGCCAAGCTCACCGCCGACACTTCGCTCAGCTCACGCCACCCCCGTAAGGCTACCCACCCCCCTTTGGCGTCGATCGACACCACCAGTCGCTCGGGGCCGTAGTTAGCCAGCAGCGCCTCCACCAGCTCCGGTTGGGTAATGGCCGCTGTGCCCATGACGATGCGGTCAACGTGCTCAAGCCACACCTGGGCCATCTGTAGGTCGCGGATGCCGCCGCCTACCTCCACGCGGCACGGTACCTCGCGTGCGATCTCCTGAATTACCGCACGGTTGTCGCCGCGCCCCAGTGCGGCATCGAGGTCGACCAGGTGGAGCCAGCGGCAACCGCCCGCCGCCCAGTGCTTAGCCGCCTGGCGCGGGTCTGCAAAATAGACCGTCTCGCGGTTGGGGTCGCCCTCTAGCAGCCTAACCGCCCGGCCTTGCTGAATATCGACGCAGGGAATCACTTCGAACACAGCGCGAGTATAGCCGATGCTTCGAAAATCAGGAGTCAAGTATTCGAGTAGTCAGTAGGGGTGACCCCCTCTAGCGGGTTGTGGGATGTGGGTTGTCCTATAGCCCACTACCTACACCCTACTCGCACCTAGCCTGTGCCCCTCAGGGTATGAACAACCCAATCCCCCCGCTAAACCGCGGGCCGGCGCCTCGCTGATGGTGAACGATAGTTCATGGGTAGCTCCTCACTAAAAACAGCCAGCGCTTGCTAGGATAGCGGCATGATCAGTAACGCGGCCACAGCTTGGGCCGACCGACCGGCTCGAGCAGAGTATCAATACCTTGGCGCGCTCAGCAGAGTCATCACCAAAGAGGCTAGAAGCGGTCGATCTGCACTGACCCCAGCTAAGCTATGAACGCCCTGCTCGCCGCCATATTAGGCGCCCTCTTTAGCGCTGCCCTCCCAGGCGTCGGCTGGTGGCCGCTGGCGCTGGTACTGGTGCCGCTGTTCGTGCTCATTGCACAAAGCTCTAGCGCGCGTGGGGCCTTCTCGCTGGGCTTCTGGTTCGCAGTAGCGTTTTTTGGCCTCTACCTGCTCTGGCTGCCGACCAGCTTTGCTACCCTATTCAGCCCCGCCGCCTGGGTCATCTACCCACCGCTACTCCTTATCCTGGGGGTGTTCTGGGGGCTGGTGACGGGCCTAAGCCGCTGGCTCGGCGGGCTGGGCGCAGGTACCCTGGCGCTCCTCCCGGCGCTCTGGCTGCTGATGGAGTGGCTGCGCACCCAGGGCTACTTCGCTTTCCCCTGGGGGGTGCTGGGCTACCTATGGGTCGGTACCCCAGTAGCGCAGCTGGCCGAAGTTTTGGGCGTCTACGGCCTAAGCCTGCTGACGTTGGCGCTGATTGCGCTGTTAGCGCTCCCCTGGGTGCGGCGCGGCCAATCGCTCCGAGCACTGTTCGGCGCGGCGTTGCTGCTTGGCGCGGCCTGGGGGTACGGCCTGTTCCGCGAAGGGATGCCGCTACCCGAGACCCCTTATCAGGCCCTATTGGTGCAAGGCGACACCGATCCGCTTGGTCGCGCCATCGGTGCTGAAAATGACCTGGAGGTCTATCTCCGGCTCACCCGCTGGGCCCTGGCCGACGGAGCCAACCCGCAGTTGATCGTCTGGCCCGAGAGCGTGGTGATGGGGCCGCCGCTGGAGAGCCCGGCTGCCCACGGCGCCCTACAGCAGATCCAGGCGGTAGTAGGGGAGATCCCGTTGGTTACCGGTGTAAGCGCAGTTACCGGAACTATCCGTTTCAATAGCGTTTATAGCTTACAGGGGAGGGCGGTGCTAAGCCGCTACGATAAGGTCTATCTGGTCCCCTTCGGTGAACGCTGGCCGCTGATTGAGCAGTTGCCCAACCTTTACCGCACGGTGTTTAGCTGGTTCGGTTTGCCCATGCTGTTAAACACCAGCCCTGGCCAGGCAGTCACCCCGCTGCAGAGCCCGGTAGGGCTGATCGGCGCTTATATCTGCTACGAGTCAGTCTTCCCGCAAGTGGCCCGGCAGATGGTGGCCCAGGGCGCCCAAGTCTTGCTCAATATCTCCAACGACGCCTGGTTCGGCCTGGGCCGCGGCGCCCAGCAACACTTCCTGATGGGTAGCCTGCGTGCCATCGAGACGCGCCGCTATCTGCTGCGCGCCGGCAACGACGGTATCACGGCGGTCATCGACCCGCTTGGCCGGGTACAGGCGGCGCTGCCGCGCGGCGGCCAGGCGTCTCTCAGCGGGCACTTCGCCTTGATGGAAGGCTACACCCCTTATGTTCGACTGGGCGACCGCTGGCTGCTAGCGGTCGCGCTCTACGCTCTGCTGGTGCCGCTGCTGCGGATCCGGAAGCCATAATCGTGCCTGCCGCTAAAGCTCGGGATTGCTTCCCTAAGGCGCCTTCGGCGGGGCTTAGCACGTCGTTTCCTGCTCGCGCTGTCGGCCAGGCACCAGTATCTCCCTCATCCCTCCTCTATCGGCAATCGCCTTACGCGGAGTCGCCCGTCGGTCACGCTGATCACCACACCCACCGCAAGCACGTCCGCATGCTCAGCTAAAACGGCCGCAAGGGTGCTGTTAACCCTTTCCGGGCGCATGTTCTGCAAACGAAAGACAATGACGCTAGGAAGCTGCGCCTTGCTGGCGACTAGCAACTCGCCGAAGTCCAGGTCATGAGTCAGCAGGATACGCTCCTCTTGCAGGGCTTTTTCCAGAATGGCGGGGTCGGTGAGCCGCTCGAGCTTCACCTCCACGAGGTGGACGGCGTCATGACCCTGTGCCCGCAAGAAAGCCACGGTGTTGGGCGAGATGCCCATATCCGCGAGAAATCTCATGTACCAACGGGTGCTAACTCGAGCACGCTCTCCTCGGCAAGCCAGGCGGCGTACCGCAAAACCTGCCGGATGTCCTCCGCTTCGAGATACGGGTACGCTTCCAAGATCTCCGCTTCCGACATGCCGCCGGCGACCAGATTGAGAATCAGAGAAGCGGTCACACGCGTATCGCGAACGCATGCGCGTCCGCCCATCACGTTGAGATCGAAGGTAATACGGTCGAAGCCTTTCATCACCATCGCGCTTTTAGTATACAGCTTTGCAGAGCTCAGTATTGATCTCGTGCAGGGCCAGCATTCTACTTGGACACTCCTCTGGTCAACCCCTGACGCCCACGGGACAGCTATCGCGTAGCTTTGGCCTGGGGCCGCTATTGCTGACTACCCGAAGCGGCCAGTGACATAATCCTCAGTCCGTTTATCCTTGGGGCGGGTAAAAATCTCTGCTGTTTCGTTATATTCGATAATCTCTCCCATGAGGAAGAAGCCCGTCCAGTCGGAGACCCGGGCTGCTTGCTGCATGTTATGGGTAACGATAACTATGGTGTACCGGTGCTTAAGTTCCTGCAGCAGCTCCTCGATCTTAAGGGTGGCCATGGGATCAAGCGATGAAGCGGGCTCATCAAGCAATATTACCTCTGGTTCAATGACTAAGGCCCTAGCGATGCACAGCCGCTGCTGTTGCCCACCGGACAGGTTAAAGGCCGATGAATGCAATCTATCCTTGACTTCATCCCACAGTGCAGCATCTATTAGCGCCCTCTCCACCCTTTCGGCGAGGTCACTGTTTTTCTTTACCGCGCCCCTTATTCTGAGCCCGTAGGCAACATTCTCAAAGATGGACTTGGGGAACGGGTTGGGCTGCTGAAACACCATGCCCACCCTCCGCCTAATTTCCGTCACATTGACATTGCCATTATATATGTTCTGCCCATCCAGCAGTACCTTTCCCTCCACCCTAACGCCAGGAATAATGTCATTCATCCTATTAAGCGTCCTGATGAAGGTAGACTTACCACAGCCCGAGGGGCCAATGAGCGCGGTAACTTTGTTAGTCCGGATATCCAGGCCCACCTCCTTAAGAGCCTGATTTTTCCCGTAGAAAACATTAAGGTTACGCACCGTCATCTTAAATTGGTCCGTCATTTAGTCACTCCAGCAGGGGTATTTTGCATATAGCGCTCACCATTTTCTGATCACACTCACCTTAACGACCTAGTAAAGCGCTTCGTAATGGCATGCGCCGACAGATTAGCCGCAAAAACAATCAATAAAAGCATCATTGCGGTACCAAAAGCTCTCGCTACGGCCCCATCGTGAACTTCAGCGGTAGCCAATAGATACAGATGCAATGACATTGGCCTGACCGAGCTAAAGAGCGAAGTTGGTAGCGCCATAAACGACCCAACTGTCAACATAATGGCAGCCGTCTCGCCAGCTGCTCGGCCGATCCCCAGTATTATGCCGGTCAGTATTCCCGGCGCAGCACTTTTAAGCACCACCCGACTAACCGTTTGCCATTTGGTGGCACCTAGCGCATAACTGGCCGCCCTATATGACGTCGGCACAGCTTTTATTGCCTCCTGGGTGGTTCTGATAGTTTCATTTAGAATCATGCAGGCCAGCACCATTCCCCCCGCAAGGATGGAGAGCCCCCAGCCCAGAAACACCACAAAAAAAGCAAAGCCAAATAAGCCGAAAATTATCGACGGAACTCCTGCTAACCACTCAGCGCCAAAGGTGATTATTCTTGACAGCGGGTGCCTACCAGCATACTCTGACAGATAGATGCCACCACCAATACCGATCGGGGCCGCTACTGCTATGGCGATCACGATGATGGACAAAGTTCCAACTATCATCGGGAAGATCCCGCCGTCGCGGCCCCCTGCTCTTGGCATGCCGAAGATAAATTCGGCATCTATTACCCCAATTCCTCGGATTACCAGGAAAATAATGATGGCCAGAAGGCCAGCTAATACCAGTAGAGCCGCGGCCCAAAAAACCGCCATGGCGACCTTTTCTCTAGTGTATGGTGACATAGCTACTGCCCCCGCCTGAGCCTGTCCGCGATGAAAATTAGTATTGATATCACTATAAACAGGACGATCCCGGTAGCAAAGAGGGCCTGACGATGCGGACCGAGAGGGGCGTAAGCCATTTCTAAGGCGATGTTGGAAGTCAGCGGGCGGATGGGGTCTAGTAAGGAAGCCGGGATTCGAGGAATATTGCCAAGTACCATGATGGCGGCCATAGTCTCTCCTATAACGCGCCCGGACCCCAAAACTACGCCCGCCAAGATCCCCGACAGAGCGGCAGGCAGAATTACGTTCCAGATGGTTTGCCAATGCGTAGCGCCAACTGCAAAGGAAGCTTCCTTGTAGCTTCGGGGCACCGCCTTAATGGCATCTTCGGCGATGGTAATAATGGTAGGCAGAGCCATGATTGCCAGCACGATTGCCCCAGCCAGCACGCTAAATCCAGGTGGTCCCAAATAAGTCCTTATCAAGGGCACCAGCAACATAAGCCCAACAAAGCCATAGACCACTGAGGGGATTCCGTGCAGCAACTCGGTGGCCGGCCTGAGTATATTTCTTACCGGTTCAGGAGCGATCTCAGCCAAAAAGATCGCTGTTAGTACGCCTAGAGGTACACTGATCATCATAGCCAGAGTGGTTACCAGGAGTGTACCTACCAGCATGGGGAAAATCCCAAACGTTTCGCGTCCGGGTCGCCACTCCATGCCAAAGAGAAAATTAAAGACCCCGACCTCGATAATTAACGGTAAGCCCGCGCTGAAGACAGTCCAGATAATAAAGGCAATGATGACCACCGAAACCATGGCGGTGGCAAGCAATAGCCTTTCGGCAACCCACTCACTAAGCTTATGATGCATGAAGCTTATCCGTCCTTAGACTCTTCACACGTGAAGTGTACTACAAGCAGCTTTGGCGCAACAACACCGGGGGCCATGTAAGGATCACACAGCCCCCTGTTGCGGCATGGCTCTAGCTGCGGTACCAAGCCAACCTCTTATGCCTTCCGCTCCCGACGCAGAAAGACAGGCGGTTTAATGAAGCTCTCTCAGAATAGCCTGGCCCTCTTCACCCAGCACAAAGTTAATGAACTCTTGTGCCAGCGGCGAAGGCTCACCCCGCGTTAAGAAGAGGTAGGTCTGACTAATCGGCCACTCCCCTGCTTCCACGGCGGCAATGGTGGCCTCAACTCCGTCTACGGTTAGGGCTCGCACCGTTTCGTCTACGGCAGGGATGCTGACGTAGCTGATCGCCGCCGGATCGCCAGCTACACCAGCCCTCATGCCACCGGTTCCGACCAGGATGACGGTTGGTGCGGAATCTACGTCCTCATGGACGAGATCCTCGAAACTAGCTCTGGCGCCGGAGCCTTCTTCCCGAATAATCACGGTAATGCGCTGATCCCGCCCGCCCACTTCTTGCCAGTTGGTAATCTGGCCGGTGAAAATCCCGGCGAGCTGCTCCAGAGTCAAGTTACGCACGGGGTTATCCGGATGAACGATGGGAACAAGACCATCGCGCCAGATCGCAAACTCCCTGAGTCCCCAACCAGGCTCGTCACCTCTTAGTAGTCGAGACGACATTCCGATATCAAAGGTACCTTCCCTAGCACCAACAATCCCCGCCGTTGAGCCAACTGAGTGCGTTTCCACTACTACCCCAGGGTGCTTCTCCATAAACCGCTCGGCCAGGGGTACCGCCACTACATGTACCGTTGTCGAACCCCCAACGGATATCCTCCCCGTAAGCCCTTGCGCAACAGATGTGCTTATTGCAAGAAGCGCCGCCGTGACCATTGCCAAAACGAGTTTCTTGGGCATGCTGTACTCCTTTCGTGCTGCTCGCGATCTGTAGATAGCTAAGCAACCTGCTCCACCCCATAGAGAGGCTATGACACAACTGTCATGAGCATGTCAGCTCGTTGCCAGGATGTTCACCAAGCCGGACAAGCCGTGCACCGAGGAGTACATCACTGGACGTTTCGGTTAACTAGCGCCAACCCTGAGGAATCGGGTAGGCTACCGGCATGAAACTTAGCGAGCTGGTTAGTTACCTGGACGATTACCTTAAGATCCACGACTACCCCGACCACTCCCTCAACGGCTTGCAGGTCGAGGGGGCCGCTACGGTCAACAAGGTAGCGGTAGCGGTCGATGGCAGCCTCAGGGCCTTCGAGCGGGCCGCCGAAGCGGGGGCTGAGCTCTTAATCGTGCATCACGGCCTCTTTTGGGGCCAGCCGCTGCCCATTACCGGGATGCACGCTCGGCGCGTGCGCTATCTGCTCGAGCACAACCTTAGCCTCTACACCGCTCACCTCCCCCTCGACGCCCACCCGGAGGTCGGCAACAACTGGGGCTTAGCCCGCCTGTTAGGCATGACCGACTTGGCGCCGTTTGGGCTGTCGCAAGGCAAGGCCATCGGGGTGAAGGGGCTCTTTCCCAACAGCATCACCTTGCGCGAGCTAGCTGATCTGATTGAGAAGATACTTGGTGAGTCGGTCTTGGTCCATGCCGGCGGCAAGCTAGCGATTAGCAGCCTCGGTATTATCAGCGGCGGCGCCGCCCACAAACTATCAGCCGCCGACGAGGCGGGCTTAGACGCCTTCTTGACCGGCGAGCCCAAGCATGAAGTGTTCCATGAACCGTTCGAGCGCCGCATCAACGCGCTCTACGCCGGGCACTACATGACCGAAACGGTCGGTGTGAAGCTGCTGGCTGAGAAGCTGCGGGAGACCTTCGGGCTGGCCACCGAGTTCCTCTTGCTCCCTACCGGTTTGTGAAGGGGCTGTTCATCGTTCTGGAAGGGCCGGAGGGGAGTGGCAAGTCGACGCAGCTCAGTCGCCTGGCAGCCAGGCTCGGCCAGTTGGGCCGCGAGCCGGTCATCACCCGCGAGCCGGGCGGTACCCCTACTGGCGACGCTATCCGGCAGGTGCTGCTCGACCCGAGCCTTGATATCACCCCCTTGACCGAGTTCTTGCTCTACTCGGCCAGCCGCGCCCAGCATGTGGCGGAGGTGATCAGACCGGCGTTGGCAACTGGTAAGCTGGTTATCAGCGACCGCTTTTTTGGTGCCTCTATCGCCTATCAGGGTTACGGGCGAGGGCTCGAGCTGCCCTTTATCGCCGAGCTGACCGAGCGCGTAACCGGCGGCCTTAAACCCGATCTGACGCTGCTCTTTGACCTCGAGCCCCAGCGCGGGCTAGGGCGCATCGCAGCCCGGGGCAGCAAGGACAGGCTCGAGCAGGCCGACTTAGCTTTCCATCAGCGGGTGCGCGAGGGGTTCTTGCAGCAAGCTCAGGCAGACCCGAGCTGGATCGTGCTGGACGCCACCCTGCCCCAAGAAGTGCTGGCTGAAGCCGTCTGGGACTGTGTTAAGGCGAGGTTGCCATGAAAATCCTCTTTGCAGCGCTGTTGTTGGTGCTCAGCGCCTACCAGGCCTCCGCCCAGGCCGAACATCACTCTCGCTTCGCTCGGGTCGCGCTGCTGGTGCCGGAGGTCATCGCCACCCTGCCCCACGACTCCGAGGCCTTTACCCAAGGGCTGCTGTTCCATGAGGGCCGGTTGCTGGAGAGCACCGGGCTCTACGGCCGCTCATCGCTGCGCGAGGTCGATCCCACTACCGGCCGGGTGCTGCGACAGATAGCGCTGGAAGACCGGTTCTTTGGCGAAGGCTTAGCGCTCGTGGGCGACCGGCTGATCCAACTCACCTGGCGCGAAGAGACCGCCCTGGTTTATGACCTGACTACCTTCACCGAGCTTGAGCGCTGGTCTTATCAAGGCGAGGGCTGGGGCCTCTGCTTTGACGGTACAGTGCTGTTTCGCAGCGACGGCAGCAGCACCATAACTCTCCACAACCCCGACACTTTCGCGGTTAAGGGCACCTTGCCGGTGACGATGCACGGCCGACCGGTGCCCTTCTTAAACGAGTTAGAGTGCGTCGGCGGCAAGCTCTACGCCAATGTCTTTCTCACCGACATGATCGTGGTGATCGACGCCCGCAGCGGCCTAGTGACCGCGCAGATCGACGCCCGGGCGCTGACCCGCGCCTCGGGGCGGCCGCCGCTGCCTGACGCCGTGCTCAACGGCATCGCCTACGACCCCGCCGAAGAGGTCTTTTATCTCACCGGCAAGCTCTGGCCGACTATGTTCAAGGTTAGGTTCGTTCCCTCTGAGCGCTAGTTTTGGCAGCAGCTGGGGCTTGCACAGGCCGGGGCGGCAGCGCTCTCGCTCTTAGCTTCACTGTTATAACTGCGCGAGTCGGTAGCATAGAAGCCTGAGCCCTTAAAGGCAATACCGACCGGTTGCACCACACGCTTAATAGGTGCCCCCGTCTCGGGGTGAGCCGTCAAGGCCGACTCGCTGATGCTCTGTTGCAACTCGAACAGTTCACCGGTTTGCAGATTCTTATAGACATAGACAGGCATCTAACCCTCCAAAAACGGTCACCCAGAAGGGTGACACACAGATATTACACAACTTCCGTCAAACTTCATAGCGATGGCAACACGATGCCAACCAGCTCTTCGACCGAGTTCGACCATTCAATCAGCCGCCTCACGCACGGGCTTTTCCGTTAATGCCTTGAGCTGCTCATAGAGCCTTAGCTGCGCCTCGCTGGGGCGCTCTGGCACGGTGATGTGCAGCTCGGCTAGGGCGTCACCACGGGTGCCGTCGCGGCGCGGCCAACCCCGCCCTCGCAGGCGCAGCACCTGCCCCGACTGAGTCTGCCTGGGGACGGTCAACTCCACGTCGCCGTCCAGCGTCGGCACCCGCACCGCTCCGCCCAACACCGCCAAGTAATCAGGGACCGGCACGTTGATATAGATATCGTCGCCGTCCAAGCGGAAGCGCGGGTGCGGTTTGAGATCGACTTTAAGGTAGAGGTCGCCACCAGCAGGCGCCTGCCCTCTCAGGCGCAAGGTGGCGCCGGGGCGCGTTCCTTTAGGTATGGTTACCTCAATACGCCGAGCGTCGACGGTAATGGGGGTGGTGCCGCCGCGGTAGGCCGTCTCGAGGTCGATGCTAATAGCGCCCTCTGCGTCGCGGCGAACCGGGCTCCGGGTAAACTCTGAGGCTCTGGCGAACTCCTGAAAAGGGTCGCTGCGCCGCGAGCCGCCGAACAGCGAGCGGAAGAAGTCGCTGAAGTCACCAAAGTCGCCCTCCACGGTGAAACCGCCAGGGGGGGGCGTATAGGTCGGGCGGCCCTCGGCGTTGCCGTACTGATCGTAAAACTTGCGCTTCTCAGCGTCAGACAGGACAGTATAAGCCTCGTTAAGCTCCTTGAAGCGCTCCTCGGCCTGTTTATCGCCGGGGTTCTTATCGGGGTGATGCTTAGCGGCAAGCTTGCGAAAGGCGGCCTTGATCTCTTTCTGAGTAGCCGTCCGCGGGACGCCCAACAGCTGGTAGTAGTCCTTATAGCTTGCCACGATCCTCGTCCTACTGGTAGACGGCGACCCGTGCCGGGCGGATTAGGCGCTCATCCTTAACAAAACCCACTTGCACTACCTCAGCGATAGTGCCCGACTGCTCCGGCGTACCCGGCAAGCTACTGAGCGCCTCGTGCAGCTCCGGGTTAAACGGCTCGCCCGGCGCCCCGACGGGGATGATGCCGAGCAGCTCTAGGTTCCGTTTTAGGCCGTCGCACACCGCTGTCACGCCGGGGATAAGGTGGCTAGGGTCTTGCCCAGCCAGCAGCAGCGCCCGCTCTAAATCGTCAAAGACCGCCAGCACGGTTAGCACCGCACTATCGAGCCCGGCCTCGCGAGCCCGCTCGAGCTCTTGCTGGCTGCGGCGGCGGTAGTTCTCCAGATCGGCCCTAGCCCGCAAAAAGCGCTCTTTGAACTCGCCCGTTTGCTGCTGCGCCTGACTGAGCTCTTCCTGCGCCCTGGCCAGCTCGCTGCGCAGGATCTCCACCTCAGCCTCGAGCGCGGCGGCCTCTGGTGAGCTGTCTAGCTGCCTCTCTTGCGTCTCTTGGCTCATAGTTAGTTCGCCGGCTTGAAGTCGGCATCGATGACATCATCCTTGGCGCCAGCCTGGGTCTCGGCTTGGGGTTGACCCTGCTGCTGCGCCGCCTGCTGGAAAGCCGCCACCTTCTCGTTCAGTGCGCGGGCCAACTCTTCTAGGCGCTCCTTGGCAGCGTTGCTATTGACCGCTGCTTCGGCCTCGTCGATGGCTTTCAGCACCGGCCGCTTGGTCTCATCATTGACCCCGGTAGCCTCGTCGACCAGCTTCTTGGCTTGCAGCCTTAAGGAGTCGAGGTTGTTCTTGGCCTCGGCATACTCGCGTTCCCGGCGGTCCTCCTCGGCGTGGGCTTTGGCGTCCTTGACCATCCGCTCGACCTCGTCCTCGGAGAGGGTAGTGGTGTTCTGGATGGTGATCGAGGCCGCCTTGCCGGTGGACTTTTCCTTGGCGGTCACATGCAGGATGCCGTTAGCATCGATGTCATAGGTGATCTCGATCTGCGGCATGCCGGCCGGCATCGGTGGGAGGCCTTCAAGCTTGAAGCGCCCGAGCGACTTGTTACCGCTGGCCATGGTCCGCTCACCTTGCAGCACGTGGACCTCGACCCCTGTCTGGTTGTTTTCGGCGGTGGTAAAGGTCTCAGTCTTACGCACCGGCACGGTGGTGTTGCGCTCGATCAGCTTGGTGAATACCCCACCCTTGGTCTCGACTCCTAAGGAGAGCGGGGTCACATCCAGGAGTACGATATCTTCCACTTCACCGGTCAGCACGCCCGCCTGCACGGCAGCGCCTAGGGCCACCACCTCATCGGGGTTGACCGATTCGTTAGGCTCTTGGCCGAGCATCTCTTTGACGATCCGCTTAACCGCCGGTACCCGGGTAGCGCCACCGACTAAGATCACCTCGTGGATGTCGCTCTTGCTGAGCTTAGCGTCCTTTAAGGCCTGCTCGACCGGCCCGCGGATACGCCTCAGCAGCGGGTCGATCAGCTCTTCGAACTTGCTGCGGGTCAGCTTCTTCTCTAGGTGTAGCGGCGCCTTGGAGTCGGGGTCCATGGCGATAAAGGGGAGGCTGATAGTGGTCTCGACCACGTTAGAGAGCTCGACCTTAGCCTTTTCGGAGCTCTCCAGCAGCCGCTGCAGGGCCTGGCGGTCCTTGCGCAGGTCGACGCCGTACTCTTTCTTGAACTCCTCGGCCAACCAGTTGACCAGCGCGTAGTCCATGTCCGAACCACCCAGGTGAGTGTCGCCTGAGGTTGAACGGACCTCGAACACCCCGTCCCCGACCTCGAGCACCGACACGTCAAAGGTGCCACCGCCCAAGTCAAAGACCAGCACCGTCTCGTTCCCCTTCTTCTCCAGGCCATAGGCCAGGGCTGCTGCCGTGGGTTCGTTGATGATGCGCAGCACCTCGAGCCCGGCGATCTTGCCGGCGTTTTGGGTCGCTTCACGCTGGCTGTTATTAAAGTAGGCTGGGACGGTAATGACCGCCTTGGTCACCTTCTCACCGAGCTGGCGGCTAGCATCCTCGACCAGCTTTTGCAGTATCAGCGCCGAGATCTCTTCCGGTGTGTACTGCTTCCCCTCGACCACGAAGCGCACCCCGCCGTCCTGACCGCGCACCACCTCGTAAGGCGAGCGTTCGGCTTCGGTCTTGACCTCGTCCCAGGTGCGCCCGATGTAGCGCTTGACCTCAAACAAGGTCCCTTTAGGGTTCAACACTGCTTGACGCTTTGCTACCTGACCTACTAGCCGATTGCTGTCCTTAAAGGCCACTACCGACGGGGTCGTGCGATTGCCTTCGTTGTTAACCAAGACCGTCGGCTCGCCAGCTTCCATGATGGCGATGACGCTGTTGGTGGTTCCCAAATCGATGCCGACTGCTTTTGCCATGATTGCTCCTTAAGCACAAGCTACACGGGCTTGTTGTGGCATGAGCCCTGCGCATTAACGGCACAGGGCGCCCAAGTCATTGGCAAGTATAGCAGCGTCAAATGATGCTGTCAACAGATGTGAGTGTAGTTATATCAAGTATTTGAGCGCGATCACTAGTGCCTAACCTCAGCTAGTCGGCTCGATGTTGTGAGTCATGTGCTGTGTCAAGCTCAGCCAATAACCCGGCCAGGTCGAGGCGGGCGGTGAACATCTGGAGTTTGCCGCCCGGGTCGGTGGGCCACAGCTCACGAGGACGGTCGCAATACAGCTCTACGCCGTTGTTGTCCGGATCGCGCAGATAGATCGCTTCCGAGACGCCGTGATCGGAGGCCCCCTCGAGCGGATAGCTAGCCTCCAGCAGGGTGCGCACGGCCAAGGCCAGCTCGCGGCGGCTGGGGTAGAGAATGGCGAAGTGATAGAGGCCGGTATGGCCGGGCGGCGGCGGGTTGCCGCCAGCGCTCTCCCAGGTGTTGAGACCCAGGTGGTGGTGATAGCCCCCGGCTGAGAGGAACACTGCGCCAGCGCCGTAGTGTGCTGTGACCGAAAAGCCCAATAGGTCGCGGTAAAAGTGCAGGGAGCGCGCTAGGTCGGCGACCTTAAGGTGGACATGGCCGATGCGGGTTTCAGGGTGAAGCGCCACAACACAGTATAGCGAAGCGCTACATTTCTTCAAGTGTCGGATGTGCTATGGTGTCAACAGTGAAACACGATGAGCTGACCTGCCCCGCCTATACCGCGATCGAGATCCTGCAAGAGAAGTGGGTGCTCCACATTATCCGTGCGTTGCTCGAGGGGCCGTGCGGCTTTAATGAGCTCAGCCGCGCAGTCGGCGGTTGCAACCCCACCACGCTCACCGAGCGGCTCGCCAGGCTCGAGGCGCTAGGGATCGTTACCAAGACTGTGCTCTCGGTCATGCCGCCGCGCAGCAGCTATGAACTCAGCGAGGCTGGTCGGGCGCTGCATACCGTGGTCGACGCCATCCACGCCTGGGCGGTGCGGTATCTACCCGAGACCGCCGCTAGTCCGTTGCTGGCTCGAGCACCACCGCGTAGCTGACCTCGGCCTTAAGGCTGGCCGCTACCGAACAGTACTTGGTCATGGCCAACCCCACGAAGCGCTCAGCGGTGCGCTGATCTAAACCGGGCACTGCCAAGTGATGCACGGCGTGGATGTGGGTGTAATAGGCCGGTGTGCCCTCAGCCCGCTCACCGGTTAGTTCCACCCGGTACTGCTTGATGGTGAGTTGGCGCTTTTTCAGCATCTCCACCACGTCGTAAGCGGCACAGGCGCCTACCGCGTTAAGGACTAAGTCCATCGGGCGGGGGCCGGTGGTGGCGTGGCTCTCGCCGTCGATCATGATGCGCAAGCCCTCAGCGGTAATGCCGACGAAGCGTTTGTCAACCAGGTGATGGACGGTGGCCTTTTTTGGTTCGTTCATGGCCCAAGTATATAAACGGTACGGCGTCAGGCTGTCACACGCTTTACACAGCGGCACTAGGTAGGCTGAGGTGTGAGCCGCTTGGTCTGGTTTTTAGCCCGCAAGCATATCCGCCGCCGCGCCTTGCAGAGCACGCTGACGGTCGCGGGCGTAGCGGTAGGGGTAATGGTGTTGATCACCGCCTTATCGCTCACCAACGGCTTCATCGACGAGCTGATCAGCAGCACGCTACGCGCTACACCCCACATCACACTGCGCAGCTTCGGCTTGGGGGCTACGCCTGACCTCCCCCAGGATGCCGCGCTGTTAGCGGCCTTGCAGCAGCGCCCGGAGGTGGTAGCCGCCAGCCCCTTTGTCCTGACTCAAGGGTTGCTGTCGCGCCGCGCCGACCGTGAGCGCGATATCGGTGCCCGTACCGGCTTTGTGCAGCTCTTTGGCATCGCGCCGACTCATGCTCAGGTATTAGAGCTCGATATCCTGCAAGAGACGGTCAGCCCTCTGCAAGAAGGTACAGGCATCGTCCTGGGCGGCAGCCTGGCGCGCAGCTTGGGCGTCGGACGGGGCGACATGCTGCTGTTTGTCGATATTAACCAGCGGCGCGAGTTCTTCACGGTCTTAGGCACCTTCTCAGTCGGCAATGAGCTGATCGACTCGGTAACGGCCTTTGTCGCCTTGGAGCAGCTCCAGAGCTTCTTGGGCGCCCCCGGCATGATCAGCGGAGTTCATCTGCGCGTGGCCGACCCCGCTTTGGCCAGCACCGTGGCTCAGGTGCTGTCACAGCACTTTGGGCTGTTTGCTACTACTTGGCAGGCCATCTTCAGCACCTTAATCGAGCAACTTAATCTGCAACGGGCGCTGATCAGTGTAGTGGTGTTCTTGATCGTGCTGGTAGCGGCCATGGGGATTGCCAATATCTTGATCCTGACGGTGGCCGAGAAGACCGAAGAGATCGCCATCTTGCGGGCGCTAGGCGCCTCGCAGCGGCAGATCTTATCGGTCTTTACGCTCGAGGCGCTGCTACTAGGCGGTCTTGGTACCCTGTTGGGAGCGACGCTGGGGTTGGGCTTAAGCCTCTACTTTAAGTTTCAGCCTTTCCCCTTGCCAGGCGATCTTTACTTCATCACTCGGCTGCCGGTAGAGCTGCGTGCCTGGGACTTTATCTGGGTTTGCAGCCTCTCAATCATTACCAGCGTCGTTGCCGGGCTGGCTCCGGCGCGGCGGGCCAGCAGCCTCGACCCAGCGAAGATCCTGCGGTAACGGGGCGTGCAGTGGCAGGGCGCCGCTTGGGTCATAATCTAGGTTATGAAGCGCATCCTCAGCGGACTCACCGTGGCCCTGATAGCTACTGTTGGCGCATTGGCGCTGTCGCTGCCGGTCGATAGCCTGATTAACCGGGGGCGCGTCGAGCGCTTAAGCAACCTCGCTATTGCGCCTACTGCCGCGGGTGCGCCGGAGGTGCTGGCCTTGGTAGCTGCACCGCCAGGAGAGGGGCCGTTCCCGGCGGTAATTATGATTCACGAGTTCTGGGGCCTTAGGGAGCAGATCCTGGGCAAGGCCCAAGCGCTGGCTGCGGAGGGCTACGTGGTGGTTGCGCCGGATACCTTTCGCGGCCAGACTACTAACTGGCTCCCTCAGGCGATTCGGCAGAGTGCTACCACCCCCCAGGCGCAAATAAATACCGATCTGGACGCAGTCTTTGCCTGGCTCAGCACTCAGCCCGCGGTCGATCCGCGGCGCATCGCCGTGATGGGCTTCTGCTATGGCGGGCGGGCCGCCTTACGCTTTAGCCTGCACAACGACCGGTTAGCCGCCACCGGGATCTTCTACGGCTCTAGCTTAATTACCGATCCCGAGGTGTTGCGCCGTCTGCCTGGGCCGGTGCTGGGTATTTTTGGTACCGCTGACCGGATGATCCCGCTTACCGAGGTGCGCGCCTTCGAAGAGGCCCTGACCAGTGCAGGCATCCCACACGCCATCCACCTCTTTGAAGGGCAGGGGCACGCCTTTGTTACCAGCATCGAGGGGATTCGCGCCGGCGGCGCGCAAGGGCTGGCCTGGGACGAGTTCTTGGGCTTCCTGGAAGTCACTCTGGCGCGCTGATGAGCTACCCTCTCGAGCGTGCCTGGCCTTATGCCCTGTGGCTGCTGAGCCGCCAAGCCATCAGCCGCGCTCAGCTCCGCGACAGGCTGCGGCGCAAAGGGGCTGATGACGCCACCATCGCCGAGGTGCTAACGCGGCTTACCCAGCAGCGCTTCCTTGACGACGCCGCCTTAGCCGAGCAGTATGTAGCCAGCCGCAGCCGCCAGAAGGGGCCGCGGGCGCTACGGCTCGAGCTTAGGCGCAAGGGGGTAGCCGAGGCCGAGGTCGAGTCGGCGCTGTCGAGCTTGAGCGATGAGGCGCAGCTCACAGCCGCCAGGGCGCTGTTGGCCAAGCATGCCTGGCGCTTTAAGGGCGACCGCGCCAAGGCCTATGCCTTTTTGCTGCGGCGCGGCTTCCTGCCTGAGATTATCCAGCAAGCGCTGACCTTTACTAACCCCGCCTAGGTGTGCTAGGGTAGGGAGCGGTTTCGCGCTTGGTCACCCCTGATCATCCCAAGCGCGTTAAGACCACGTATCGAAGGATGTGGCGCGTGAAAACGTATTTTCCCCAAGCCCCGCGCAGCGAGTGGCTGCTAGTTGATGCCAAAGGGCAAACGGTTGGTCGTTTGGCCACCCGCATCGCCCAGGTGCTGCGTGGTAAGCACAAGCCGGACTTCACCCCCCACCAGGCGGGCGGCGACTTTGTCATCGTGCTGAATGCCAACAAGGTGGTGTTCAGCGGCGATAAGCTAGACAGCAAGGTCTATACCCGCTACAGCGGCTACCAGGGAGGTCTTAAAGTCACTACCGCCCGTGAGATGCTGGCCAAGCACCCCGAGCGCGTCTTAGAGCGCGCCGTCTGGGGAATGCTGCCGAAGAATCGCCTGGGCCGCAAATTGTTCCGCCGTCTTAAAGTTTACGCCGGGGACAACCATCCCCACGTCGCTCAACAACCGAAAGCGATAGCGCTATGAGTGAGTACTACGGTACCGGCCGCCGCAAGACTGCCGTTGCGCGGGTCTTTTTGCGCCAGGGCAACGGGCGCATCACCGTCAATGGGCGTGACTTCCCCGATTACTTCCGCGGCATCCTCGCCAGTGTGCAGGCGCTCGAGCCCCTGAAAGCCACCGGCACCGCCGGCCGTTACGACGCCCTGATTACGGTGGCGGGTGGCGGGCCGAGCGGCCAGGCCGACGCCATCAAGCTAGGGCTGTCCAGGGCTCTGCTGGAGGTTGACCCCAACTTCCGCGCTAAGCTCAAGCAGGGCGGCCACCTAACCCGCGACGCCCGTATCGTGGAGCGCAAGAAATACGGCCTGCACAAGGCCCGCCGCGCCCCGCAGTACAGCAAGCGCTAAGTGCGCCACGGGTCAGAGCTAAGTGTCGGAGGAGTCAGGTTGTGGCTAGTAGGTTGTAGGTAGTAGGATTGTTCCACCACCCACATCCCACTTCCCACTTCCTACTTCCCACTTCCCACTTAACTCATGGATCTGCTGCAAGCTACTGTACTCGGCATCGTCCAGGGGCTGACCGAGTTTTTACCCGTCTCCAGCTCGGGCCATCTGGTGCTGGCTAACTACTACCTTGGTTGGGGCGAAACGCTCCCGGCCTATGTCACCTTTGCCACCAATACCGGCACGCTGTTAGCCGTCATTATCGCCTTGCGCCACGACGTCTGGCAGGCGCTGTCCGGTTTCGTGCGAGGCCTCGTTTCGGCTGAAGCGCGCCGCACGGAGGGTTGGGCGCTGGCCTTGGTGGTCATGATCGCCAGCGTGCCGACGGTGCTGATAGGGCTGCTGCTGAGGCCCTATTTTGAGATTTTTAACAGCGTGGTGCCGGTGTCGCTAGCGCTGATCGTTACTGGGCTGATCCTCTGGTTTACCCCTAAGACCGGTCCTAAAGGCGATGCGCGCAAACTCACCGTAGCCGACGCCTTAGTGGCCGGCCTGGCGCAAGGGCTGGCCATCTTCCCCGGCATCTCACGCTCCGGCACCACCATCGCCGCTCTGCTCTGGCGCGGCAGCTCGACCTCGCTGGCGCCCCGCGTCTCGTTCTTGATGTACCTGGTCGCCTCGGTAGGGGTGGCGGTGCTGACCATCCCTGAGGTGCGCGGAGGGGAGCTCGAGCTCGCCCCGTTTATCGCTATGCTCCTTAGCTCCTTTGTGGTCGGCTACCTGTCGATTTTGTGGCTGTTTAGTGTGCTCAGGCGCGGCAAGTTTCGCTGGTTTGCCCCCTACCTGTGGGGTGTCGCCGCCTTGACCCTGGCCCACGTCGTGCTCAGCTAGCAACCCCAGCCATCCGCTGAGCTAGAATACGGTGCATTGGGAGGATCTATGTCCGTGGTGACACGTATCGCCCCCTCGCCGACCGGCGACCCCCATGTCGGCACGGCCTATATCGGGCTATTTAATTACGTCTTTGCTAAGCAGCAAGGCGGCAAGTTCATCTTGCGCATCGAAGATACCGACCGCGAGCGCTATCAGGCCGCCTCGGAGGCGCGCATCCTCCAGATGATGCACTGGCTCGGCCTCGAACCGGACGAGAGTCCCATTAAGGGCGGGCCCCACGGCCCCTACCGGCAGAGCGAACGCCAGGAGCTATACCAGCGCCATGCCCAGGCGCTGCTTGACTCAGGCCATCTCTACCTCGCCTTTGAGACCCCCGCGGAGCTGGAGGCTATCCGTGAGGAGCTGCGCCGCCGGGGGCATACGCCGGGCTACGATGGGCGGGCGCGGACGCTTGCCCGTGCGGTAGCGGACCGCCGCGCCGCCGCCGGGGAACCGTTCGTGTTGAGGCTTAAGATTCCACGCCAGGGCGACATTATCTTTCATGACCGGCTGCGCGGTGAGATCCGCATCCCCGAGAGTGAAGTGTTCGATGCGATAATGATTAAGAGCGACGGTTACCCGACTTACCACTTCGCCAATGTCGTCGATGACTACTTGATGGGGGTCACCCAGGTGATCCGGGCTGAGGAGTGGATTAGCAGCACCCCGCTGCACGTAGCCCTCTACGATGCCTTTGGCTGGCCACGGCCAGAGTTTATCCACCTACCGCTGCTGCGCAACCCCGATAAGAGCAAGATCAGCAAACGCAAGCTCGACACTAGCATCGATTCCTATCGCGAGCAGGGGATCCTGCCCGAGGCGCTCCTCAACTTCCTGGCTAACATGGGTTGGAGTATGCCCGATGGGCGCGAGTTCTTTAGCCTGTCCGAAATGATTCGGCACTTCAGCTTCGAGCGGATCTCCTTAGGCGGACCGGTCTTCGATCTCAAGAAGCTGCGCTTTTTTAACGCCAAGTATCTGCGCGACCTACTCCCCTTAGAGCAGGTCGCGGAGCGGGCTAAGCCGTTCTTGGCGGCGGCGGGCTGCCACTGGGACGATGAGGACTACCTGCTGGATGTCATCGACGTGCTGCGCCCGCGCGTTGAGACCCTGTCAGACTTCGTCCAGCACGCCTACTTCTTCCGCGAGGAGTTCCCCTACGACGCCGAGGCCCGCAAGAAGCTGGCTTCGGGCCAGAAGTACCTAGAGGACCTCGAGCGCGAGCTGAGCAGGCTGGACTTTTTTGATCACGACGCCATTGAAGAGGCCCTGCGCGACTACGTCCAGTCGCAGGCGGTCAAGATGGGCGAGGTGATGATGCCCTTGCGCGCCGCGCTGTCGGGCACTCTGACCACCCCTAGCGTTACCGACCTGTGCGTAATACTAGGAAAGCACCGAGTGCTTACCCGCATCGGGCGGGCCTTAACCGAGCTGCAAAGCGCCCTGCCTGACGACAATCCGCGCCCGGACGAAGCGAGACCCCCCTTGGTCGCTCCTGTTTCCCCCCCAAAATTGGGGGGGACTAAGGGGGGGTGCCGCTGATGCCCTGGTTTGACCGCCTCAAGGCCGGCCTCTCCAAGACCCGCCAGATGTTCGGTGGCAAGGCCTGGGAGCTTGACTGGGATGACCTGGAGATGGCGCTAATCGCCGCTGATGTCGGCCATAAGATCGCCGCCGAGGTAGTAGCCGAAGCCAAACGGGAGCGTGAGCGCGGCACCAGCTTCCAGGAGGCGCTCGAGCAAGCCCTGCTCGATCAGCTCGAGCCCGACCGGTTGCGCCAGAAGCTGCGCCGGGTTGGTTTTACGCTCGATGTCTCGCGCAACTTGGTAGAGCCTAACGGCCAGGTGGTGATGATCATCGGCGTCAACGGCGTCGGCAAGACCACCACCATCGCCAAGCTCGGCCAGTACTACCAGCGTCACCGCAAGCGGGTGATCTTCGCCGCTGCCGACACCTTCCGTGCGGCGGCCACCGCCCAGCTCGAAGTGTGGGGCGAGCGCCTCGGTATCCCCACTATCAGCGGGCCGGACGGCGGCGACCCGGCGGCGGTAGCCTTCGACGCCGCGCAGGCCCGCAAGGCCCGCGGCCTCGACCTGCTGCTTGTCGATACCGCCGGGCGGCTCCACACCAAGCACAACCTGATGGAGGAGCTTAAGAAGGTCAGGCGCGTCATCGCTAAGGCCGATGAGGGCGAACCCAAAGAGGTCTGGCTGGTCCTGGACGCAGTGACGGGCCAAAACGGGCTCGAGCAGGCCAAGAAGTTCCACGAGGCCATAGGCATCACTGGCGTGATCGTGACCAAGCTAGATGGCACCGCCAAGGGGGGCATCCTGTTGCCGATTGCCCGCACCCTGGGGCTGCCGATTAAGTTCATCGGGGTCGGCGAAAAGGCTGAGGACTTACAACCTTATGATGCCGCGGCCTATGTGCAGGCGCTGCTGGACATGCCGGCGACGGCGGCGTGAATGAGAGAGCTAGCTGTCTGGCTAGCCTCACCTAAACCGCCTGCTTTGCAGCTTGCAGCGCGCTCTGAACGCGCCTGTCAAGACTCGGGGCAACCTTGACCTCATCAGCCAAGAGATAGCGCATAAAAGCGACAACCGCTTGCTCGAGCCCCTCCAACATCTCTGGGTCCATATCGACACCCTTCTCCCACCACCAGCCTTTGATCTGCCAGGTGGACCCTTCCAGGCGCGAATCGACACGCGCCACAAAGCGCTCGCCGTACATCACCGGGAGGGCGTAATAACCCCACTTACGGTCCTGTTCAGGCTTATAGACCTCCCAGACGTAATCGAAGTCGAAAAGATGCAGCGCGGCTTTGCGGTCCCAGAGGAGCTGATCCAAGGGGGCCAGGAAGCGCACCTGTGGCCTAAG
>JAGXSJ010000034.1 GCA_018333895.1 Truepera sp.
GAGCACCTGCTCGCCAGTAGCATGATAGTGCCCATCAGGGATAGCCATGTCGGTCACCGTCGAGAGACCTAGGACACGCAGCCCTTCGTGGCGTGCCACGATCACCTCATGGACGGTAGACATGCCGATGGCGTCAGCCCCCCATTGGCGGAACAGGCGCAGCTCGGCGCGCGTGGCGTAGCTGGGACCGCTGATGGCCAGATAGACCCCCTCGCGCAGCGTAAGGTCGAGTCGGCGGGCGGTGCTGCGGGCTAGCTCGAGATAGGCCGGATCGTAGGCGTCAAACATTACCGCGAAGCGCGGGCCGCGCCGCTCGTCGTTCTCACCGATCAGCGGGTTGTCCCCGCTGAAGTTGATGAAGTCGAGCTGGAGCATCAGGTCGCCGGCGCGCCAGTTGGGGTTGAGGCCGCCGCAGGCGTTACTGACCAGCAGGCTGTGCGCGCCCAGGGCGTGCATCACCCTAACCGGGAAGGCGGCCTGCTGCGCCGAGATCCCCTCGTAATAGTGGCTGCGACCTTTCATGGCCACCACGCTTTTACCGGCCAGCTCGCCCAAAATTAGCTCGCCAGCATGCCCCGGTGCCGAGCTTGGGGCAAAGCCGGGCAGCTCGCGGTAGGGGATGCTGATGGCGCTGGTGATCTCATCGGCCAGGGGGCCTAGCCCCGAGCCCAGGATCAGCGCGACCTCGGGCGTTAAGCTGGCGCGGGTGCGGACTGCCTGGACGGTGTCCATGAGCAGTCCGTCGGTGCGGTTATAGAGCACAGCAGGATGAGGCATGCCTCAAAGTATAGCCCACTCGCCTCCGAAAAGGGGAAAACGGTATTCAAGTATTCAAGTATTCAAGTATTCGAGCAGGGTGGCCGCCCTGTTCTCATCCTTGGTACGCCTTCGCTCGGCGCTTCGCTGATACGGCTTCGCCCTTCGGGGTGAACCCTCGGCGCTTCGCTGATGGTGAACAAACGTTCATGGGCAATTCTCCCGTAAAGAGCCGGTAGCTCATGGTGTGTAGTTTGTGGGACAACCCCACAGGCCACTAAGCTAACTCACGCCTTCTCACCTTTTAGCTAGGTAGACTGGCACTATGTCATTTCGCCGCATCTCAATGCTTCTGCTGCTGTACCTCGTTCTGCCGGGGGGCGCGTTGGCGCAGACCGTAGCCGGCCCCCTGGTGGACGTTCAGATTATCGGTGCCAGCGAAACTAACGAGCGCCTGATCCGCGTCAACCTGGTGGCGCGTCCGGGGACCATAGCTGAGCGCATCGATTTAGAAGCTGAGCGCAACCGGCTCTTGGCCATGGGGACTTTTGCCGAAGTAAGCCTTGGCCTTGAGGACCGGGGGCGTGGAGCGATCCTGGTGGTGCGTGTCAGAGAAAACCCGACCATCGCTGAGGTAGTGGTGGAGGGCTCGAGCTTCCCCAGCGAGTTCTTGCGCAACATCCTCGACCAGGCCCACCTGCTAGCGCCGGGCCGGGTCTTTAATACCGTGCGCGCCCAAGAGGCGCGCAGCACCTTGCAGCGCATCTACCGCGATAACGGTTTCCCCTTCGAGTTCCCGGTGGCGCTGCGCACCGTGCCGGTCCCGGCGGCGGAAGGGGTAGAGCCGCCCTTAAGGGTGATCTTCTCCATTACCGAAGCGTTGCCGGTTCGCGAGATTGTCTTCGAGGGGAACACGGTCATCGAAACAGCGGTGCTCGAAGAAGCCTTTGCCGGCCTAAGGCGCGACGGCGTCTTTAGCCTGGCGGGCTACCAACAGGCTAAGGCAGCGGTAGCACAAGCCTACGCCGAGGCGGGTTACCGCGATAGCGGTGTGGGTGAGCGCAGTACTCTGAGCGACGGCGTGCTAACGATCCATCTGCAAGAGCTGCGCATCGCCAGCGTGGATACCACCGCCATCGGGGTAGACCCAGCCGAACTGTCGCTAAAACCCGGCGACCTTTATAACTACGAGGTGCTGTTGCAAGACGTCAAACGCCTAGCGGCGGGGCGCACGCGCGATATCCGCCTCGAGTCGCTGATGACTCGCGGCCT
This sequence comes from Truepera sp., assembly GCA_018333895.1. GTDB lineage: Bacteria > Deinococcota > Deinococci > Deinococcales > Trueperaceae > JAGXSJ01. The sequence continues at coordinate 2,029 of JAGXSJ010000034.1, forward strand.
GGTGCGGGTGATCTTCCGGGTTGGCCCACCCGATACCGCCGGGCCGATCAGCGCTGTGCAGCTCGAGGGTAACACTGTGATCTCCAGCTCGGAGCTAAAGCCGCTGTTGCGTCTATCGGCAGGCGACACCTTCACTTCTGCCATCGCCGCTGAGGACTTCCGGCGCATCGCCGAGCTGTACCGCGAGCGCGGCTACCTACTGGCTGCGCAGCCGGACTTCCACTACTTGGATGGCGTCTATGTGCAGCGCGTAACCGAACTCAGGATCGGGCGTTACGAGATAGTTTTTGAGATGCCCGACGCCCGCACCCGCGAGCGGGTCATCACCCGCTACCTCCCTCCGGTGGGCAGCGTCTATAACGAGAACGAGCTGCTAGCCGGCCTGCGCAGCGTAGCGCGGCTTGGCGCTATCCAGCCGGTAACCCGCGACCTGCGGCCGGGTGATACCATGGGTGAAGTAGTCGTTCGGGTGTTGGTGCGCGAGGGGCAGGCGCGAACCTTTACTCCGGAGCTGGTCTATGACACCGCTAGGGGGTTATCGGCTTCCATCGGTTACAGCGATGCCAACCTGTGGGGTGAAGCCCATAACTTGAGCGCTCAGCTTATGGCCCAGACCTCGGATGTCGGCTTTCAGGTCGGCGGCTCGGTAAGCTACACCATCCCCTGGCTCGATATCGACTTTTTAGATTTCCGGGAGGTGCCGACCTCGGTGTCGGCCTCGCTCTTTAGCCTGGTCTCCATTAACCAGCCGCTGAGCGCTGACGGCCAGAGCCGGATCCTCCACCCCGGCCTGCCCGACCTCCCGCAGAACCAGGTGCTGGTTGGCGAGCACGCCGTGCGCGATACCGGACTCAGCTTCAGCGTGGGCCGGCCAATACTCCCCTTTACCACGCTGCGCCTGTCGGCGCGGGCTAGCTACAGCTACTCCATGCTCGAGCCCCCGGCCCAGCGCTGCGAGTTCGATGAGGCCGGCAATGTGGTCTCGCGCGAGTGTGCCCTGCCAGAGGAGTGGGCGAGGCAGTACCTGCCGCAAAGCGGGCTGTCGAGCCTGATCAGTACCAATCTGATCTTTGATAATCGCGACAGCGTAGAGTTCCCGCGCAGCGGCCTGGCCGCTACCGGACGGATCGGCCTGGGCTTTGGTTCGGACCACCGCAACCCCCAAGGCCAGCAACAGAACTACCTCTATACCCAGCTGGAGTTTGGCGTTAAGACCTACCTCACGCTGACCAGTCTCTTCCCGGAGATCGCCGACCCCAACCACGTACTGGCCTTTAAGCTTAACGCCGGTCATCAGTTTGGCGGCGACTTTCCGGTCAACCGCTACTTCCGGGT
>JAGXSJ010000035.1 GCA_018333895.1 Truepera sp.
CCGTACTACAGTATCGAGGATCGCCCTTATCCGCTGGTGCGTGGCGATCCCAACCTCGAGCAGGTAGCGGCCTGGGATGCCCTGGATACCTTTCGGCGGTATGCCCAGAGGTTCTTTGATGCCGGCGCCCAAGAGCAGCTGGAAGAGGCGATCCCTGACGACCTGGTCTACCAAGCCTCGTTTATTTGTGCCAACCTCCGCGTGCCGGCAGTAGCGCGGCAGGCGATGCTCGAGGCGCCTTCGCTCATCGCTCGTTTTCAGAGCGCCCAAAGGCTCATGCAGGAGCACCTTGAGACCGATGAGTCGGCTGTTAGCTGAACTGGAGGGGTTCCGCTTCCGCTGGTCGGATTTCCCGCCCTTAACTCACGACCTACCGGGGACCGGAGGGGTGGTGCGGGTGGCCCTTGAGGATTTTGTGGTTCGTGAGGTACCGCTCTACCTGCCTAGCGGCCAAGGCTCGCACAGCTATGCCCTGGTTGAAAAGCGGGGCCTCAGCACCCGTGACCTGGTGGTAGCGCTAATGAGGCTTGGCGTGGCGGAGGCCGAGATTGGGGTAGCAGGGCTTAAGGACAAGCACGCCCTGACCGAGCAGTGGCTGAGCGTGCCGAACCGCTACGCTCGGGTGTGGGAGGAGCTAGGCAAGCTGGACGGGGTGAGGGTGCTAGAGACCTCGCGGCATAGCAATAAGTTGGGGATTGGGCATCTACTGGGCAACCGCTTCACGGTGCGCATCCGCCAGACCAACCCCACGGCGCTGTCTCATGCCCAGGCCGTAGTCGCGGAGTTGCAAGCGCGCGGGGTTCCCAACTACTTCGGGCCGCAGCGCTTCGGGCGCTTCGGCAGCAACGCTATTGACGGCCTCCGGCTGATCCGGGGGGAGTTCGTGCCCGGCGGGCATCGCCTGGGGCTATTTTTCATCTCGGCGCTGCAATCGTTGCTGTTTAACCACCTGTTGCGGCTCAGGCTTAAGCGCGGCCTATATGACCGGGTGCTGGCCCGTGAACGCGCCAAGCGCCACGATAGCGGCGGGCTATTCGTGGTGGAAGATGCCCTGGAAAGCGAGCGCGTCAAGCGGCTGGAGATCAGCGCCGCTTTGCCGCTCTACGGCAAGAAGGTCAAGCTGAGTAGCGGCGAGGCGGGGGGGCTCGAGCAAGAGGTCTTGGACTCGCTCGGCCTGCGCTGGCTGGATTTTGTGCGGCGGCGCGGCGCCTACCGCAGCAGCCGGGTGTTGCTGCGCGAGGTAGAGCTAGCTCAAGACGACGGGCTGAGGGTAAGTTTTATGCTGCCCAAGGGGGCCTTTGCCACTAGCGTGTTGCGCGAGATCATGAAGGCCGACGTAGACAGTGGCGACAGCGATGATGACGAATAGCCTACCCAGCCAGCGGCCTAATTGGCCGCGGGTAAAATAGCCCAGCTAAGCGCCGCCATAACAGCTCGAGCACGAACAGGGCCAGCCCGGCCAGAGCCAGCACCCACCAGACCGGTGTGAGCAGGCTGCCTGCCGGAGGAGCATAGCGCCCCGGCACGGCGATGACCTCGCCGCCGGTCTGTCGGGCGATCTCCTGCAGCAGTAGCACCGCGCCCGTCTGATCGAACTCGGCGTTGGGCGGGCTAACCGCAGTACGGGCCACTACCTCAGAGCCGCTAATAATGAGCAGGTTACCGCCGCCGGGTGGCGCCTCAATGAGCGCTTCGTAACGGCCTGGGGCTACTTGCGTCAGTGTCTGGGTCAGGCCGGCATAGTGTACTTCAAGGTGCTGGCTATTGAGGTACTGGCCGTCCTTGACGGCGTCGACTGCGATGCGCAGCTGGTTGCCGATAGGAGTCACGGCGACTGAGTACTGCGCGGGTGAGGTTTTCAGCCAGCGCACCACCGTCCCCAGCAGGCCGGGTAGGTCCGGCCAGCGGCCAAAGGCGCCAGCCCAGCCGCTGAGGTCGGTAGTCAGCGCCGCGCTTCGGCCTAGCCCCTGCCGCCGCACTGCCAGGATCGGCTCACCGCTGTGCCCCTCCAGCAACACCTCGCCGTCCGGCTTGAGGCTGGTAGCGATGTAGGCGTCAATGGCTGGTGGCGCCTCAGCCAGCCCCAGCAGCAGCGGATGCCGCCTAGCCAGCGGCGCCAGCGTCCCCTCGCGCAGGAACAAGCGGGTAGCTGTCAGCACCTCACTGGTAAAGATTTGCGGCAAAGTGGCGGCGTCGAAGGCGGGGTAAAAGCGTCCGCCGCCGGCTCGAGCAATAGCCAGGAGCTGGCCTGCGCCGACCTCGCCGATGGCGATGGTGGTGGTAGTGATGCCTTGCGCCAAGGCCGCGGCGGCCATAGCGGCGAAATCGGGGGGCGTGCCACTGCGGGCAAAGGGGCCACGACCGTCGAAAAACTCGCCGTCCGAGAGCACGATGATGTGCTTAATGGCGGCGGTGGTCTCTGCCAGTGCGCTAATGGCCTCGCGATAAGCAGGCTCAAAGATGGTGCCGCCCTGCAGCTCAATGCCCAAAATCTTCGCTACCATCTCGCGCTTGCCCTGCTCAGTAGCTTGGCGCAACGGGAAGACCCACTCACTTTGATCGCTAAATACGATCAGCCCCAGCAGGTCTTCCTGGTAGGCTAGGTCAACCACGTCGATAGCCCCTTGTTGAGCCAGTGCTAGGCGGGTAGGCCGCCCGGCGGCCATCGACTGCGAACGGTCAATGACTAATACCATCGCCACCAGCGGAATCTCCACGTCGGTTCTGAGGTTGGAGTTGACCGGCAGCACCTCCTCGACCGGAGTGCGGTACCAGGCACCTAAACCGAAGCTCTCAGGGCCACCGGTCATCAGCAGGCCGCCGCCGTTGCTGACATAGTCTCTCAGCAGCACTAGCTGGCCGGGGGTAAACGCTTGTGCCCCCGCTCGCAAAACGATGGCGCTGTAGTTAAGGGGAGGGGTAAGGGCTGAAGGCCCACCTTCTTGGATAGTAAAGCCCTGTGCGGTCAGCAGCGCTGCCATGACTGGATCGCCGATGACCAGCACCGGCGGTTGCCGGTTGACTATAATCTCCACCTGCTTGCTGTCGTCCACGATCGGCTGGTTAAAGTCTACCTCCAGGCGGGCGGTGAGGCTAAGATCCTCGCCTCCTGCCACGAAGTTCAGCAGCAGGGGAGTGCGGCCCGCCGGGATCTGGCGGTGCAACTGTGTAGCTTGCTGGCCCAGGGTGATGTGCAGGGTTAGGTCAGCAGCTTGGCTGCTGTCGACTACCGCTACCACTTGCACCGTTTCGCCAGGGCTGGCCTGCTCCGGGGCCAACAGCGCCACTAGGCGCGCGTTGGGCCGGGGCGTCACCCGATAGGTATCGACCGGTATGTTGGGGAGCGCGCGCAGGGCGTCGCCTGCCGATTCGGCGCCGTCGCTTAATAACAGAATCCGCCGCACCCCCTCGGTGGCGGCGGCTACTTGCAGGGCTCTGGCTAGATCGGTTCGCTCCGGTTGCAGCAGTGCTCTGCGCTCTATCGGCATAGGGGCAGCCGCAGTGTCACCGGCGAAGTAAAAGTGTAGCGGCGACTGTGGCAGGTCGCTGAAATCAAAGCGCGCTAAGGCCGCTAGCGCCTCGTTACCGACCGAGTCCGACACATCGACCAGCACCGCCACTTCCCGGCTCGGCTGGCCTAGCTGCGGTTGCGCTAGTGCCACCACGAGCAGCGCTAGCGCCAGGTAGCGCCACGGCCAGCCGCGGCTGCGCGGCAATAGCAGGATGACCAGCAGCAACCAGAGCGCCCAGGGGAAGGCCAGGCTAACGCCCATGCTTCATGTTAGCAAGCTTAGCGCGGCTCTTGGGGTTTGCCGGAGACCATGAGTAGGCGTGACCTTAGTAAGTATTGTCAGCACGTAGCTGGAGTGAAAGGCGAGGGCGTATTGGTGCCGTGCGATCGCTCTCGAATTGACTTGTGGGCCAGTCTCGCGGTGCTGTTTGCGCTCAGCGTCCGCTGTTACGTCAGCGCGATATCGGCGATGATAGCCGTTAGCATCGCCACACCGATCCAGAGGTTGACGTTAAAGGCTTGGAGCGCCACCGCCACGCCGCGCTTAGCTACCAGCCGGTGCTGGTACATTAATAGCCCGGCCATAACTAACAGCCCCAGCCCATAGGGCCAGCTCGAGCCCGAGATGGGCAGCGCCAGGGCAAAGCTCAGCCAGGCTAAGAGATGGGTCAGCGCGGCGAGCTTAAGGGCGGGTTTTACGCCAAAGCGCGCCGGGAGGCTGTGGATGCCGTGCTTGATATCAAAGTCATAGTCCAACACGGCATAGATCACGTCAAAACCGGCGATCCATAGCCCGACTGCCAGCCATAAAGCGATAGCCACCGGGGCAAAGGCACCGGTTACAGCGATGTAACCGCCGGCCGTTGCCGCGCCGATAGCTAGCCCCAGCCAGGCGTGGCAGAGCCAGGTCAGGCGCTTGGTGTAGGGGTAGAGCGAGAGCACCGCTACCGCTACCGGCGCCAGCGCCAAGGTGAGCGGGTTGAGCTGCCAGGCCGACAGCAGTAGTACGCTAAAGCCGAGGATGGCCAGCAGCAGGCCGTCACGTTTGCTGAGGCGGCCGGTGGGGATTTCGCGTGCGGCGGTGCGCGGGTTCTTGGCGTCGATCTCGGCGTCGATCACGCGGTTAAGCGCCATGCTAGCAGTGCGGGCGCCGACCATGGCCAAGGTGATCCAGAGGAAGGTGACTAACCCCGGCCAGCTCCGCTCGGCCAGCAGCATTCCGCCGTAGGCGAAGGGGAGGGCAAAGAGCGTGTGCTCGAACTTGACCAATGAGAGGTAGGTCGCAAGCGACCGCTGGCGGAAGCTGGTCACGCCGTTACGCTATCACACCCGTGCGGGAGAGGGGCTCGAGCGCCAGCAAAGCCCGGTGCTCGGCCTCCATCTTAAAGCGCTCGGCTGCGGCGAGCGCCTCGCGCCACAGCGCGTCGTCCCAGGCTAGTTCCAGTCTGGCCCGCAGGATCTTGACCTCCAGCGGTCTGTGCGGGGCTTGGGCCGCTACTTGTCGCGCTGTGGTTAGCACGCTCAGGTCGCCGGTCGCCAGCCCCAGCGACAACAGCGCCCGGCTTTCGCCGACGCGGTCATTAACCAACTGGGCACGCTCCAACGCCTTGCGCGCCAGCCCTGCCCCTTTGCGCGGATTTTTCCAACCCAGATGAGCCTGGGCCAGTCCGGCCAAGGGGGCGACGCTCAGCCGCAGGTCGGTAGCTAGCTCGGTGAGCCCGAGGGCCTGTCCGAACCTTTCGACCGCTTCACGCGAGAGCGCTTGGTCGAGGGCCAACTCCCCCTGGGCGCATAAGGCGGCGATGGCCAGCGCGCCGTCGCCGCTGCTGCGGGCTCGGGTCAGCGCCGTAGCCAGCGCAGGGGTGGCCCCGGCAACGTTGCCAAGGTAGCGCAGCGCATTGCCGAGCTGGAGGTAAGCGTAACCATCATCGCTCTGTGCGGTGGCTTGTTGCAAGACCTCGACAGCGGTACGGAGCTGTCCTAGGCGGAGGCGAATGGCGCCGAGGCGGGTCAGCAGCCGGTGGTGGGCGGCGTCCTTGGCGTAGGGCAGGAGGCGGGCCAGGCGGTCGGCGGCCTCGTCGAGTTGGCCGCTGGCAACTAGCGCTACTACTGCCTGCTCTTGGCTTGAGAGGTCCATGCTAGAAGCGGAAGCGGTAGCTCATCAAGAGGCTGATGGGCGGCAGGTCGCTAGCGGGCGCTACCAGCAGGTGGAGGCTTAGCTCCCCCGGCCCGGCTGGGCCTTGCAGCAGCGCTGTAGCGCGGTAGGGGAGAGCGTCGGTGCGGTAGGGCTCCAGGGCTAGCTCGAGCCTCCCCTGCCAGCCCTCCTCCACGGGACCGCTGAGGTTAAGCCGCACCCCCGGCCACAGGCCCAGGCTGCCGTAACCCAGCCACAGTGAGGCGCTAGTAGCGGGCAGTCCACGGCGCCAGCGATACTCGAAGCCCGTAGCCAGGTAGCCGCGCACCGCGCCCGGTGCCAGGTCAGCCAGCAGCAGCACCCGCCCGTCATCTTGTTCGACTAGCCGCCGCAGCTGCAAGGTGGCGCTTAAGCGTCCGCCAAAACCGTGTCCGGCCAGATAGCTCAGGTCAGGATCAAGCTCGAGGATAACGTTGCGCTCGAGCCGATAGCTTACGCCTGCTCCTAGGCTTAGACCGACCCCACCCGCCCACGGTTCGGGGAGCCGGGGCCGGGCGTCGGCCTCGAACGCTTCGCGCAGGTCGAACTGGCCGGGGTTAGTGTTAAATACTGCCAGCCGGGCCCGCACCGCTACCGCGCCGATGACCGCCGCACCGTTCAGCCGGGTGCTAAATTGTCCGTCGGTGGCCAGGTCGCTGCGCCCAGACAGAACCACATTGCCGACCGGGCCCAGGCTCAAGGTGGTACGCAGCCCCAGGCCGAGCTCGAGCGGCCCCAACACAGCCCCGGCAGCGCGCAGATCGAGCCGGAGGTTGCCGAGAGCCAGGTTATAGAGTGCCACTTCGGGTTTGGGCGCGTCGCTGCTGACCATTAGCCCCAGCGAGACGGTTTGCGCCCAGGCGGTAGTGCTTAGCAGGGCCAACAGCACTAGCCAGCGCTTCATAGCGTTGAGCATACTGCGTGGGAGGCGGCTTCAAATGAGACCGCGCCGACATTAAGCTCATAGAAGCCGTGCGTCGAACGTGTTAAACTCACTGGCGGCAGCCTCTGGGTGCCTAGCGACTGAAGGCGGGTTGACCACGCGGGGTCGTCCCTGCTCGAATACTTGCATACTGATCTTTGAAGGAGTTGTTATGATTCTTGGACGCGTGACCGTCCTGCCGCATTTGCCAGAACGCATTGCCAGACTTAAGGAGTTGGCCTATAACCTGTATTGGACCTGGAACCCTGAGGCTCGAGCCTGCTTTAGGCGCCTCGACCGGGAGCTGTGGGAAGCTGTGCAGCACAATCCAGTTAAGCTGCTGCGCGACGTGAGTCAGGACAAGCTCGAGCCAGCCGCCGAGAGCAGCGAGTACCTGGGGCTTTATGATCGGGTAATCGCCGCCTTCGACCGCTACCTCGGCAAGAGCGATACCTGGTACCGGGCAGAGCATGGTGGCAGTGGGCACACCTACGCCTACTTCTGCATGGAGTACGGCTGGCACGAAGCGATGGCCATCTACTCGGGCGGCTTGGGGGTGCTGGCAGGTGACCACACCAAGGCGGCCTCTAACTTAGGCGTGCCGCTGGTCGGGGTAGGGCTCTGGTACCCTGAGGGGTATTTCCACCAGCGCGTTGCCGACGACGGCCGACAGGAGGCCATCTACCACCGGCTTAGCCCGCTGGATGTGGCCATGACCCCGGTTCACGACAACCGGGGGAACGAGGTGCGGGTCAAGGTCAACCTCTCGGGCCGCGACGTGGCGATCCGCGCCTGGCGCATTGAGGTAGGGCGGGTGCCGGTCTACCTGCTTGATACCGACCTCCCCGAGAACGATCCCATCGACCGGGCGCTGTTGGCCAGACTCTACGGCGGTGACCAGCGCACCCGGATAGCGCAGGAGATCGTGCTTGGCATCGGCGGGGTGCGGTTGCTGCGGGCTATGGGGATTAACCCCACTACCTGGCACATGAACGAGGGCCATAGCGCCTTTATGGTGTTGGAGCGCTGCCGCGAGCTGATCGAGCAGGGCCTGACCTTCGATCAGGCGCGGGAGTTCGTGACTGCCGGCACGGTCTTTACCGTCCACACCCCGGTCCCGGCCGGCAACGATGCCTTCCCCTTTGATCTAATCGGCCAGTATTTTAGCGGTTATTGGGGGAGCATGGGCTTAAGTCAGCAACAGTTTTTTGACCTGGCCCGCTTTGATCACGGCTGGGGGCCGGTGTTTAGCATGCCGGCCTTGGCGCTGCGCTTCTCGTCAGGGCGCAACGGCGTCTCCAAGCTTCACGGTGAGACCAGCCGCCGCATCTGGAACGACCTGTGGCCGGAGGTGCCGACCGCCGAGGTGCCGATCGGCCATGTTACTAACGGAGTACATGCGCCGACCTGGGTGAGTCCGCAGATCGAGGCGCTGTGCGATGAGATCCTCCCCCAAGACTGGCGAGCCCACCGGGAGGATGTCCAGCTGTGGCAAGCGTTCCTGAACGTGGATAATGCCAAGTTCTGGCAGGCCCGCCAGGCTATCAAGGAAGAAGGGGTCAGATTCTTGCGCCGCCGAATACTAGCGCAAAAGACTCGCCACGGCGCCAGCCCGACCGCGCTGCAAGATGCCAGCCACCTTTTTGATCCGAACGCGCTGACCATCGGCTTTGCCCGGCGCTTTGCCACTTACAAGCGGGCCACCTTAATCTTCCGCGACCTCGACCGCTTGGCGCGACTCCTAGACCAGCCCGAGCGGCCGGTGCAGCTAGTCTTTGCGGGCAAGGCCCACCCTGCTGATAAGTCGGGCCAGGAGCTGATCGCCCAGATTCACAACCTTTCCAAAGACCCGCGCTTTGTCGGCAAAATCCTCTTCGTTGAGGACTACGACATGGCGGTGGGACGGACGCTGACCCGCAGTGTCGATGTCTGGCTGAATAATCCGCGGCGCCCCAACGAAGCTTCGGGAACCAGTGGCGAGAAAGCGGGGATGAACGGAGTCCTGAACCTGTCGATTCTGGACGGCTGGTGGCCCGAGGGTTACGACGGTCAGAACGGTTGGGCCATCGGCTTGCCGGTGAACCACGAGAATACCGAGCTAGGGGACGCCTTTGATGCCGATGCGCTCTACGGCTTGCTCGAGCGTTCGGTGGTGCCCCTGTACTACGACCGCGACGAGCACGGCATCCCCCAAGCCTGGGTGGAGCGGGCCAAGCGGGCGGTAGCCACCCTAACGCCAGCCTTCAACGCCCGCCGCATGGTCAAGGACTACGTAACGGACTACTACGTGGTGGCCTCGCAGCGCGCCGCAGCTATGGCCGCTGAGGGCTATGCCGCAGCGCTGGCGCTAGCCAGCCGCCGCCGCCACCTACAAAGCCATTGGCCTAGCCTCTACTTTAGCGCCAAGGCTTTCCAGGACGGTATCTATCATATTGGCCACGAGCTCGAGATCGAGGTGGTGTTAAACGGGCGTGAGATCGACCTGGGCGAACTGAGGGTCGAGCTGGTCTACAGCCGCGAAAGCGATCAGCTCAACCACCACCTCCATACTGTGACGATGGCTTGTCAGGAGCGCTATCCTGATGGCGGCTGCCTGTATAAGGTGCGCTTCAAGCCGGTCATCAGCGGACGCTTAGTCTACGGGGTGCGGGTAATCCCGGTGGTGCCAGAGCTCGCTAGCCCCTTCGACCTGGGCCTGATCCGCTGGGCCTAGGGTACTTTGGCTTTATACTGGCCTTGAAAGGAATGGCCATGAACGTTACAAGCATTTCAACTGGTCGGCATCTGAGTGTCAAAGGGATCGGTCATCACGAAGGATGAAAAGGCTATCGGCCCTTCAGCCTCTCAACACTTTTAGGCTGACAGCCTGAGAGACTGAAAAGCTTAAGGGCCTGGCCCCTGCTTGAATACTTGACTACTCGAATACTTGACTACTGACTTTTAGGAGAGTCTCCTTGCCGATCTGGCTAGCGCGTCTGCTGCAGGTGGTGGGGGCGCTTATTGCGCTAGCGGGCTTAAGCGGCTACTGGCTCAGCCGTGACGTGCCGCGCAGCCTCCTCGGTGAGGCCGAGCGGGCGCTTATCAACCCTCGCGGTGAGCTCCAGGTCAGCTTCGTGGTAGCGGGCCGCGACAAGCTCTATCTGGAAGCGGCGGGCCCACCTATTTACGACGCTCGGGGTCGGATCATCGGACGGGAAGCGCGGGCCCGCGCTACGGCTTACGGCGTCGAGACCGACACCATCTTATATGTTACTCTGGTGGGCAACGATCTCACCATCGTGGCCATCCCCCGCGACATCTACCTGCCAGAGTACGGCAGGCGCATCAACGCGGTCTATATCAGAGGCGGCGCCGATACCTTGCGGCAGGCGGTCAGCGGCCTGCTGGGCCTGCCGGTTGACTATTACGCCATTATCAACATCGACATCTTCCAGCGCCTGATCGATGCGGTGGGCGGCGTGCAGGTCAACGTCCCCTACCGGATGCGGCATACTGACCATGCCGCTGGGCTAATTATCGATCTACAGCCCGGCCCGCAGTGGCTAGATGGCGAGCGGGCCTCGCACTTTGTGCGCTATCGGGGGGCGGTCGGCGACGATTTCCGGCGTGTTGACAACGTCAAGACCTTAGCCAGCGCGTTTTTGGCGCGAGTCAGGGAGCTTAACGTAGCAGTGATCGGAGCATTGCCGCAGCTTATTGATACCTACTTTGACGAGGTCGAGACTAACGCCTCACCGATGTTGGCGGCGCAGCTGCTGCCACACCTGGGCAGCTTGCGGCTGCAAGCGTTTACCCTGCCGGCGCGGGTGCAAGAGGGGAGCGCGGCGCTAAGTACCGATCCGCGCGAAATCGAGGCGTTCTTAGCCCAGGTCTTCGGTGGCCAGGCTAGAGTGCTTACACAGGCCCCCGATACCACCCTGCTCATCACCAACCGCAGCGGCGTGCCGGGGCTAGCCGAGACGCTGAGCACGCGCCTGGTGCAGCTTGGCATTCCTGAGGCACGGCTGCTGACCCGAGATGCCTCGCTTGACCCGACTCCCTCTCGGGTGTTGGCCGAGGCCGGGCAGCTACCGGCGGCGGCCTATTATGCGGGCCTGCTCCATCTGGGCTGGCAGCAGGTTCATCGGCTCGAGGCGCCGCGCGGACATGAAGGGCTCGAGCTGGTGCTGGGCCAGGATGTCGCTGCTTGGCTGGGGGAGCTGGTGCTGGCGAGCGCCGAGGGCGGCCCCGGCAACTAGGTAAACTAAGGCCATGACGCTCTCCCGCGCTGCTGCTTATCAGTTAATGACCGAGTGGACCGAGTCGGATAGTCTCCGCAAGCATATGCTGGCGGTCGAGGCGGCGGTGGTAGCCTATGCCCGGCAGTTCGGCGAAGACGAAACCAAGTGGGCGGTCACCGCGCTTCTGCACGACTTCGATTACGAGCGCTATCCCACCATCGGCGAAAACGGCCACCCGGTGGTGGGGGTGCGCCAGCTGCGCCAGCTCGGCTACCCGGAGGAGGTGCTAGAGGCCATCTTAGGGCACGCCGACTTTCTCGAAGTGCCGCGCACTTCGCTGCTGGCCAAGACCCTCTACGCCTGCGACGAGGTGACCGGCCTGATCACCGCCGCGGTGCTGGTTAGGCCGGACAAGGATATCGCCCACCTGGAGGTGGGCAGCCTCAAGAAGAAGTTCAAGGATAAGGCCTTTGCCCGCGGGGTAAACCGCGAGGACATCAGGCGCGGCGCTCTGGAGTTGGGCATCGAGCTGTGGGAGCATGTCAGCTTTGTGCTCGCGGCCATGCAGCAGAGTGCCGCAGTGCTGGGGTTAGACGGGCGCCTGGCGCGCTAAAGTAGGCGCAGATTCAAGCGCCACTGGCCGTTATCGCGCACCAACAGCGGCCAGATCACCACAGTAGTGCGGCCTGAGAGCGATTCCAGCGGGATCGGCCCGAAGCGCCGCGAATCGACGCTGCCAAACGGCCCGCGCTGGTCGCCGAGCACGAACACGTGCCCCTTGGGGACGGTGATTTCGGCTAGGTTGCTGCTGCCTAATTCAGCCAGATAGGGCTCAACCAGCACCTCACCGTTGAGGTAGACCACCCCGTGCTCAAGGCGTAGCCGGTCGCCGGGTAGGCCGATGATCCGCTTGATGAAGTAAGAGCGGTAACCGAGGCCGAGCGGGAGTTCGATCCGCGCTTCCGGCACCCCCTCCGGCGGGCGGAAGTAGACGATGTCGCCGCGCTGAAACTGACCGAGGCCGAGCCGCCGCAGCCAGGTCTCATACTTAGGCACTAGCGCCCGCTCGCCGTGGTGCAGGGTGGGGGTCATCGAATCGCCGGAGATACCGACCGTGGTGGCGATAAAGGTCACGAACAGCCCTGCCACCACCACCGCCTCCAAAAGCGGCCTGACGGTGCGGCGCCAGAGAGTCTGACGCTTCTGAGGGGTGGCTTGAAGCATCTATCGGGGGTCGGGGATGGCCGCAAAGGCCTCCGGTGGGCCGAG
>JAGXSJ010000036.1 GCA_018333895.1 Truepera sp.
AGCGGCCAGCCCGCGCGAGCTAAACCGTCCGGCGGGCGGCAATGCCGACCAGGCCGGGCAGACCCGCGATCAGGCCGATGCGCAGCTACAAGGATTAGGCGCGGCGGCCAGCCCCGACGGCGTCCGCACCCCTACCGGAGTGCCCGCTAGGCGTGTGCTCGAGCCCTTCAGCGATCAGCGTTTCCGCCCGCTGGCGGTAGTGGTGGATAACGCTAACGGCTTCCCGCAGTCGGGTTTCTTGGAGGCCTCGGCGATCTACGAGTTTCCAATAGAAGGCGGCCTGACCCGCCTGATGATGATCTACGACCGCATCGACCCGGCCAGTGTGGGGCCGGTGCGCAGCGCCCGCGACTATATGGTGGCGGCGGCCCGCAGCCTAGATGGCATCCTGGTGCATGATGGCGGCGCGCCCTCAGCCATGCATGCTATCGCCAATGAGAACCTCACCACCTTTAACGCCTTTAACCGGGGCGAGCTGTTCGCGCGCGCCGGCGGCCGCAGCGCGCCCTATAACCTCTACAGCAGCGGTAGCGGCCTGAGACAGGCCATTAACACGTTGAGGCTCGAGCAGGTCCGTAACTTGCGCACCCAGCGCTACCGCCCCGCCGAGGACGCCCCTGCGGCCACCTCGGTCCAGGTGCGCTTCTCCGGGGCTTATAGCGGTGGCTTTAGCTTTAACCCGGTACTCAACCACTACCGCTGGCAACGCAACGGCCAGAGCGCCGCCGATGCCAACGGTCAGAGCGTGGTGGTCGAGGTGGTGGTAATTGCGCGCATCGTCGCCCAGCCGATCCCCGGCGACCCCCAGGGGCGGCTCTTTGTTCGGCTGGAAGAGGGCGAGGCCACACTGCTCATCCGCGGCAAGAGGATCGAGGGGCGCTGGCGCGAACAGAACGGTGTTAGCTTCTTTTCCAATGACGGCGAGCAGATCGACCTTGCCCCCTTTAAGCACTGGGTGATGTTCGTGCCGAACTGGGCCCAGGTAACCATCGAGTAAGGTATAACACCTCGGTCTTTGACCACCCGTGGCACAGCTCCAGTAAACTAAGGGGAAAGCGTGGCACTACCAAGGAAACGCTCATGAACGTGTGTTCACCACCAAGGATGAAAATGGGCAATCCTGCGTCCTGCGGTTTACTCGCAGTCCTGCGGTTTACTCGCAGGATCGCAGGACGTGGGGTCGCTCCTACTGACTACTGACTACTTGAATGCTGACTACTTGACTACTGTTATAGGATATAGGAGCGTCTTGTGAACATCGGCATCCCTAAGGAAGTCAAACGGCATGAGTATCGCGTCTCCGCTACCCCCGGCTCCGTCCGGGCGCTGGTGGCCCGTGGGCACCGGGTGGTGGTCGAAAGCGGGGCCGGCTTAGGTAGCGGCTTTGACGATGAGGACTATCAAGCGCGCGGCGCGGTGATCGTAAAGAGCGCTCAGGAGGCTTGGGCACAGCAGCTGGTGCTTAAGGTCAAGGAGCCCGTGCCCCGCGAGTACGGCTATCTAAGGCGCGACCTGCTGCTCTTTACCTACCTGCACCTGGCAGCGGATCGCCCCTTAACTGAGCGGTTACTGGAAGCCGGCACGACCGCCATCGCCTACGAAACGGTGCAGCTTAATGGCGGCAGCCTGCCGCTGCTGACCCCCATGAGCGAGGTGGCGGGCCGCATGGCGCCGCAGGTCGGGGCCTATCACCTAGAGAAGTTCTTAGGCGGCCGCGGCGTGCTGCTCGGCGGCGTGCCGGGGGTACAGGCAGGAGAGGTCGTCATCCTGGGTGGGGGTGTAGTCGGCATCAACGCGGCCAAGATTGCGCTCGGTTTGGGAGCGCGGGTGACTATTCTTGACATCAACCACAGCCGCTTGCAGTACCTCGATGACGTCTTTGGCGGGCGAGTGCAGACCCTCGCCAGCAACCCTGGCAATATCGCCGAGGTGATCGCTAAGGCTGATTTGCTGATCGGTGCGGTGCTAATCCCTGGCGCCAAGGCTCCGCACCTGGTGACCCGCGAGATGCTCGCCGTCATGAAGCCTGGCAGCGTGATCGTGGATGTCGCCGTCGATCAAGGGGGGTGTGTCGAAACTATCCGGCCCACCACCCACGACGACCCGGTCTATCTGGTCGACGGCATCGTGCACTATGGCGTGGCCAATATGCCGGGGGCGGTGCCAAATACCAGCACCATCGCCTTATCTAATCAGACGCTAGCCTACGCCAGCGAGCTAGCTGAGAAAGGCCTGATGGCGCTCCGCGACAGTCCGGCCTTGCGCAGCGGGCTTAACACCCACGCCGGGCAGCTCACCTACCAGGCTGTCGGGGAGGCCTTCGGCCTACCTTCGGTCGCGCCGGAGGCGGCGCTAGGGTGACATGGTTATATCCCCGTTTCAGGGTTTTTCTAAGGGCCGGGCTCGTTCATGATAAAGATCTGCCTAGCTGGGATGCGCTCACTTGTACCGACGTCGAGTGTAGTATAGTAAGGCGATAGACAAAGGAGGTTTTAAGGTGAAAAGAGTAGGGTTGGTTAGTGTCTGCTTAGTGTTGCTGCTAGCGCTTACAGGGGCGCTCGGTTCTTCGCCGCCACAGGTGGGGATAGTCACCTCAATTGGCGGGTTGGGCGATAAGGGCTTTAACGACTTCGCCTTCGCCGGTGCCCAACGGGTGAAGCAGGAGATGGAGGTCGAGATCGCTATCGTCGAGCCCAAGGCGATCGGCGACTTCGAAGGGCTGATAAGGGGCTTTGCCGTCACTGGTCAGTATGAGGTCATCGTTGCGGTAGGCTTCCTGCAGCGAGACGCCCTGGCCGTGGTGGCGCCAGAGTTTCCTGAGCAGCGCTTCATCATCGTAGACTCGGTAGTCGAGGCGCCGAACGTCACCTCGCTGATCTTCCGCGAGCAAGAAGGCTCGTTCTTGGTCGGCGTGCTGGCCGGGATGATGACCGAGACCGGCCGGGTCGGCTTCATCGGCGGGATGGATGTGCCGCTCATCCGCCGCTTCCAGGCCGGATTTGCAGCCGGCGCGCAGTGGGCTAACCCTGAGGTAGTGGTCGATGTGACCTATGCCGGGACCTTCCGCGATCCCCCTATCGGCAAGGAGCATGCGCTAGCCCATTTCGATCGCGGGGCGGACATCCTCTTTCCGGCAGCCGGCGGGACCGCCCTCGGGGTCTTCGATGCCGCAGTCGAGCGGGGCAGGTTTGCCATCGGAGTCGATGTTGACCAGGCCCATTTAGCGCCGGGGAACATCGTCGCCAGCATGATCAAGGGGATCGACACGGCGGTCTACCATGCACTGCTTGACGCGCTCCATGGACGGCTCGAGCCCGGGACCAAGGAGTTTGGACTCGCCGAGGGCGTGGCCGGCATCTGCTTCCTGATGCCCGATCATGTGCGCACCAGCACGATCCCCTTGCCGGAAGAGGTGGTGGCCAGGGTAACCGAGGCACGGCAGATGATCATCGACGGTCTGATTGCAGTTCCAGCCGTGCCGTAGGCCGGCTGCACTACGTACAAGCTCGGGGCGGACCGCTACGGTTCGCCCCGCAGCACATTAGGGAGCACCAGAAAGGAGTTGTACTAGCGCTATAATGCGCCCAGCGATGGCTAACCAAACACTAGCAGTGGCTATGCGCCGGATCACCAAGGAGTTCCCCGGGGTGCGGGCTAATGACGGGATCGACCTTTCCGTGACCAGCGGGGAGATACACGGTCTGCTCGGCGAGAACGGTGCCGGAAAGAGCGTGCTGATGAGCATCCTGTACGGCATGCACCAGCCTGACTCAGGCGAGATCGAGGTTGGTGGGAGCCCTGTCCGCATCCGCAACCCCGCTGTGGCGATCCGCTTAGGGATCGGGATGGTGCATCAGCACTTCATGCTGATCCCTAACATGACTGTGGCAGAGAACGTGGTGCTCGGCTTTGAGCCGGGCGGCCCGCTCTTGCGGCGCCAAGAGATCGAGCAGCGCGTGGCGCAGATGGCCGCCGAGGCCAGGCTCCAAGTCAGCCCGGGCACCCCGGTTGAACAGCTCTCGGTCGGCGCTCGGCAGCGGGTGGAGATCTTAAAGGTGCTCTACCGCCGGGCACAGATCTTGATCCTTGATGAGCCAACGGCGGTTCTTACCCCGCAGGAGACCGAGGAGCTATTTGTCACCATGCGGGCCTTGCGGGCACAGGGCAAGACCATCATCTTTATTGCTCATAAACTAAAAGAGGTGATGGCGATCTGCGACCGAATGACGGTGCTGCGTAAAGGGAGGCTGGTCGGTACGGTCGAAGTCGGCAATACCAGCGAAGCTGAGTTGGCTGAGATGATGGTCGGGGCCAAGGTAGTCCCAGCGAGTCGCACCGAAGCGGCCAAGATCGGCGAGGTGGTCTTGCGGGTAACCGACCTGACGGTAGAGGGTGCGCGTGGGGAGCGCGTTATCGACGGGCTAAAGCTCGAGTTGCGAGCCGGTGAAGTCCTTGGTATCGCCGGCGTGGAAGGCAACGGGCAGGCCGAGCTGGTAGAAGTGCTCACTGGCCTGCGTAGGCCGCGCGGAGGCCAGGTCCTTTTGAACGGAACCGATATAGCCGGTACCTCCCCCCGCGCCGCGCTCGATCACGGCATCAGGTGTATCCCGGAAGACCGGCACAAACTGGCGATAATCCCCGATTTTTCGGTCCAAGAGAACCTGATCTTGGGCGACCACTATCGCCCGCCGTTTAAAGGCCCGGGCTCCTGGCTACGAGAGCGGGTGATTAGGGAGTTTGCCGACCGGCAGATATTGGAGTTTCAGATTCAGACGCCAAGCCGCGAGACCCCCGTGCGCTCGCTGTCTGGTGGAAATCAGCAGCGGATGGTAGTAGCGCGGGTATATGGGCAGGGCCGAGTGCCGGCGCTGGTGGTAGCCGCGCAGCCGACCCGTGGCTTGGACGTGCAGGCTATACGCTACGTCCAAGATAAGCTGCTACAGCTCTCCGATCGGGGTGCCGCGGTGCTGCTGATCTCCGCCGATTTAGACGAGGTAATCGCCATCAGCGACCGGATCTTGGTGATCTATCAGGGGCGGCTTAGCGAGACTAGCGGCAGCCCTAGCCGTCATGAGCTGGGCCTGTTAATGACGGGAGGGAGGGCATGAGTCAGGAAACTAGGCCGGGCGATCGTCCGGCGGTTGGGGGCCGGGGTTTTAGCCAGATCCCTATGTTGCCGGAGCTAGCGGCGGTAGCCAGCGCCTTTCTGGTGGGAGCACTGATCTTGTGGGTAACGGGCCATCCGGTGCTAGACACCTTCTACCACCTCCTTCAGGGCGCGTTTGGGAGCTGGACCGCGCTGGGGACTACGCTTACCCGCGCCACCCCGCTGATCTTTACCGGGCTGGCATTTGCCGTTGCCTTTAAGTGCGGCCTCTTTAACATCGGCGCTGAGGGGCAGCTGCATGTCGGCGCGCTTGCTGCTGCCTGGGTCGGTTTTGCCCTGCCGCCGCTGCCGCCGCTCATTCATATCACCCTAGCCTTAGGTGCCGGCGCCGTAGCTGGCTTGCTGTGGGCGGTGATCCCTGCTGTGCTCAAGGTGAAGCGGGGGGTACACGAAGTGGTAACGACGATGATGCTGGCTCATGTGGGGATTTTATTCACCCGCTACCTCGTCTTTGGGCCACTCAAAGCGCCCGGTTGGATACCGCATACCGAGCGGATCGCCCCTACCGCTGAGCTATTGCGGATCATGCCGCCGACTCAGCTGTCGATCGCCCTATTTATCGCGCTACTCTGTGCCCTGATCGTCTATCTGTTCCTCTGGAAGACAGTGCCCGGTTACGAGATCAGGGCGGCTGGCCTGAACCCGTCCGCCGCCCAAGCTAATGGCGTGCCGGTCTCACGCTCGATCATGCTGGCGTTGCTGCTAAGCGGCGCGCTGGCCGGAATAGGAGGGGCGGGGGAGATTCTGGGCGTTTTCCGCCGGTTTGTTGACGGGTTTTCACCCGGCTATGGTTGGGATGGCATTGCGGTCGGCCTGCTGGGTCGGCTCCATCCGATCGGGGTTGTTCTGGCGGCCTTCCTCTTCGGAGCGTTGCACGTGGGGGGATCGGTAGTTGACCGAGTGACCGACGTACCGCTCGATATAACGGTTATTATGCAGGCTATGGTCATACTGTTCATCGCCGCCCCCAGGCTGATGAGCTTCATCAGAGGACAAAGATGACCAACATCTGGGAAGTTCTGTTAAGTGTCGGCCTGTTTACCGCGACCATAAGAATGGCGACCCCGCTGGTTCTAGCCGGGATCGGCGGAGTGTTTTCCGAGCGATCAGGCGTGATCAATATCGGTATGGAAGGGATGATGCTGCTGGGCGCCTTCTTTGGAGTGCTGGCTAGCTACCTGACCGGCAACCCTTGGCTCGGGCTGCTAGCGGGGATGGCTGCTGGCGGGCTGAGCGGCTGGATCCACGCCTTCCTCTCAATCAGATTCGGCGCCAACCAGATCGTCAGCGCGCTGGGGATCAATATCTTGGCGCTCGGCCTGACCCCTTACCTGTCTGAGACTATTTGGGGTTCACGGGGCTCGTCGCCGGCGGTGACCGGCCTCCCTCGTTGGGAGCTGCCGCTGATTAGGGAGATCCCGATTCTGGGCGAGATCATGGGGCCGCATGCGCCCACAGTTTTCTTCATGCTGGCGATCGTAATAGTTGCCCATATCGTGCTGTTTAGAGCCAAATGGGGGCTCCGCTTGCGGGCGGTCGGCGAGTCGGCTAAAGCTGCGGCGACCGCCGGGATACCGGTGCAGCAGATGCGCTATTTCGGCGTGATCATCAGCGGCGTGCTGGCCGGATTGGCCGGGGTGCATCTATCGCTTGGCCATCTCAGCATGTGGACTATCGGGATTACCGGTGGCCGCGGGTTCATCGCTCTGGCGGTGATGATCTTTGGCAATTGGCGGCCCTTTGGTGCGCTGACCGCCGGCTTGGTCTTCGGTTTTGCTGACGCCTTGCAGATAAGGTTGCAGGGGCTAGGTGTGCCGGTGCAGTTCATGCAGATGGTGCCTTATATCGTGACCATCATCGTCTTAGCCGGTGTGATGGGCCGGGCGCGGCCACCGGCGGATATCGGCAAGCCCTATCAGCCGTAGGGCGCGCTGGTGGCAGGCTCGAGCAACCGGGGTGGGGGGATCATCGAGTTGGTAACCGGTCAGGTGGGTGACTTCGCGCTCAGGGCGCGGCTTAAGCGCGGGGCTAAATGCGCTGTTTGCGGGGTTTGGTCATGCTGAGGCTGCTGCACGTCCTGTTAGGACTACTGCTGGTAATAGCGCTGCTGGCGGTTGGCGGGGTGCTCTATCTGCGCACCAGCCTGCCGCAGTTACGTGGCGAGCTGACCCTAGCCGGGCTCAGCGCGCCGGTTGAGGTGCTGCGCGACCGCCACGCTATCCCCCATATCTACGCCCAGTCCGCTGAAGACGCCTACTTTGCGCTTGGCTTTGTCCACGCTCAGGACCGCTTGTGGCAGATGGAGTTCCAGCGCCGCGTAGCGGCGGGGCGGTTGGCCGAGGTGGTGGGCGAGGCGGCGCTGGCGACTGATAAGTTCTTACGGACGCTGTCGGTCTATCACTATGCCGAGCGGGTCTTTGACAACCTAAGCCCTCAAGCTCAAGGGGTGCTGCTGGCTTATGCTGACGGCGTTAACGCTTATCTGCGCACGCGACGAGGGCTGTTGCCACCGGAGTTTTTAATCCTGCGCCACCAGCCGGAGCCGTGGCGCCCGGCGGACTCGCTGGCCTGGCTCACGATGATGGCCTGGGACTTAGGCGGCAACTGGGACGATGAGCTGTTGCGCGCCCGCCTCTCGCTGCGCCTTAATAACGAACAGCTAGCGGCGCTGTGGCCGCCCTATCCAGGCGATGCACCGATCGCTCTGCCCGACTTTCGCGCACTTTATCGCGAGCTGCCACTCGATGCGCTATGGGCTGCCTCGCCCAAGCCGCTGCCGCCGGGGGCTGGCTCGAACAACTGGGTGGTGGACGGGAGTCGGAGCATAACTGGGATGCCGCTCCTGGCCAACGACCCCCATCTGTCGCTGCAAGCGCCGAGCCTCTGGTACTTGGCTCACCTGAGCGCACCGGGGCTCAACGTTATTGGGGCGACGCTGCCGGGTCTGCCCCTGGTCATCCTGGGCCGCACCGACCGGATCGCCTGGGGCTTTACCAACACCGGGCCGGATGTGCAAGACCTGTTCATTGAGCGCCTCGACAGCGAAGATCCTGGCCGCTACCAGACGCCGGACGGGTTTGAGCCCTTTACCACCCGGCGCGAAGTAATCCGTGTCAGGGATGGTGATGAGGTGGTCCTGACTGTGCGCCAGAGCCGCCACGGCCCGATCATCTCCGATGTGGTGGGGCGCGCAGCCGAGATAGCGGGGACCGACTACGTGCTGGCGCTGGCCTGGACGGCGCTGCGTGAGGACAACCTGACCTTCCAGGCCGGGCTCAACCTCAACCACGCCCGTAATTGGGACGAGTTTGTGGCGGCCCTGCGCGACTACCATGCACCGCAGCAGAACATCGTCTACGCCGACATTGAGGGAAACATCGGCTTTTATGCGCCGGGGCGGGTGCCGATCCGCGCCGCCGGCGATGGGCTGATGCCGGTGCCGGGCTGGAGCGGTGAGTACGACTGGGTGGGGTTTATCCCCTTCGAGGCGCTGCCGCACGCCTTTAACCTGGAGGCGGGGGTAGTTATCACCGCTAACCACAAGATCGTCCCCGATGACTACCCGTACTTTTTGACCCATGACTGGGCCGAGCCGTACCGGGCCGAGCGGATTACCGAGCTGCTGGCGCAGCTCGAGCGCCACTCGCTGGAGACCTTTGCGCGGATTCAGGCTGATCAGCGCTCGCTGATGGCAGTTGAGTTCTTGCCGCTGTTGCTAGCGGTGCGTCCCGAAACGGAGCTGGCTCGCCAGGCCATAGGCAGCCTTGTCGCCTGGGACGGCACGATGGACAGAGACCGCGCCGAACCGCTGATCGTTGCCGCCTGGTACCGCGAGTTCACGCGGCTGGTCTACCAGGATGAACTTGGCGAGCTGTTCTATGACGCCTGGGAGTTCCGGCCGCTGTTTATCCGCCAGGTGCTGCGTCAGGAGCAGGGCTGGTGTGACGATATCCGCACTACCGCCCTCGAAAGTTGTGAGTACCTGGCTGCCAGAGCGCTTGAACTGGCCTTAGAACAGCTCAGCCGGCAGCACGGCGACGACCTGACGCGCTGGCGTTGGGGCGCGGCGCACGTTGCCTTAAACGCCCACGCTATTATGACCGGTACCCCGCTGGCGCGACTCTTTGATCTTGCCATAGCTAACGGCGGCGACGCCTTTACCGTCAATGCTGCGCGCTTCAGCATCCGCGGGCCGGGCTTCACCCAAACCAGTGGCGCTACCTTTCGGGCGCTTTACGATCTTGCCGACCTTGACCGCTCGCTGTTCATCCACACTACCGGGCAGTCGGGTAACCCGCTGTCGCGCTTCTATCGCCATCTGGTCGAGCCCTGGCGCGACGTGCAGTACCTCCCGATGACTACCCGGCGCACCGATAGCGAGGTGGGGGCTTTAGGGACCCTCCGGCTCCTGCCGGGGCGCTAGGGGTGCTGTGAGGTTGCGCTTGGACCCCTGGGGGGTGGAGATGGAGCTGGCCTATCAGGCTGAGGAGGTCCCGGCTCAGCGCAGCGAGGTGGTGCTGGATGTGGAGCACAGCCGCTGGCAGCCGCTGCGTCCGGTGCCGCCGACCCTGCCCTTGCAGCAGCTACTCTTTTTAGACGGTAGCCGCCGCGTCGAGGCTAGGGTGCGGCTCGAGCAGGGCATCAGCGGGTCGGCGTTTGGCGCTCTGGGCAGCTACGGCGTGGGGGTAGTGGCCTGCTGCCCGCAGCAAAACCGCCCGGCGGAGTTTGTGGTGCTGGAGGTCGAGCGCCTCTGCGTTATCGGCTCGAGCCAGACCCTGCCGGACCTTACCGTTGCCTCCAGTCGCGCCGGCCAGCTAGGGATGCTTACCTACCGGGCGGTCGCCATCGCCGAGTCCGAACCCGAGGCGGTAGTGCGCCACTTGCAGTTCGCCATGCTCGAGGCCGAGAGCCGCCTGGCGCTGCGCCTGAGCCAGCAGCCGGAGGTACTCGTCATCTGCGATGGGCCCCGGCCCCGGATCGGCGAGGCTGAGCGGGTAGTGGGCTACCTCAAGACCATTCATGAGCTGCGGATAGGCGAGCCTGAGCTGGCAGTGGTGCGCCAGCTGGAGGAAGGCGAGCGCTCGCCGCTCTACCTGCTTAAGGGTGTAGCTAGTGAGCACGACACCTTCCAGTGCTTCTTGCGGCTGCGCGATCCGCACCCCTGGCTGTATAGCCTGGCCGGGATGGTGCGCTTGCAGTTCTATGCCGGTCGCACCCCGGAGCAGACGCTGCCTAGAGCCGCCCTGCTGGCTGACTACCTAGCAGCCCTGCTGCCGCGCTTTACCAGCCGCGCCCACCAGGACCCGCGGGCGCCGCAGCAGCTCTTGCCGGTGCGGGTGTTGGAGCAAGAGCTAGGTCGGCGCATGGGCGACTTGCAGCTGATCCGGCGGCGCATTACTGACTACCTCGCGCAAGGCTAAAGCTTGTGCCTCGGCGGTAGCTTCATCCGGCGTCTGCCCATAAGTCAGCACAACGGGTAGCTTAAGCACCTCAGCCAACCAGCGCTCAGCCTCATTCTTGCTCGAGCTCGATCATGAAAGTCATCGATAACCTCTAATCAGGAGGTTAGCACAGATTGCGCAGTAGCTGCTGCGCCTCAAGCTCTACCTAAAACCAAACTCCACCCAGTAGGCTCGCGGGCCGGTCCCAGCCGCGCCACATGGCGCGGTCGGCTGCATGCACTGTTGGGTGGCGGAGTTACGGGAGACAGTTATTCCAAGTTCTCCACGTCCGCTAAGTCTTGGTGTCGCCCTGCAGCTTTCTTGCTCTTTTTGAGATTCTCCAGGTCAATGAAGTTCACCTTGATTTGGTCGATCTCCACTTCGACCCGCGACGCGTAGCAACTCTCAAACTCCACCCCTACCGGCGTGGTGAGAATATCAATGCGATTGGGGGCGTAGCCCAGTTGAATGATCTGATCTGGGGCAAGAAAGTCATCCGCCGTCAGGCCCAGAGAGCCGAAGCCAAATTGCTCCAGCGCCTCGACCATTCTGGCCGCGTTCTCACGGCTGAGGTCGATCCACACGTCGATATCTTGGGTATAGCGTGGATGACCGTGAAACGCTACGGCGTAGCCGCCGATGACCAAGTAGCGGACTTGGTTATCGTTTAATGATTGAATAAACTCTTTGAAGTCTTGGTTGAGCACCGTACCGCCACTGGTGATATTCGCGGCGGATCTGTTCCAACACCGCGAGACGCATTGCATAAGGCTGGCTTTGCCAGTAGGCAAAATCGCTCTTTTGCCGATGGATGGAGACTTTGGTATAGGTCTTAGCGATGGTGGAGGCTGTACTCATGCCAGAGATTCTATCATCGCTGCGTTATGTGAAATCCTGTGACCTGGTGATGCCGGTGCCCATCTGTCATAGCGAGGCGTGAGCCGAAGCCAGCTCGATACTGCCAAACCTCGGGATTGGAGCCTCCTAGCATGTCCGTTCAGCTGCCGAGCGCAGCGCCGTCAGGTGCATCGGGCGACCGCTATCAGCTACCGCCTCACTCCGGTTGCTTATCAGGCTCGATAGCGCCACAATCTACCACCTCCTGAAGGCGACGCACCCCCTCAATGATAGCCATGAAGCGACGTCCGAAGGGCGTCAGTTCATACTCGACCTCGACGGGAGGCTTCTCGCCGAATACGGTGCGACGCACGATGCCGAAGCGCATCATCTTCCGCAGCCGCTCGTTCATCACCTTTGCCGACAGACCTGGACAGGCTCGAAGCAGCGCGCTGGGCCGGGCGCTGCCATCAGCTAGAAGCCCGAGCAGGCGTACCGACCACTTGCAGCCGACGATGCTCTCTACCATGGTGGCGACGGGAACAGCCTGGCGATTCTCTGGGGAGCCGCTCGGCGAAGAATTGGGGACCATTCCGTACCCATCTTACCGGAAAGTGCCATCTTGAAGCGATGGCGCGGTAGACGTATCCTTTTGGCGCGAGTGGCACAGGGCCCTCGCTAACAAAAGCAAGCGAAATGAAAGGAGTTATGCCATGAAAAAGGGAGCTGTCTTCTACCACGCCGGCTGCCCTGTGTGCGTCAGCGCCGAGGAAGCGGTGCTCGGGGCACTAGACAGGAATCGTTTCGAAGTCGAGGTGGTGCATCTGGGCACGGCCAAGAACCGGCTCTCTGAGGCCGAGAAGCTGGGTATCGAATCGGTCCCTGCACTGGTCTTGGATAGCCAGGTCTTTCATATCAACTTTGGAGCTAACCTGTCCGACCTCAAGTGATGGTTCGCGGGGAGTGTTCGCCCGGAGGGGCGCTGTCGCCTCTCCGGGCCACCCAACCTCGTAAAATCGGGTTATTGCCCTCGCCAGTGTTACCAACTCATCCGGGATTTGCCAAATGCAACCTGTAAGCCCAGGGCCAAGGGCCCATCTTCAGGGCCTCCAGGTGGGCCTACCCAAGCCGCTGCGGTATGGCGGCCAGACGGTCCTGAGCGCCTTCATCAAGAAGCCGGTCCGGGGGCCGGTATTTCTTAGCGAAAACGGGCTCTCCGGCGACGAACAGGCCGATCTTAAGGCGCACGGCGGCCCCGACAAAGCGGTGTGCGTCTACCCGGGCGAGCACCTCCCCTACTGGCAAGTACGGCTGGGTCGCAACCTGCCGCCCGCCCCCTTTGGTGAGAACTTCACCACTTTTGGGCTGCTCGAGCAAACCGTTCATATCGGCGACATCTTCAGAGTGGGCAGCGCACGGGTGCAGGTCTCCCAACCGCGCCAGCCCTGCTTCAAGCTTTCCGCCAGCTACCAGGAGCCCAAACTAGCGCTTTGGGTGCAGGAGACGGGCTACACCGGCTTCTACCTCCGCTGTCTCGAGCCCGGCTGGGTGAGCCCTGGTGACCTCATCACGCTTCTTGAGCGAGACCCGCAGAGCGTAAGCGTGGCCGAAGCCAACCGGGTGATGCACCACGACAAGAACGACCTAGCTGTTATCGAGCAGCTATTGAGGGGCTTGAGTCTTTCCAAAAGCTGGCGCGCGACGCTTGAGAAGCGGCTAGCGGGCTGTTTCGGGAGCGACAAGGAGCGGCTGGAAGGCCCTGGGGGCAGTGGAGAGCCGCGCTAGAGCATGAGCTCCCTGTTAAGCAGCCAAAGTTCTCCTTAACCGCTGCCGCCGGCAGAGGTCACAGTTTAAGCCGGAAAGTGCCAAAGCGCGCTCTCAGTGAAGATGGTGATTAAGTTTAGGCAAACCTAAATCTTTTATTAAGTGTTATCGCAACAGCCGCCCCGGCCTGCTGCTGCGCGCTAAGCTGAGCGCGTGCCGCGCGCGCTGTACCTCCATGTGCCGTTTTGCCCCAGCATCTGCCCTTACTGCGACTTTCACAAGATGAAGCGCCAGGAGGGGTTGGTAGCAGCCTACTTGCGGCGGCTTAAGCAGGAGGCGGCGGCCAGCTACGAAGCCTTCCCCGGCCCGCTCGACACCATCTATTTTGGCGGTGGCACTCCTTCGCATCTTACGGATGCTGAGCTAGCGGCGATCGTGGCTATTTTTACGCGCACCTGGGGCTGGCCGGGCAGGCTCGAGACCACCCTTGAAGCCGACCCGCTCACCTTCGACGCGGCGCGGTTAAAGACCCTTAAGGCCCTGGGTTTCAGCCGCCTCTCCATCGGCGTGCAGTCCAGTCAGGAGGCGGTATTGCGCTTCTTGGGGCGGCAGCACAGTGGCCGCGAAGGGTTAGAGGCAGTATTTATGGCGCTAGCAGCGGGCTTTGCGGTGTCCGCTGACCTGATTACCGCGGTGCCGGGCCAAGATGTGCTGCGCGACCTGCGCGCCTTGGCGCAGACCGGCGTGCCGCACCTGAGCGTCTATAGCTTGACTATAGAACCCTACACGCCGTTCGCCTTGCGCGGGATCAGGGTCGATCCCGACCAGGATGCTGACGCCTACTTGCTGGTGCAGGAGATCTTGCCGGAGTACGGGCTTAGGCGTTACGAGGTCTCCAACCACGCGCGGCCCGGTTGTGAGTCGCGCCACAACCAGGTCTACTGGCACGGCGAGTTCTTCTTGGGCTTGGGCCCCTCAGCCGCGAGCTTCCTGCCCCGCTGTCTAGGGGGGGGGGTGGGCGAGCGGCGGATCAACCCGCCGATCAAGGGCTGGCTGCGCGGCGACCTCCCCGAGATAGTGGCGGTCGGTGGTCGGCGCTATCTCGAAGACGTGCTGATGACCGGCTTGCGCACTAGGCGCGGCGTCGATCTGGCGGCGCTGTCGGCCAAGAGCGGCCTGGAGGTGGAAGTGCTCCTACAGGACTGGCTGGCGCGCTATAGCCAGTTAGGCTGGCTGACGCGCCAGGGGCCGGTGCTGCAAGCTACTCCAGCCGGGCTGATAAGGCTCAATCGCTTGGTGCAGGAGCTGCTGGCGTAGTGGTTACTGGAATGGTGCGGCGCGTCTCTTGGGCGAGTTGTAATAGCAACCTAGCTAACACGCCGCCACTGGCCAGGCTGAGCGTGTTATTATCCTGCACCTCGCGCAGCCCTTCGTCGTAGCGCTTTAGCAGGCGCGGATGCTCGGCCAAAAAGGTGTCTAATGCCGCCGGGCCGCCGACAGCAGCGCTAAGTAAAAAGTGCGCGGTTAGGTCGCGTTGGGCACGGCGTAAGTCAATTATCAAGCCACCGCTAGCGATCTTCTCCCACTTGCTGCTGTGCTGAATAGCAGCGAGGTTGTCGCGCAGCCAGCCAAGCTTTAGCCGTTCGCCCAGTACGAAGAAGTGACGGGCAGCAGTATCTAAGTCGGTCTGGGCAGAGCGAGCAATGTCGATAATCCCCAGGCTGCTGGGCAGGTAGGTCAGGCTGGCAATAAGGTG
>JAGXSJ010000037.1 GCA_018333895.1 Truepera sp.
ATCGCCCAGCAGCTCGCCGAGGTCGGCATCCGGGTTAATCTCAGCGTGGTGGAGTGGGGCACCTGGCTCTCGCGGATTTTCACTAACGCCGACTACGACATGACTATCATCGGCCACTCCGAGCCGCATGATATCGGCATCTACGGTAATCCCAACTACTACTTCCGCTACGACAGCCCACGGGTGCGCGAGCTGCTGGCTGCCGCCGAACGGGCCGGCAGTGAGGCCGAGCGGATCGCCCTGTTGCAGGAGGTCGCCAAGCAGATCGCCGAGGACGCTGTTAATGTGTGGGTCTTTAGCACCGCCTACCTGGTAGCGGCTAGGCGTGATCTCTACGGCTTCTGGGAGAGCCAGCCCACCCCCAGTATCAACATGACCGAGGTGTTCTGGGCGCGTTGAACCTAGCCGAGCCCGGCTTCCAGCAGCGGGTTGCACAGTGGCTGATGCGGTATCCTCACCGTAATTTACGTGCGGATACTGCATTACTTGACCAGATGATACCTGCTAATGATCACCTATCTCCTGCGCCGCTTAATTTTTGCCGCCCTCACCATGTTTTTGTCGGCAGCGCTGGTCTTTAGCGCTCTGCTGATCATCCCGGGCGACCCTGCCGAGATCATCCTAGGGCTAGGTGCTAGCCCGCAGGCGCTGGCAGCGTTGCGCACACAGCTTGGGCTCGAGCAGCCGCCGCTGACGCGCTTTGGCTGGTGGCTGGCCGGTATGGTGCGGGGCGATTTTGGCCAGTCGCTCAACTACCACCGGCCGGTTGGCGAACTGATTTTGGCGCGGCTTGGTGTGTCGCTGCCGCTAGCTCTGGCCGGTATGCTGCTAGCTTGCCTAATCGCTTTGCCCATCGGCATAATGGCCGCTCGCCGGCACGGCACCTGGGTAGATCCCGCCATCATCGCGCTGGCCCAGTTGGGTGCCGCCATCCCCTCGTTCTGGTTGGCGCTGCTGTTGATTTTGCTGTTTAGCGTCACGCTGGGCTGGCTCCCGGCAGGCGGGTTTGTTCCCTGGGAGCGCAGCCCGTTGGGCTACCTGCACAGTCTGGCGCTGCCCGTGCTGGCGCTGGCGTTAGGGCAGGTCGCCCTCCTGACCCGGATGACCAGAGCGGCCCTGCTCGAGGTGTTGGCCCAAGACTATATCCGTACCGCCCGGGCCAAGGGTCTGCCAGGCCGCCAGGTCGTGAGCAAACATGCGCTGCGCAACGCCATGATCACCATTATCACCAGCCTCGGTCTGAGCCTGGGGCAGGTGTTGGTGGGCGCTATCGTTATCGAGCAGGTCTTTTCGCTGCCGGGCTTAGGGCGCTTGGCGCTGATCGCCATCGGCACCCGCGACTTTCCGCTGTTGCAAGGGCTGGTCCTGGTCTATGCCGGCACCATCGTGCTGATTAACTTCTTGGTCGATGCCAGTTACAGCCTGCTCGATCCCCGGATCCGTTATGCCTAAGCCGAACCTGCTCCTCGGCGGCCTGCTGGTCGGGCTGGTCGTCGCTGCGGCGCTCTTGAGTTGGGTCTGGCTCCCGCACGATCCCAACGCCATGAACTTTGCCCGGCAGCTCGAGCCCCCTAGCCATGAACACTGGCTCGGCACCGACAACTTCGGGCGGGACCTGTTCAGCCGTCTGCTGGTAGGTGCGCGCATGACGATGCTGGTCGGGTTCATCGCCGTGGGCTTGGCCATCAGTGTCGGCTGCTTATTGGGCGTGCTGGCCGGCTATCTGGGCGGGCTGCTTGATGAGGTCATGATGCGGCTGGCCGATGTGCTATTCGCCTTTCCGGCCATCTTGATGGCGCTGCTGCTGGCCGCTATCTTCGCCCCCGGCACGGCCACCGCTATGGCCGCTATCGGTATCGCCACGGTGCCGGTCTTTGCGCGGCTGATGCGCTCGAGCGTCCTGGTAGTCAAAGAGCAAGATTACCTGGAGGCCGGGCGCGCCCTGGGTGCTCACCATGGCCGGCTAATCGCGCGGCATATCTTGCCTAATGCCCTATCGCCCATCGTCGTGCAGGCCAGCCTGAGCCTGGCAGTAGCGGTCTTGGCCGAAGCCGCGCTGTCGTTCCTGGGGCTCGGCACGCCGCCGCGCACCCCAAGCTGGGGCAACATGCTGCGCGAAGCTCAGGGCTTTATGGCCCTAAGCCCTTATCCGGCCCTGGTGCCGGGCCTGGCCATCGCCATCACGGTGCTGGGTTGGAACCTGCTGGGCGACGGCCTGCGCGACCGGCTCGACCCGCGGAGCGGATGATGGGGGAGACCCTTACGCCGCGAGCGCTGACGCGCCGCCTCAAACGCCACCTCTATAAGGCCCCGCAGCGCTTCATGGCGGTCTGCGCGCCGGGGTTAGAGCCCTATCTGCTTAGCGAGGTGCAGGCGCTGGGGGTGAGCGAGGCCGTGCCGGTCGGCGGTGGGGTGGAGTTTACTGGCCAGCTCGAGCTGACCTACGCCAGCAACCTCTGGCTCCGCACCGCGCACCGCGTGCTGCTGCGCATCGATAACTTCTTGGCGCAGTCGTTGCCGATGCTCTATAACCGAGCGCGGCGTATCCCCTGGGAGCTCTATCTCGGCTTTAGCCCGGCGGTAAGCCTGCGCGTCAGCGCTAAGGCTTCGCGCTTACAGCAGGGCGCTGGGGTGGCTAATACCCTTTATCAAGCGATCCTGGCACGCCTCACGCCCATGGGCCTCCAGCCGGTTCACACAGCAGACGCCCCCTTGGAGATTTTGGTCAGGCTCTTTGAGGACCGCTGCACCATCAGCCTTAACACCAGCGGTCTACACCTGCACAAGCGCGGCTACCGATTAGCCACCGCCAAGGCGCCGCTGCGCGAGACGCTGGCGGCAGGCATCGCCATAGCCTGTCAGGCCGAGCGCTACGACCTCATCGTCGACCCGATGTGCGGCTCCGGTACGCTCTTAATTGAGGCCGGATTATTGGCGGCAAACATCCCACCCGGCGGACAGCGCACCTTCGCCTTCGAGCAGGCGCCGTTCTTTCAGCCAGGCAAGTGGCGGCGCCTCAAGGAGAGCGCCACGTTACAGCGCCGGCCTTCTGCGGTCGTGCTGCTAGGCAGCGACCTCGACCCTGGAGCGGTGCGAGCAGCCCGGAGCAACGCACAACGAGCGGGCCTGGAGCTTAACTTGAAACAAGCCGATGCCCTGAGGCTCCCCTATGACGAGCTGAGCAAGCAAGGTGCCAGGCGGCTCCTGCTCTGTAATCTCCCTTACGGCCAGCGTGTCGAGGAGGGGCGCTTAAGGGGATTGATGGCGGTACTGCGCCGCGTTTGCATCGGCTGGGACTATGCGCTCCTGGCCCAGCCGCACCAATTGGAGGCCGGGCTTAAGCCGACCCGGCAGCTAACACTTAACAACGGCGGGATTCCGGTGATGCTGGCAATGGGGCAGCTAGTTGGCTTTGACCGGGTAGAGCGCCCGATCACGCTCTGTTAACGCCCGGTCATCGCTGAGACTGACATCGCTTAGACTGACTGCGGGAGCGGCAGGCACACCGGCCAGCCTCAGTTTGCCCGCTTGGTAGAGCTGCTCAAACAGCGGCACCAGCTGCGGGTCGAACTGACTGCCCGCGCCCTCGCTGAGGTAGGCCATGGCCTGCTCCGCTGGGATCGGCCCGCGATAGGGCCGTGCGCTGGTTAGCGCCTCAAAGACATCGACGATGGCGATGATGCGGCTCAGCAGCGGGATGCGGTCGCCTGACAGGCCGAGCGGGTAGCCGGCGCCGTCCCAGCGCTCGTGGTGGGCGCGGACCGCCTCGGCCAGCGGGGCAAAGTCCGGCGAGATCGACTCCAGCAGCTCCGCGCCATAACCCGGATGGCGCTTAATCTGGCTGTACTCCTCTGCGGTAAGCGTCCCCGGCTTAAGCAAGATGCGCTCCGGCACCGCGATCTTGCCGAGGTCATGAAGCAGTGCGCTCCAGTAGAGGAGCTCGAGCTGAGACTCGCTAAAACCTAGCTCCGTGCCCAGCAGCAGCGAATTGTGAGCTACGCGCTCGCAATGCCCCTTGGTCGGCTCATCGCGCACCTCCACGGTGAGCGCTAAGCTCGACAGGACGCGGGTGTACATCTCCGACAGGCGGTCGGCCTTGGACTCGACCGCCATTAGGCGACGGTTAAACATCCGGCTCGCCTGTCCGGCCAGTGCTCCGAAGACCGCGAAGAACGCCATCCGCGAGAGCCACTGGGCCGCCGTTTGCAGCTCGCCGGTAGCCGTATTGAGCGGCATCAGCGGGCCTAACGTCAGACCGCCGACTAGCGCCACGATCACCGCGCCTGGCGCAGTGAAGAGCCAGGCGGCCAGCAGGATGGGGAAGTACATCAACTGGCTATATGCGCTCCCGGCGCCCCCGGCTGCAATAACGACGGTGGCCACCAGCGCCACTAACGCCGTCACGGCCAGGGCGCCCAACCAGCGCAGGCTTAAGCCCGTCCGCTTAGTATCGGCCCGATGAGCCCGCGGCACAGCCCAGCGGATCATGAGCCGACCTCCGCTGCGCTGCGCTTTAAGGGGAAGCCGCTGCCCGTTGCGCGTTGTGATGCATAAAGTAAAGGCTCCACGTGCCACGTCTCCTTTCGACGTGACAGCAGAGTAGCAGGGGAGTGCTTAGAAAACGCATATAAGCCCTCCCTGCCGGGATATTTAGGCTTTACCAGGAGACTGCTAAAGCTGCCCTGGCCCTACTTGCCGTTAGTAATAGTGGCGGTAGATACTACGCTCTAGACAAATCCTTCCAGCGCCTAGCGCGGCTCCACCCCCAACCAGCGATGTTCGATCATGTGGCTCTCCCTTTCTCTTCCTGGTCTCCCACTCAGCTCCCGGTCTCCCAACCGGCTTGGGTCTCCCAACCCACAAGAGCTAAGACGCCAAGCAGCTAACCCTGCTTAGAGTAACCACCTATTGTCTGTAGTGGGGCGCGTGAACCCGTGGGTTCTTCCCATGGCCGTTGCTCCCGTTCTCTTCCCTACAGCTAACTTTACTGCACCTGACGCTTAAGTTCTCCCAAACCGCGGGCGCCTGGTCCCTCTCGAGATCTCCCAATCTCGAGAGTTAGAGTGATGTTAGCACGGCCTGGCTGGTTGTGCAAGCCCCCCGAGCCCTTCGCCTGTCTGTATGACAATAAGGTATTAGGTCATGGCGAGCACTTCGTCCCTCAGCACAGGCTCCGCGAAGCAATCTCGCCTTTCGCGCTAGGGCAAACTCCGCGAAGCAACCTCGGGAGGTACCGCCGTTAGCGGCGATAGCGGGATTCTTCGTCGCTGCGCTCCTCAGAATGACAGAGGGCCGCCGGCGCTCGCTGCGGCTTGCGCCGTAGCTTACAGGGGCTATAATGAGCCGGTGGACGCCGACCTGCCGCAGGTGCAAAAGCTGATCGACCAGCGCTTCGAGGGGATTGTGCTGGAAAGCGCCGTGCAGGGCTGGGTCTACCTGGAGGAGTACCGGCGCGGCCTGGCCGCCTATCAGGCCATCAACAAGCCGACCCCTAAGGATCAACGCTGGGCGGGCGTCTGCTATTTGATGTTGCACCAGCGGGAGGAAGCGGAGCAGCTCCTGTACCGCGCGGTAACCCGGGGCGAGGAGGGAGCGCGCATCGAACTGGCGCGGGTGCTTGGCTTTATGGACCGCAGTGAGAAGGCCGCGGCTGAGCTGGCCAAAGTGGATGCCGCAAAGCTTAACCCGCCGGATAGGGTGCTGCTGCTGCGGGCACAGAGCTACCATCAGGAAAACTCCGGCAACTTCCAACAGGCCGTGGAGCTGGCCGAAGAGGGTTGGCGCTTGGTGCAGGGCCTGCCGGAGTACCCGGTTCTGGCCCCCTGGCTGCTCATCCGCTTGGGGCTGCTCTATGGGCAGATCGGGCGCGTTCAGCGGGCGTTATGGTGTTTTGACCAGGCGTTGGAGATCGTACCCAAGGCTCCAGCTTCCCTGATGCTCGCCAAGGCCCACGGGTTGCTGATGCTCGGGCGCTATACCCAGGCCATCCAGGAGTTAGCAGCGCTGCAAGCCGACTACGCAACAGGGGTGCGCGGGCTCTATCTGGGAATGAAGGCTGATATTGCCTGGGCCATGGGGAACACGCCAGACGCCGCCGCGCACTACCTGGAGGTGATACCGCTGCTGCTGGAGGTTGATAGCCAGGGCGAACTAACTTGCCGCCTGAGCTTAGCCGCCCTTTATGGCGGCCAGGGGGTCTACCCCACCGCCCTCGAGCACCTGGCTCGAGCCCGCGTGCTGGTCAATTACCGGCGCGACCGTCTGGACTACCGCTTCCACGAGGTGCTGCTCGACTATTGGCGCGGCGCGCTGCCAGCTACCGACGCCCAGCAAGCGCTGGCAACCCTAGTGGAGGAGTACGGCGCGATGGGGCTGCTCCAAGAGCAAGGCCGGGTGCAGGTCCACCTGGCTGAAATATATCGCGCCGCCGGCGACGGGCGCTACCTCGATGAACTAGATAGGCTCCAGGCGCTGTGCGCCGTCCTGCAAAACCAGGCCTTTTTGGCCCGCGAATGGGTGCTGGCGCCGCAACTGCGCGAAGCTGCGCGCTTGTCGCACCCCAAGCTGGTCGGCGGACCGCCCCAGGTGCTGGAACTCTACAGCATGGGCGAAGAGAAGATCGTCTTAGGCGGGCAGACCGTCAACATCCGGCTGCGCCGCGCAGTCGAGCTGCTGGCCTACTTTTTGGAGCACCGCGAGGTCGGTTTGAAGAAACTAATGGCCGACATCTTCCCTGATGACAAGCCCAAGAGCGCCCGCATCTACTTCCATCAGTTCCGCCACGAGCTCTTAGAGCGCCTGCCGGGGGTAACCATCGACTACCAGGCCCAAACGCGCAGCTATCGGCTAGTCAGCGACTACGACATCATGTGGGATGTGGCCGAGCTGCGGGCCGGGCGCAGGATGGGCGAGTTGGGCATCTTCTTGCCGGGTTGCGGCAACGAGTGGGCGCACCTGCTTGATGAAGCGCTCGAGCCCCTCCGCAACGCCCCTGAAGCGCCCATCAACGTCAAACGCACCCAGCATTAGCGGCGCCCAGAGTTACTTGGTCGGCTGGGCCATACCTCCTCCGGTTCGGGTTTCGTAGCCGCCAGATTCTTCCCAATCGTATGACCATCGCGCCGGGTTATCGGCGATGTACTGGCGGATACGGTTCAGTGATTTGCCGTTGCGAACGATGCGTTCGTAATAGTTGCGTTGCCACAATCGCCCAGAGAATGCGGGCCAGCAGAATTGTTTGACCGCGTTTGCATACTGCCTGGTGGTCATGGTTTTGAACCGATGCACCACATCCCCCAACGTCAACGTAGGGGCAGGCCCCCGTGCCTGCCCTGTCGTATCATGGCGACCACCGCCATCAGGGCGACCACCGGCATCAGGGCGACCACCGGCATCAGGGCGACCACCGGCATCAGGGCGACCACCGGCATCAGGGCGACCACCGGCATCAGGGCGACCACGGGGGGTCGCCCCTACCAGGACAACGATCCCGTGGACATGATTGGGCATGATCACAAATTCGTCGGTATCAACGCCGGGATAGAACGCCGGTATATCGTCCCATACCGATTGGATCATCTGTCCCGCCTCATTCAACCGCATTGCCCCATCCACCACGTCACCGAACAGGCAGACCCGACCCTGCGTTACAATGGTGATGAAATAAGCCCCCGCCCGCGAGTAGTTGTAATCCTTCAGCCTGATCGATTGGCGGTGGTGTTTCCCTGGGTCGCGCACCATCAGGTGGTCCTCCCGATGACGACTGACACACTACCTCCCAAGGCGGCAAGTCAGCGGGCATCATCCGTCCTGCAGATACTTGCAGGACTGCTCCTGCCCGAACGATCCAGCGCACCCCGTCGAGCACATCATAACACAAGGCGTACTCGCGCTGTGGTGCATCCTGCGGCGCAAGCGCGCAGGATCACGCATCAAGGTCAGGTAGGGGGCTACGATCCTGCGAGTACCCGCAGGACCACTCCTCGTCCGTCCTGCGTGTAAACCGCAGGATCACTCGCATAACGCTTCCGGCTCATCCCTCAAGCTGCAAGTATCTGCAGCTCTAGGCTAAAGTTCATAACACCCTCTAGTCAGGGATAAGGTTGAGGAATGAGCACTCTTTTCTCACCTCTCGTCTCTTGCTGACCCGAGCGAAGCGAGAGTGATTGCTGACCCGAGCGAAGCGAGAGTGATTGCTGCCAAGCTGAAGCGACACACAACACAGCATCTGACGGCTAATGGGTGTATACTTCAGGCGTGGATCTGAGGCCACTCCCAAAGCCTCCGCTCCGCTTTCTCTTCCCGAACCCCGCGCCTCCCACGCGGGGTTTTTCTCGCCTGGCAGGGCGCTCCAGTCGAGGGTCTTGCGATAGGCTCAGGAAATGTGCTTAAATGAAACGTTGCCTATAACTCCAAGGAGGAGCCCCCGTAAATGGATAACAAACTAAACCCGGCTGTGGATAACCCTGTCCCGGCCACCGACCAAGCCCTGAACACAGGCTCGAGCGAGGCCCCAGCCGCAGTCGCTGAGCAGGGTGTAAGCGCCGCGGCAGATCAACCCGAGAGCCACAGTGATAGTGCCGAGCAGAGCGGCGAAACCCTCCACGACAGCGCCGATCCGAGCGCAGGGGCCGATCCGAGCGCAGCGGGAGAGTCTCCTGATGCGCCGCAAGCTAGCGCCAACACCGCCAGCCACGAGGCGAGTCACGATGCCGCCCTGAGCGCAGCGGGAGAAGCACCCGAAGTGCCGCAAGCCGGCGAAGCTGCTGCTGAGAGTCATGAGGTGAGCCGCGAGTCCGAAGCGACTGCCGAGACCATGACCATGGCCGAGGTTATGGCCGCCAGCGACGATCAACTCGCCCGCAAGCCGGTTCATCGCGGCATGATGACCACCGGCACGGTGATCATGCTGTCACAAGAGGGCATCGTGGTGGATGTGGGCGCCAAGATTGAAGGGCTGATCCCTTACAACCAGGTGTTTGAGTACGACCTCAAGGCGGACGAGGCCGGCAAGTACTTCAAGCCTGGCGACGAGGTGCAGGTCTATGTCATCCGGGCCGATATCCCCAACAATACCATCGTGCTGTCCAAGAAGCGGGCCGATCAGGAACGCGCCTGGAACCTACTGCAAGAGATCTACGAGAAGAAGCTGCCGGTCGAAGTCGAGGTCATCGAGAAGGTGCGGGGTGGCCTAGTGGCCAGCCTCGGTGTGCGGGCCTTCCTGCCGGCTAGCCAGGTCGATGTGCGCCGCATCAACGATCTAAGCCCCTTTGTCGGCCAGCGCATGAAGGTGCGCATCATTGAGCTTAACCGCAAGCGCAACCGCGTGATCATCTCGCGGCGCAGCATTGTGGAAGAAGAGGTAGCCGGGAAGAAAGCTGAGACCCTAGCGCGGCTCGAGCCCGGCGCCCAGCTCGAAGGCGAAGTGGTCGAGATTACCGACTTCGGCGTATTTGTGAACTTGGGCGGCGTGGACGGCCTGGTACACCGCAGCGAGATCGGCTACGGGCGCTTTAACCACCCCAAAGAGGTGCTGCAAGTCGGCCAAAAGGTCAAGGTCGAAGTGCTCGATATGGATCTTGAGCGCGAGCGGATTAACCTCTCCATGAAGCGCTTAATCGGCGATCCCTGGCAGAACGTGCTCGCTACCTACCACATCGGCCAGAAGGTTGCCGGCAAGGTGACTAACCTTACCCCCTTCGGGGCGTTTGTGGAGATCGAAGCGGGGCTCGAGGGCTTAATCCACGTCAGCGAGATGAGCTGGACCAAGCGCGTGCGCCATCCCAAGGAGATCGTACAAGAGGGGAGCCTGGTCGAAGCGATGATCCTCAAGCTCGACCTCGACCAGAAGCGCATCTCGCTCGGTCTGCGCCAGACCCAGCCCGACCCGTGGTCGAGCCTGCCTGACCGTTACCCCCCCGGCACCGAGATCACCGGCCCGATCACCGGCCTCACCGAGTTCGGCGTATTCATGGAGATCGAAGAGGGCATCGAAGGGCTGATCCACATCAGCGAGTTGGCTCATGAACGCATTGGCAACGTTGCTGAGCACTTCAATAAGGGCGATCAGGTCACCGCTGTGATTCTCAATATCGACCCGGTTGAGCAGCGCGCTAGCCTCTCGCGCAAGCGCCTGTTGCCTTACACCGCCGGCGCCCTCGAGAGCGGGGCTGAGGCCCAGAGCGGCCGCAGTGCCGGTGGCCGCAAGGGACGCCGCGGTGGCCGCCGCAGCGCCGGGATCGATTACGACTACAGCTACGCCAGCGCCGATGCCGGTACTAAGGCCACCACCAAACTAGGCGACGTCTATGCCGACCTCTTCGCGCAGTTCGGCCTGACCGAGACCAAGAGCGAGACCAAGAGCGAGAAGGCCGAAACCAAGCCCGCGCCCAAGCCTGAAACAAAAGCCGTAGCACCTCAACCCAAACTCGAACCGGCGGCCAAACCCGAGGCTGAGCTCGAGCCCGAAAACGTGGTCGATGCGGCTGAAGCCGCCGCGCTCCTTACCGCAGCCTTCCGGCTAGGTAAGCGTCCCAGCTTGGAGCCGGAGAGACCGCGAGAGCCGGAAGAGTCCGAAACGCCTCAGGCTTAAAGTAGCTTATGCCAGACTACCCCCGTGCAGTTTACGGGGGTAGCTGTTTTTTCTAGCCTGCCTCGTCGTATTTGTGACACTTGACTATGACCTCGTTTAAGAGCACCTCTCGCGGTACTTCGCTTTTGCAGCGATCATAAACGATAGGGCAGCGGCCTGCGAACTTGCAGCCCACCCTCAGATACTCTCCGTACTCGCTATCGGCCAGGACGATCTTCTCGGTCCATCTCTTCTCGGGATCATTCTCGGGGACCGACTCGCGGAGAAGTTTGGTGTAGGGGTGCTTGGGAGCGCGGGTAATGGCGGCGCTGTTTAAGCGGGTTTGATAGCCTTTAGGGCCAGCATCAGTGGGATGTCGGGGTTATCAGGGCGCTCTTTCATCGGCTGATCGGGGAGCTCTATGACCTGCGTTAGCGCCAGCCCTAGGCTGCTCAGAGCGTTAAGGTAGTGCGACAGAGGCCGATGGAAGCTCAGGGTCACGCCCTGTTGGCCAGGGTACGGTTTCATCGGCACCGCATTGGGTGTTAAATAGCTATCGACCCGGCGGTAATGGAGCTGCCGCCCCTCGTCAAACCCCCAACCGCTCTGCCGGGGGACGCGGAAGCAGGGGTGGAGCATAAAGATCACCAGGCGGCCCCCCGGAGCTAGCTGTGCTGCCGCCTGAGCCAGGACCGGCTCGAGCGGGTCCATGTCTTGCAGCGACAGCAGGAACGCTGCGGCGCTAAAAGGCCCCTTAAGCCTAACCTGCTCGCTGAGCTTGCGAGCATCAGCCACTAAAAAGTGCCCGCTGCCACCGTGCCGCTCACGGGCTAGTTTGATTAACGCCGGGCTGGCATCGACCCCGGTATAGCCGGCTCCCGCTTTGGCCGCAAATGGGGCCAGCACCCCCTGGCCGCAGCCGATATCAAGCAGGGTGTCGCCGCGCTGTAGGGCTAAAAGCTTTAGTGTAGTGGGGATGGCCAGCTGGCGGTGGTAGTGGCTGCCGCCCTTGCCGACCCAGCCATCGTACCAGGTGGCTAGTGGATCCCAGCTGGTGCGGGGGCCAGCCCTGCGGGGTGCTTCGCGATGCTTGTCTGGCGTGTGGCGCCGCGGTTTTACTGGTCGGCGCGGCGGTGTCATTAGTAAAGCTTACCGCAAAGGCGCCGCAGCTTAGAGGACTTTCATCCCTTGGTCAGCGCGGTGTCATAGCCTGCTATAATCTGGCTACGTGATTAGGCTACCCCTCCCGGCCTGAGCCGGAAGCTGCAGAGGGTGGCGCACAGGCCACAAAAAGGAGCCGTTATGTCGGAAGTGAACATCCGCAACGTAGCTGTACTAAGCCACAGCGGGGCGGGCAAGACCTCCTTGGTGGAGGCTTTTTTATTCCGCAGTGGCGCTAAGGGGAGCCTCGGCAAGGTTGAGGAGGGCACTACCGTCACCGATTACACCCCCGAGGAGCAGCGCCGCAAGATCTCGATCTACACCAGCGTGGTGCCGGTCTCCTGGCAGGGCAACCTCTTTAACTTCCTCGATACCCCTGGCTACGCCGACTTTGTCGGTGAGATTCGCGCTGCACAGCTCGCTGCTGATGCCGCTGTGGTGGTGGTCTCGGCCGTCTCCGGGGTAGCGGTCGGCACCGAGCGGGTCTGGACTAGCTCTGAAGAGCGCGAGCTAAACCGCATCATCGTGGTCAACAAGATGGATCGCGAGAACGCCGACTTCTTCCGCACCATGGCCGATATTGAGGCGACCTTGCCCGGCAATATCGCCGCCGTTCAGGTGCCGATCGGTCAAGCCCAAGACTTCCGCGGGCTGGTTGACCTGCTGAGCATGAAAGCTTACGTTTGGCCCCAGGGCGATCCGGTGGAGATCCCCATTCCCGACGAGATCAAGGGGATCGCCGGAGAGTATCGCGAGCGCCTGATAGAGGCCATCGTCGAGACCGATGACGAACTAATGATGAGCTACTTGGAGGATGCTGCCATCGAGGATACGGCGCTGGCGGAAGCTTTCTATGCCGCGGTGCGGCGCAACGAACTCACCCCGGTACTGCTGGCTTCGGCTACCCAGGTAGCGGGCATCAGTATGCTGCTCGATTTCCTCTCGCGCGGGGTGCGGGACATTACCGATCACGGGCTGCTGGCGGTTGAGGAAGGTACCCCACCCACGCTGGGCCTCAATCAGCCCTTCTGTGCGCGGGTCTTTAAGACCACCATCGATCCCTACCTCGGCAAGGTGACTATGCTACGGGTTCTGTCGGGTATGCTCAAACCCGGTGAGGTAATTCTGGACAGCAGCCAGGGGGTGGAGCTAAAGGCGGCCCACCTTTACACCCCCTTTGGCAAGGAGTTAAAAGAGGTCAAGCAGCTCTCGGCCGGAATGATCGGCGCCTTAACCAAGCTGACCGAGCCTAAGACCGGGGATACCTTGTGCGACAAGATCAAGGTGGTCAAGCTGCCGCCGATCAACCTACCCTCGCCGGTGATGGCTATCGCCCT
Source organism: Truepera sp. (assembly GCA_018333895.1). GTDB lineage: Bacteria > Deinococcota > Deinococci > Deinococcales > Trueperaceae > JAGXSJ01. Next base: position 13,069 of record JAGXSJ010000037.1, read on the forward strand.
CTATCCCAAGGCCCGGGGTGACGAGGACAAACTCTCGGGCGCCCTCCAGAAGCTTCTGGACGAAGACCCGACGTTAAAGCTCGAGCGCAACAGCGAGACCCACGAGACGGTGCTGTGGGGGATGGGCCATATCCACCTGGAAGTAGCGACTGAAAAGCTGCGCGAGCGCTACAACGTCGAGGTGGAGACGCGCCAGCCCAAGATCCCCTACCGCGAGACTATCACCGGCCATGGTGACGCGCGCTACCGCCACAAGAAGCAGAGCGGCGGCGCGGGTCAGTTTGCCGAGGTGGCGCTGCGGGTCGAGCCTTTGCCGCGGGGCGCGGGCTTTGAGTTTGTTAATGCGGTAGTGGGTGGCACCATCCCCACCCAGTTCATCCCTAGCTGCGAGAAGGGGATCCGCAGCGCGCTAGCCGAGGGAGCGCTAGGCGGCTTTACGGTAGTAGACGTCAGAGCTACCCCCTACGACGGCAAGGACCACCCGGTCGACTCCAAGGATATCGCTTTCCAGATCGCTGCGGCGCAGGCCTTCAAGGAGGCTATGTTGCAGGCCAAACCGGTCTTGCTCGAGCCCATCATGCTCTTGAAGGTACGCGTCCCTGAGCGCTCTACCGGCGATGTCATCAGCGATCTCAACACCCGGCGGGGCCGCATCCTGGGCATGGATGCCGAAGGCTCGGTAAGCGTGATCAGCGCCCACGTGCCGCTGGCGGAGATCCAGAACTACTCCGCCGATCTGCGCTCCATGACCGGCGGGCGCGGGGCCTTCTCGATCAAGCTCGAGACCTATGCCGAGGTGCCGGCGCACCTGGCGCAGAAGATCGTTGAGGAGCGCCGGGCGGCTAAGGCGGCCTCCTAGGGAAGTCCCCAGCGCTCTTGGGCGTCATGCCTTAAGCGCTGTGATAGCGTAAGGCGTGGACTATCTCTGCCTGGCCGCGGGCCCGGGGACCAGGTTCGGCCGCTTAGGGTGCTACCTGCAAAAGTGCATGTACCCCATCGGCCTTAAGCCGTTTTTGGCGTACACGATCGACAATCTTAAGCATAGTCTGCCTTTGGGCACCTCAGCGCAGCTCGTCATCGTGATCGGGCATTATGGCGAGCAGGTGAAGGCCTACTTCGGCGAGGGGGATAGCCGCCTGAAGATCGCTTACCTCGAGCAGGGCGCGCCGCAGGGCACCGGCCAGGCGCTGAAGCTGGCCTGGGACGCTTATCGGCCGACAGACCCAGTGATCGTCTGGCTGGCCGACCTCTACGTGCCGCCTGAACTATTTGCCGCCGTGCGGGCGCACCAAGCGCCCAACGTGGTGACGCACTCTTCGGGGCTGCTCGGCGAGAGCGATCAGCTCCGCGCCAGCCTATCGGGCGAGCGGGTTACGCGGGTCTGGCAGGGGGATGGCGACCTTTTCGACATCGGCTTGTGGAAGCTTCAGCCACAAGTCTTGGCCGCTATGACCGAGGTCAAGGCTGGGGGCGAGTACCGGGCCTTGCCGAACTTGCAGCGCTGCATTGAGCGGGGGGCGCAGGTCGGCTGGGTTAAGGCCGGTGAGTGGCTGCATTTGGGCGGCACCCAACCGACGCCGGAACAGAACGTGCTGGCTGTGGCGCGGCGGGTGCTGGCGCTCGAAGGGCTGGCATGATCGTCTCCAAGACGCCGCTGCGCATCCCGCTAGCCGGAGGGCTAACCGATATCAAGCCGTATGCCGAGCGCTTCGGCGGCGTGACGGTCAGCGCCACCATCGACAAGTACCTCTACGTGTTGGTAAAGGAGAACTTAGGCGGCTACTACCGCTTGCGCTACCAAGATGTGCAGGAAAAAGTTCATAATGTCGAGCACATCAAGCACGAGCTGATCCGTGAAGCGGTTAAGCTCACCGGGCTGACCGGCTCGCCGCTCGACATCGTGGTGATGGCCGACCTAGCCGGAGAGAGCGGCCTGGGCACCTCCGGCGCGTTGGCGGTAGGGCTGTTGCACGCTATGCACGCCTACCAGGGCCGGGGAGTTAGCCAGGAGCAGCTCTACCGGGAGGCGGCCCACCTTGAGGTGGAGGTGCTCGGGGGCGCTTCGGGCTATCACGACCCGGCTATCTGTGCGTTGGGCGGCTTTAAGCTCATCGAATATCAGGGAGCGCAGATCAGCGCCCGCGATGTCGCTATGGCGCCCGCGGCGCGGCGCGCCTTTGAGGAGTCGCTGTTGCTCTTTTACAGCGGTCGGCACCATAAGAGCAAGCCGTCGCTCGAGCTGCTAACTAGCCACCTTGATGTCGGGCTGGAGGTGCTCCACGCCATCAAGCGGCTGGCTTATGAGCTGGAGGCGGCACTGATGGCCGGTGATTTGGCGCAAGCCGCCTGGTGCATCGGTGAGATGCAGAGGCTCAAGCAGCAACTGCCGGGCCACTTTGAGGACGACTACGTCAGGGACGTAGTGGCGCGGGTGCGCCGGGCGGGCGCCTACGCCCAACTGCCGGGGGGCAAGATCAGCGCCTTTGTGATCGCCTGCTGCCCCGAGAGGCAACAGGCGGCGGTTATTGACGCGCTCGCCGACCTCAAGCCGGTTCAGTTCCGGCTCGAGGCGGCTGGGAGCCGGGTCTTTACGCTCTGATTCCGGCTACTCCACCGTCACGCTCTTAGCCAGGTTGCGCGGCTGGTCTACGTCGAGCCCTAAGCGCGCGGCGGTCTCATAGGCCAGCAGTTGCAGCGGCACCACGTTGACCATGGGCGAGATCAGCTCCATGGTGCGCGGGGCGGTAATAACGTAGTCGGCGTGGGCTTTAATCGCCTCGTCGCCCTCGCTAGCCAGCGCGATTACGATGCCGTCGCGAGCGCGCACCTCCTGGATGTTGGAAACCGTCTTGTCATAGAGCGCTGAGGCGGTAGCGATGGCCACTACCGGCATATCATCATCGATCAGCGCAATCGGGCCGTGCTTCATCTCGCCGGTAGCGTAGGCTTCGGCGTGGATGTAGCTGATCTCCTTGAGCTTGAGCGCCCCCTCCAGGGCGGTGGGGAAGTTAACGCCGCGCCCCAGGAACAGGTAATCGCTCTTGCCCTTAAAGGCTTCGGCGATGGCGGCGACCTGCTCGCGGGCCTTGAGGGCGGCTTCAACCAGAGCGGGGGTATGGCGCAGCTCGGCGATCAGCTCGGCGGCCAGGGCGGCAGAGAGGGTGCCGCGAGCCCGGCCCAGCCAGATAGCTAACAGCTCAAAGGCGGCTAGCATCGCCATATAAGCCTTGGTGCTGGCCACGCCGATCTCGGGCCCGGCGTGGATGTACAAGACGTCGTCGGCTTCGCGGCTAATGGAGGAGCCCTTGGCATTCAGAATGGCCAGGGTGTGGGCGCCTTGGCGCTTGGCTTCACGCAGCGCCTCTAGGGTGTCGATAGTTTCGCCGGATTGCGATACCACCACCACCAGCGTCCGGCTATCGATGACCGGCTCGCGGTAGCGGAACTCGCTGGCCACCTCGACTTCGACCGGCAGGCGGGCCAGCTTCTCGATTAGGTATTCGCCGACTAAGCCCGAGTAGTAGGCGGTCCCGGCGGCGGTAATGACCACCCGGTTAAAGCTGGCGGGGTCTAGCGAGAGCTCGAGCGTGACATCGGTGCCGTTAGCCGCTAACCTCCCGCCGAGGGTGTTTTGCAGCACCACCGGCTGCTCGAAGATCTCTTTGAGCATGTAATGCGGGTAGCCGCCCTTTTCCGCCGCTTCGGCATCCCAGTCGATAATAGCGCTATCCCGTCTTAGCACCACGCCGCCGAAGTCGGTCACCGTGACACCGTCCTTAGCTAACAGCGCCATGTCGCCGTCGCGCAAGAAGATCACCTCACGGGTGTAGGGGAGCAAGGCCGGCACGTCGCTGGCGACGAAGTTCTCGCCCTGGCCTAAGCCGATCACCAGCGGACTGGTAGCCCTGGCCGCCACAATCAGCTCATGATCGGCGTGCGAGACCACGATGGCGTAGGCGCCGTGGACCTCGCGCAGCGCGGCCTGCACCGCCGCCACTAGGTCGCCCTGGTAGTGGGCTTCGATCAGATGGACCAGCACCTCGGTGTCAGTCTCTGAAGCAAAGGTGTGCCCCTCAGCGCTGAGGCGCGCTCTGAGCGGCAGGTAGTTCTCGATGATACCGTTATGGATCACCGCCAACTTGCCGTCTTCGGAAAGGTGAGGGTGAGCGTTGATGTCGTTGGGCTTGCCGTGGGTAGCCCAGCGGGTATGCCCGAGGCCGAGCGTGCCGGTAAGGGGTTGGGTGCGGAAGGCATCGCTGAGAACCTTGAGCTTGCCGGCACGCTTCATAACGTTGAGCACGCGCTCTGAGTCGCTGATGACTAACCCTGCCGAGTCGTAGCCGCGGTATTCGAGCCTTTTTAGGCCGTCGAGAATCACCTCAGCCGCCTGGCGATGTCCTACATAGCCGACAATGCCACACATAGCTTTATCTCCCTTCCCAAGGCCTACCGAACACCAGAAGTTGGTGCAGGCTAGCAAAAAGTCCGCGCTGCCCCGGCGCGAACAGGGCTGGATCGAGCAGCGGATAGAGCAAGATGTTGCGCCCCACCATGACAAACTGGGACCCAGGCAGAGCGCCGCTGATCGGCGCCGCCAGGGTGCGCGGCGGATAGACCAAGAGGTTGTTGATGTCGCGCTCGATGGGCAGCGAGGCTGCTAGGCTGAGTGTCAGCAGCGTCCCCAGGACGAAGCCGCCGACACCGCCCAAGGCGTTATAGAGCGGACCCACCGGGCCGCTAAGCCGCGCAATGTGGCGCCCCACAAAACCGAGCGCTAGCCCCAGCAGCAGCGCCAGCGCCAGCGCCAGCAGCTGGCTTAAATGGGCCAGCCAGAGCAGCAGTGGAAACAGGAGCAGCGCGCCAACACCGATCAGCAGGCCGCTCAGTCCGCGCTTGGCGGCGAGTGCAGCGGTGCTGGCGATAATCACAAGACAGAGGAGATCGATCCAGTTCATGGGGTTTCCGGGTCGGCGTCAACCACGGATATCATAGCCGGATTGGCGCAAGGTGGAAATGATATCGGTCATAGTGGCGTCGACCTCTTGGTCGCGCAGGGCGCGCTCCGGATGGCGGAACTTTAGCCGTAAGGCCAGGCTGCGCTGTCCTGCTGGGAGCTGCTCTCCCTGATAAACATCGAAGGGAGTAAGGGACTCCAGCCACGGCCCGGCGCTATTGGCAACGAGCCGCTCGAGCTCGGCATAGGCTAGCTTTAGCGGTGCCAGGACGGCCAGATCGCGCTCGGCGTGGGGCTGGCGGTTAATGTCAACAAAGTCGATCTTACCCAGCGATAGCGGCAGGGTCAGCTCAGCCAGATAGACCTCGGATAGCTCGTAGTGCGCCGCGATTGCAGGGTGGAGCTTGCCCATGAAGCCTACCGCTTGGCCGTGCCAAGAGACCGCGGCGCTGACGCCAGGATGGAGGGCCGGGTGGCTGGCGGCTGCTACCTTGAGTGTGCTGCCCAGGCTCTGCGCCAGTTTATCTAAGAGCCCCTTTAAGACGTAAAAATCGGCGCGTTGACCGGGGAGCCAGCCCACCTCGGTCCACCAGCCCTGGAGCAAGATAGCAAGCCGCTCCTCTTCGCGCTCGCCAAAGACATGGCCGATCTCAAAGAGCGCCAAGCCCGCCAAGGTGTGGTTAGACCGGGCTACTCCCAACAGGCTGGGGTAGAGCGCGGTGCGCAGCACGCTCCGCTCGGCGCCGGGAGGGTTCAGCAGCCGCGCCACGGCGGCGGGCGCGGCGGCGCGCGTAAGCTCCTCGTCGCTGGCGAAGACGTAAGTGATGACCTCTTGCAGTCCCATACCGACCAGCAAGCTGCGCAGGCCCCGGTGGGTAACGTCTGACTCCGCCGGGATAAAGTCGATCTTCGGCAGGCTGCTGGGGAGATGTTCGTAGCCGTGGAGCCGGGCGACCTCTTCGATTAAGTCCTCGGCGATAGCGAGGTCGAAGCGCCAGCTCGGCACGCTCACCTGCCAGGTGTCCGGGCCTTCCGCAATGCGGCAGCCGAGCGCTGTCAGAAAGCGCCGCTGTGCGTCTAAGGGCACGTCCAGCGCGGTTAGGGATGCTACTTGGGAGGGGCGATAAGCGATGGTCTTCGGCGGCTGGTCGCTGCCGACTTCGGTAAGGCCGGGGTGGAGCCGCCCGCCCGCTAGCTCGGCCAGGAGCTGTCCGATCCGCGCCGCTGCCAGCGGCGGCAGGTTGGGATCGACGCCGCGCTCGAAGCGGTAGCCGGCGTCGGTCGCAAGGTTAAGCCGCTTGGCCGTCCGGCGCACGCTGACCGGGTCGAAGTGAGCGGCTTCGAGCACCACCGTGGCAGTACCCGGCTGCACGCTCTCAATTAGGCCGCCGATGACCCCGGCTACGCCGATCGGCCGTGTGCCGACGCCCGGAACCGGTGTGGTGATGAGCAGGTCGCTCGGCGCCAAGGTCAACGCCGCTTCGTTAAGCGCTACGAGCCTCTCGCCGTCGCGCGCCCGCCGGACTACCATGGTGCTGTCGCCCAGCGCGCGCTGGTCGTAGGCGTGGGTAGGCTGGCCGAGTTCAAAGGTCACATAGTTGGTGATATCGACCACGTTGTTGCGCGGCCTGACCTGAATGGCCGCTAAGCGCCGTTGCAGCCAGAGCGGGCTCGGTTTGACGGTCACGCCCTCGATCTTGCGCAAGGTAAAGCGGGGGCAGCCCTGGGGATCCTCGACAATGACCCGCAGGCCAGTAGGGAGGTCGCGCTGGCCAGTGTCAAGCTCGGCGGCGGGATGGCGATAAGGCACCCCCAGCTTGGCAGCCAGGTCGCGCGCTACCCCGAGGATGCTGAAGGCATCGGCGCGGTTAGGGGTCAGCTCGAGCGTAATCACCGCCTCGCCGGGCCACAGCTCAGCGAGCTCTTGGCCTAGCGGCGCGTCGTCCCCTAGCACTAAGAGGCCGCCGCCGTAGTCATAAAGAGCCAGCTCGCGCGGGCTGCACAGGACCCCTTCACTGCTCACGCCGGCTAGCTCGCGGGCCGCTACCGTAACGCCTTCGATGACCGCTCCGGGTTTGGCTAGCGCGGTGCGCAAGCCGGGGGCGACGTTAGGCGCTCCACAGACCACGCGATAGGTGGTGCTACCGTCAATGACCAGGGCGAGCTTGAGGTGCTCCGAGGTGGCGATGGCGCTCACCTGTAGCACCTCGGCCACTATCACCTGGGCGGGGGCGCCGGGTTGGTGGACAACCTCCTCGACCCCTAAGCCGAGACCGGCTAAAAGATCAACCGTCTCAGATAGCGGTGGAGCGTCGGGGACAAGCTCCTTGAGCCAGCTATAGGGGACCTTCATAGCGCCCCCCGGAACTGCCGCAGCACCCGCAGGTCGCCGTTATAGAAGTAGCGGATGTCGGGGATGCCGTAGGGGATCAGCGCCAGGCGCTCGAGCCCGAAGCCGAA
>JAGXSJ010000038.1 GCA_018333895.1 Truepera sp.
CTGCGCCCTGCCGGCGTGGCGCGCTTCGGGCACCAGCGCGTAGACGTAGTGACCGAAGGGGACTTTATCATCAGTGGCACGGTAATCGAGGTGCTAAGCGTCGAAGGGAACCGGGTCACCGTCCGGGCGGTGGAAGAGTAGTAAGTTGCCGGCCGCTACGGTAAGATATTCGACGTGACACCATCTCTACTAAAGGAGTAAGCTTGTGGAAATTCTAATTCTCGCCGGTATTGTCATCTTCTTTTTCATGATCCTCTTTACCTTCATCCCCGTCGGCCTGTGGGTCTCCGCTATCGCCGCCGGGGTCAAGGTTAGCCTGGTCAGCTTAGTGGCCATGCGGCTGCGCCGCGTGCCACCGCACCGCATCATCTTGCCGCTGATTAAGGCGGATAAGGCTGGGATCCCGGTTAAGCAAGATCAGCTCGAAGCGCACTTCCTGGCGGGCGGCAACGTCGACCGGGTGGTCGATGCGCTGATCGCCGCCGACAAGGCGCGCATCAACCTCCCCTTCGACCGCGCCGTCGCCATCGACCTAGCCGGACGCGATGTACTTGATGCCGTGAGGGTTTCGGTCAACCCACGCGTTATTCAGACGCCTAGCGTAGCGGCGGTAGCCAAGGACGGTATTCAACTGATTGCCACCGCTCGGGTCACGGTGCGCGCCAACCTCGAGCGCTTAGTCGGGGGGGCCGGCGAGGAGACCATCATCGCCCGCGTCGGCGAGGGCATCGTCTCCTCGATCGGTTCATCTGAGACGCATAAGACCGTGCTGGAAAGCCCCGACGTGATCTCTAAAACAGTGCTGGACAAAGGGCTCGACTCCGGCACCGCCTTTGAGATCTTATCCATCGACATCGCCGATGTTGACGTCGGCAAGAACATCGGGGCGATTCTACAGACCGATCAGGCTGAGGCCGACAAACGCGTAGCCCAGGCCAAGGCCGAAGAGCGCCGCGCTATGGCGGTAGCCGTCGAGCAAGAGAACCGCGCCATGGTCGAAGCGATGCGCGCCAAGGTGGTCGAGGCCGAGGCGCAAGTGCCGCTGGCGATCGCTGAAGCCTTCCGCCAGGGCAACCTGGGCGTCATGGACTACTACAACCTGCAAAACATCCAGTCCGACACCAGGATGCGGAGCAATATCGCCCAGGTCACCGATACCGTTAAGGAGTAAGGTGTGCCTATCGATCCCTTAACCCTGCTGCTGTTGATTGTTTTCGTGGTGCTGCCGCTGATTAACCGCCTGACGCGGCGCCAGCAGCCAGGGCAGCGCCCACCAGGGTCACCCGAGCCTGACCCAGAGCCGCCGCCTCAGGCCACCACTCGCCCGGCGCAACCCGCAAGCGCCGAAGAAGAGCTAGTCCGGCGCATCGAGGAGGCACAGCGGCGGGTGCAGCAGGTGCTAGGCGGCGAGCCGGCTCCCAGGCCCCGACCGGAACCGCCCAAGCCCAGGCCGGCCCCTCCGGTGCGTCGCCAGGTAACCGGCAGCTTAGAGACTCTGGAGCCCGCTAGTAGGATCAGTTTAGAGTCGCCTGGGGCCCCTCGGCGCCAGGCGGTCAGCCTCGAGTCGCTTGAGCCACTTACCCGTCCGGGCGTGCGTGAAGCCAAGCCGTTAGCGCTGCGGCGGCGAGGAAAGCAACCAACTAGCAGCCCGCTCGGCTTCGACCGGAGTTCGCTAATCGGGGGCATCATCTGGCGTGAGATTTTGGATAAACCGCCCTCCAAGCGCCGCAGCCGGAGGTAGCTATCGCGACGGTTACGCTCAAACTCCGCAACCCGGCCGAGGCCATGTCGCTGTTTGGCCACAATGATGAAAACCTCAAGCTGTTGCGCAGCAAACTAACCGCTCAGGTAATAGCCCGGGGCGATGAATTGCGCCTCAGCGGCGACGCTGAGGCGGTAGCTGAGGCGGAGCGCGCTTTTAAGGCGCTACTGGTTTCTATTCGGCGGGGTGAGGCGATTAGCCTGACCGAGCTCGAGCGCACCACCGTGCGCGAATTGACCGATAGTGAAGATTTCGACGGTGTGAGCGAGCGTCTGCCGCACCGCGCCCGGCCCAAGACCGCCGGCCAACGCCGTTATGTGCAAGCCATGGCGCAGGGTGAGATCACCTTCGGCGTTGGTCCGGCAGGGACAGGCAAGACCTTTCTGGCCGTCGCTATGGCGGTCCAGGCGCTCAAGGAGAAAAAGGTTAAGCGGATCATCCTCACTCGCCCCGCCGTTGAGGCGGGTGAGAAGCTTGGCTTCTTGCCCGGCGACCTGCAAGCCAAGATCGATCCTTACTTGCGCCCGCTTTACGACGCGCTCTATGACATGCTCGAGGGCGAGCGGGTAGAAAGCCTGTTGCAGACCGGCGCCATCGAGGTGGCACCGCTGGCCTTTATGCGAGGGCGCGCGCAACCCTTGAGCAGCCGAGTGCTGACCCCCTGGGGCTGGCGGGAGATGGGGAGCCTCGAGCCCGGCGACTACGTGATCGGCGCCAACGGCAGGCCGACCCAGGTGTTAGGGGTCTACCCGCAGGGCATGCGGCCGGTCTATCGGGTGACCATGTCCGACGGAGCATCGACGTTGGCCTGCGCCGAGCACCTGTGGGCGGTGAGCACTCCTGCGGATAAGCGTCGGGGCCAGGCACCCCGCATCCTCACCACCCAGGCGATGATCGGCAGCCTGCGGAGCGCTCATCAACACCGCTACGAGCTCCCCCTGCTTGGCACGCCGGTTCAGTTTGCCCCCCGGGCTGTACCACTTGAGCCCTATGCCTTGGGCCTGCTGTTGGGCGACGGCTGCTTAACCGGGTCGAGCACCCCCTCCTTCTCGTCTGCCGACCCCGAGCTGGTGCAAGCCCTCGCGTCCAGCCTCCCCGACATCGCACTGGTCCCCAAGGGGGGAGTGGACTATGCCCTCAAGCACACCAAAGGAGGGCGAGGCGGGATCATCGTGGTCAATCCGGTCTCCCGTATACTGCGCGACCTGGGCCTGTGGGGTAGTAGCTCGAGCACCAAATTCGTGCCCGAAGACTACCTTTACAACACCGCCGAGCTGAGGGTGGCGCTGCTTCAGGGATTGCTCGACACCGATGGCGGGCCGGTAAGCCAGGAGGGGCGCACGTGCCGCATCCAGTATGTCACCACTTCTCCCCGCTTACGCGACGACGTGGTGTTTCTGGTTCGCTCGCTGGGCGGAGTGGTCTACACCCGCACCCGCGCCGCCGCAGGCCGCAAGCCCGGCTACGCTAGAGGGCGTGACATCCCCTACCGCTCGGACGCCTTCGTGCTCGATATTCGGCTGCCCACCGGGATCACACCCTTTCGACTAACGCGCAAGGCCCACCGCTATGCTCGGGATGGCGGGGGGCGGCCGATGCGCTTCATCACTGCCATCGAGCCCGACGGCGAGGCACCGACCCAGTGCATCCGCGTAGCGGCGCCCGATCACCTGTACGTCACCGACGACTTCATCCTCACCCACAACACCTTAAACGACGCCTTTATCATCCTAGATGAGGCGCAAAACACCACCCCCGAGCAGATGAAGATGTTCTTAACGCGCATGGGCTTTAACGGCAAAGTGGTAGTCACCGGCGACGATACCCAGACCGACCTACCCGGCAACGTCAAGAGCGGTCTCAAGGTAGCCATGCAGATCTTGCAGGGGATCGAGGGGATCAGCTTTATCTACTTCAGTGATGCCGATGTGGTTCGCCACCCGCTAGTCGCCCGCATCGTGAAGGCCTATGAAAGGCATGAAGGCTAGCCCTATCCGCCTCTGGCGCGCATCGTGGCGCAGCAGCATCCCTCTGCTGCTCTTTACCGCCGTGCTCGCCGCTCTGCTCTATAGCGTCTATCAGCCGTACAGCGCCGTAGTGGAGCAAGACCTAGTGGTGGGCAGGCCCAGCCCGGCGCTGTTCCGCTCGCCCATCGACCTTGAAATTATCGATCAACTAGCGACCGAGCGCGATCGCCAGGCGGCCCGCGCCCAGGTAGGGACCATCTACAGCACCGACCTGTCAGTGCAGCGCCTGGTGCTCGACGCTATCGCCACCTCTACTCTGCCGGTCAACGTGCAGGTGTTGGTTTTTAGCGCCTATCAGCAACCTGAAGGGGTAAAAGAGGGGCAGCTCGTCGCCTTAATCGACGAGGCCCTAGCTGCCACCGAGCCGGACCGTCAGCACGAGGTGAGGCTACTGCTCGAGCGCCTGCTGCTACCGACCTCGTTGCCTGATGTGCGGCTGACCGAGGCGGCCCGCCAGGCTGCAGCTAACGAAGTGCGGCCGGTCATGACGCGGCTGCAAGCCGGTCAGACCATCGTGCGCGAAGGAGACCTGCTCACCAGCGAACATCTGCGCATCCTCGAGTCGGTAGGCCTGTTTGACCCACGCGCTGAAGCCGCTAGTCGCGGGTGGTGGGTGCTTATCGGCTGTGGGCTGTTGGCGCTGCTCGTTAGCCTGCCGCTCTGGTACGCCCGGCGGCAGCTTGCCAACCTGTCTCGGCGGCAGCTCTACTTCCTGGCCACCCTGTCACTACTGCTGTTAGCCGCCCAGCGGCTGGCACTGCTGGCCGATCCCCACTTCCTCTTCATCTATGCCCTCAGCCTGCTACTGGCCTTGCTCCTTAACGAGTCGGTAGCGCTGGCCTGGGGGGTGTGGCTGAGCGTCACGGTAACCATACTGACCCCGGCTGAGCCGCTCACCACGTTGGTAACGCTGCTAGTCGCTACGGTCATCGCCATCCTCTTGGCCCGCGCCTATCGCTCTCGCTCGTCGGCCCTCTTAGCCGGAGTGCTAGGTGGTGCGGCAGCAGCGGGGGTGCTCTTTATCCTCCATCTAGTCGAGGGCGGACTCAGCCTCTGGCCGTTAACCACCAGCGCCCTATGGCTGATCGGCGGCGGGTTGCTGGCCGGCATCCTGGCGTTAGGGCTGCTACCGATCGCCGAGGGAGCGGTCGGCTTCTTGACCGAGTTTCGCTTGATCGAGCTCACCAATCCCTCACAGCCGCTGCTGCAAAGGCTTCTGCTCGAGGCGCCGGGGAGCTACCAGCACAGCATGATTATTGCTAATCTGGTCGACCAAGCGGTAGCCAACATCGGCGGTAACGCGCTGCTGGCGCGGGTCGGAGCGCTCTATCACGATGTCGGCAAGCTCAAGCGGCCACAGTTTTTTGTGGAGAACCAGCTCTCAGGCGAGAACCCCCACGACAAGATCAGCCCCCACCTGAGCTATCTGATTATCACCAGCCACGTCCGCGACGGCCTCGAGCTGCTGCGCGAGTACAAGCTCCCCCAGGAGCTCGAGCCGTTCGTGCTCGAGCATCACGGCACCACCGTCTTGACCTACTTTTACAAGCGCGCCCTCGAGGACAGCGCCAAGCTCGATGAGCTCAATTTTCGCTATCCCGGCCCCCGCCCGCGCAGCAAGGAGACCGCCGTCTTGATGCTGGCCGATACGGTCGAATCGGCCTCACGCACCCTCACCGAGCCGAGCCAAGGATCGATCCGCGCCATGATCGACCGGTTAATTGAGCAGCGCCTTACCGACGGGCAGCTAGCCGAAAGCCCGCTCAATTTTCACGATCTAGAAGTGATCGCCAACACCTTTGAGCGGATGCTCACCGCCATCTTGCACCGGCGCATCCGCTATCCTAGCGCCGAAGAGATTCAGGGGTTAAAGCGTGGTGGAGATTCTCGACGAAACCCAGTCCTACCCGCATCGCGCTGATCTAAGAGCGGCTATGGTGCGGCTGCTAGCACACCTTAACCAGCGGCGGCAGGTGACGGTGGTGCTGCTGGACGACGCCACCATTCGCCGCTACAACCGCGAGCATCGCGGCGTGGACGAAGCTACCGACGTGCTGGCCTATCCCAGTGCCGAACCCGACGACGCGAACATCCCACCGGTGGCTCACCTGGGCGATATCTTTATCAGCCTGGAGACAGCCGCCAGGCAGGCGCTCGAGCACGGCCACGAGCTACCCAGCGAGGTGAAGGTGCTAGCAGCCCACGGGCTGACCCATCTGTTAGGTTATGATCATCCTACGGAGGAGGCGTGGCGCGTCTTTCATCACCACCAACAGCTCATCCTGACGAGGTAGCGGAGGTAGCAGCGTCGCGCACGCTGACGCGCTCTTTTTACTTCGCCTGGCAGGGGGTGCGGCAGGCGTGGCGCCAGGAGAAGAACTTCCGCCTCGAAGCGGCCATCAGCCTTGCCGCGCTGGCGCTGGGCAGCTACCTGGATGTCGGCTTAGTAAGTTTGGCACTGATCATCCTGTGCTGCGTCCTGGTTCTGACGTTTGAGCTGCTTAACACCGCCCTAGAGGCCACCATCGACCTGTTCACCCCTGACTATCACCCCCTGGCCAAGATCGCTAAGGACGCGGCGGCGGCGGCGGTGCTGCTCGCCTGCTTGGGCGCCGCCTTGATCGGCCTGCTGCTGCTCGGCCCTCCGCTATGGCAGAGACTAGTCGGCTAAGCCCCCCGGCTGACCTGCTCGAGGTGGCTAAGCGCGCCTGGACTAACGCCTACGCCCCCTACTCGGGCTTTAAGGTCGGAGCCGCGCTGCGGGCTGAGAGCGGGGCGATCTATCTCGGTGCTAACATCGAGAACGCTTCGTATACGGTTACTCGCTGTGCCGAGCAGTCGGCGGTGCAGGCCATGGCCAGCAACGGTGAGCGGCGCTTCTCGGAGCTGTTGGTGTTCACCGCCGCCGCTCAGCCCGCCAGCCCCTGCGGCGCCTGCCGCCAAGTGATGCACGAGTTCGCCCCCGAGGCCACCGTATACTTGGTTAACCCCCAGGGAGCGGTCAAGGTCTACACGGTGGCCGAACTGCTGCCGGACGGCTTTGCCCTGGAGCGCCCAGCCTAGCAAGAGGCGAGCAAAGTGCTTTTCTCAACTACCAACTCTTAGCCTTCTCACTGCCTTAACGGTATACTCCACAGTGATGAAATGGCCCTTGATCGCCTCTTTCCTGTTTTTGCTGCTGGCCGAACCCGCGCTGGCGCAGTCCTTAACTCGCATCGTGGTGCTGCCGTTTAACGCCGGGCAGAGCGCTGACACCTACGCCATCGGCCTGGCTGCCGGGCTCGAGCGGAGCCTCAACGTTATCGATGGGGTCTTTGTGCCCCCGGTGGGCGACGCCCTCAATGTAACCCAGCGGCTGGAGGCGCGGAGGGAGCTCTCGCCCGAGACCGTCGCTGCTGCCTTTAACGCTTCAGTAGTGATCGGCGGCGAGGTCGGTGTGAGCGGCACCCAGGCCCAGGTACAGATCGCCCTGGCCGGACCAGCTTTCCCTGAGACCAGGGTAGTGGCTGTCCAGGGGCCCTTCAATGAGCCGAGCCGCCTACTGGCCGCAGTGGTCAACGCCGCGGTAGCCGAGCTGGGCCTGCGCATCAGCGCTGACGATCGGCGCCAACTCGACGCAATGACCGCCAGCGCCCCCTCGCTGCCGAGCTTAAGCGCGGTAGCAAGCGCCTCGCTGCGCCTCCAGCCCAACCTAGCGGCGCTCGAAGCGGCTGCGGCCTTAGACGGCAGTAGCAGTTGGGTGCTGGCAGAGCAAGCCCGTGCTCAAGCACTGGTCGGCGACGATGCCACCGCGCTTACGGTCTCGCGCCGGGCTGTGGAGGTTCAACCCTTAGATATTGAGGCCTGGGTAGTGCGGGGGATTGTCCTCCGCACGGCAGGAGATGATAGCGCGGCGCTACAGGCCTTCAACGCTGCTTTAGCCCTCAACTCCGCGCACGCACTGGCCCTCGCCGGCAAGGGGCAGTTAAGCAGCGCTGAGCTAGCCAAACCACTTTTTGAGCAGGCTACCCAGAGCTATCCGCGGCTGGTGGTGGCGTATCTGGAGCTGGCTGAGCTTTTGAGCCAGCAAGATCCGCAGCTAGCCCTCCGGCGCCTGCGTGAAGGAGCTACCAGGGTGCCCGACTCGGCTAGCTTGCACGCCGCCATCATGCAGCAGGCCATCCGCCTAGGCGACGCAACGGGCGCAGCGGCCTACCTGCGCCAGTTCTTAGCGAGCGACCCCGGTGCCAACCCCAACATCTACGCCCTGGCTACCCTCTTGCCTGTTGACCGTCTCGGGGCCGAGGCGCTGGCTATCGTGCGCAGCGGGCGCGAGCGCCATCCCGACAGCACCGCGCTGGTACTGGCCGAGGGGCAGCTGCTGGCCCAGCAGGGCGACT
Organism: Truepera sp.; assembly: GCA_018333895.1. Taxonomy (GTDB): domain Bacteria; phylum Deinococcota; class Deinococci; order Deinococcales; family Trueperaceae; genus JAGXSJ01. The sequence continues at coordinate 8,169 of JAGXSJ010000038.1, forward strand.
TTGCCGCCGCCGAAGCGGTCTTGCAGGCCGGCGTAGCGCAAGCCCCCGGCCACCTGGGTCTGATCAACCAGCTCGCCATCACTCAGGCCCGTCAGGGGAAGCTCGACGAAGCGCGGGCCACGCTCGAAGCGGTAGCCCAGCAAGATGCCAGGCTGCAGTTCAACCTAGCCCAGCTCTATCTGCAAGCCGGCCAAAGCCGCGCCGCAGCCAGCCTGCTCGAGCCGCTCTTGGCGCGCTATCCCGATGACCCTGAACTGTTTACCCTGCTTGGCATCGCGTTAGGCCGCAGCGGCCAGTTCGACCGCGCGCTGAGCGCACTTGAGCAGGCGCTGGCCCTTAGCCCTAACGACAGCCAGGCGCTGGCCGCCAAAAACGCCCTCGAGCAGAACCGCAATGTGGTGGGCGGCGAGCGGATCGAGCTAGGTGCTGCTGCCCCGGCCTTTGAAGCGGGCTTAGCCGCGCTCGAGCAGAACGACCTAGCGCGTGCCCTAAGCGAGTTCCGGCGGGCTCGTGCGGCACAAGATCACGGCCTGCTAGCCTTTTATGAGGGCTACACGCTGCAACTGCAAGGCGACCTGCGCGGCGCCGTAGCTAGCTACGAGCGCGCCCTGGCCGATCTCCCCAACAGCGCCACGGTGCTAAACAACCTGGGCTTTGCCTTTTTCAACCTGGGCCGTTTCGACCGGGCGCTCACCCACCTGGCGCAGGCCACCCAAGCCGATGCCGCCAATGTCCAGGCGCAGCTCAACCTGGGGCTGGTGTTATACAGCCTAAACCGCTACCGGGACGCACTAGGGCCGCTCGAGCGGGCGCTGGCGCTTGACCCCTCCTTAGGCGAGGTAATGGTCACCACCGATACCGGTGCCCGGGTGAGCTTGGCAGCGCTGCTCGATGACGCCCGGCGCCGCGCACAGCCGTAGTCCCTGCGGTACAATAAGGGTTGTGGCGGCTTTAGACTACCGCGCTCGACCCCTCGGCAGGGTGCTGCTCTGCTGGCTGCTGCTCCTGCCGTTATCCGCCTGGCAGTGGCAGCCGCGCAGTACTACCTTAGAGAGCCTCGGTCTAGGCACGCCCCCCCTGTTGGCGCTCGAGCCCAACCGGCTCGGTGCGCTCTCGCCTGACGGGCGGCGCGGCCCAGCGCCGCTAATTTATCCATCGGCGCTCTATGCGTTGGTGTGGCTAAGCACTACTACGGCCCCAACTTGGGCCGCCCATCTGACCTATACACCAACTTCCAATCGGCACCGGCTCATAGCCCTAAACCAGCTGCGCCTTGAAGGTGGCTGAGCAACGCTTCATGCTTTTGAAGATCGCCGTGTTGCACGGTCTGACCAAAACTCAAGGAGCTGTCAGGTTAAAAGAGTATTTCCTCTGAATAGGAGTGGCTATGAATCGACGAAACTTTACCGGACTGATCATCCTGGCCGCTGTGGTAGCCTCAGTGCTCTACCTGTGGCAACCCTGGAGCGCCAGCGGCCTCCCCCCCATCCGCCTCGGCCTCGACCTGCAAGGCGGCCTGCGGGTAGTGTTGCAGGCCGAAGAGCCCAACCCCGCCCGCGAAGACTTAAACGCCGCCCGGCAGGTAGTCGAGAACCGGGTCAATGCCTTCGGCGTGGCCGAGCCGCTGATTCAGACGCAAGGCGATAACCGCATCTTAGTGGAGCTCCCGGGCCTCTCCGCCGCCGATCAAGAGCGCGCCCTGGATTTGATCGGCCAGCAAGCGGTGCTGGAGTTCCGCCTGGTCCGCCCCGCTGCCGCCGGGAAGCTGGCGCAGGAGATGACGGATGGGGACCTTGAACCCGCCGCTTTCACCGGCGAGATCCTGCGCACCGCCCGGGCCGACTTCGCCCGTATGGGTGGAGTTACCGTCGGCGGCGCGGTGGTAGTATTCGAGATCCAGAGCCAGTATGTATCGCAGTTCTCCGACTTCACGGGCCGCAGCGTGGGCCGCCGGATGGCCATTGTGCTCGACGGCAACGTCATCAGTGCCCCGGTGATTAACAGCCGCATCGGCGAAAGTGGCGAGATCACCGGCATGGCCAACCTAGACGAGGCCAGCGACCTGGCGCTGGTGCTGCGCTCGGGCAACCTGCCCATCTCGCTGCAAGTCGAGGAGGTCCGCGCCATCGGCCCCACCCTGGGCCAGGACTCGATCGTCGCCGGAACACGGGCCGCGCTGATCGGCGCGGGCGCGGTCGTGGTGGCCATCCTGCTCTACTTCGGCCCGCTCTTTGGCGGCGTCCTGGCGGTCGGCTTGGGTCTGGTGCTGCTATTTGTGTTCGGAGCGCTGGCCGGGCTCGGTGCCGCCTTAACCCTCCCTGGCCTGGCCGGCCTGGTGCTGACTATCGGCGCGGCGGTCGACGGCAACGTGATCTCCTTCGAGCGGATCAAAGAGGAGTTGCGCGAGGGCAAGAGCCTGCGCCTGGCCATGCGCGGCGGGTTTGGCAACTCGCTCTCGGCGATTATCGACGCCAACGTTACCACCTTGCTGGCCGCACTGACCCTATTCCAGTACACCAGCGGCCCGGTGCGCGGCTTTGCTATCATGCTGGCCATCGGCATCGTGGCGGCAGTGTTCGTCAGCACCGTGGTAGTGCCGTTCTTGCTCGAGCTGTTGACCTTGCGCATTAAGCGCCCCTTGCTCCCTCGCGGCTTCTATGTGCAAGGGATCAACTTCGTGCGCTACGCCCCGGTGGCCATAGCGCTGTCGGGCTTGCTGCTAGCGTCCTCGGCGTTCTTCCTAACCAGAGGGCTCAATCTCTCCACCGACTTTACCGGCGGCACCACCGCGCTCTATCGCGTTAGCGAGGGCACCGAGCTGACCGAAGTGCGAACAGCCATCGACGCCCTGGGCCTGCCCGGCCTAAGCGGGGCCAACGCCATTGTGCAGCATGTCGCAGACCCGGCCGTGGAGGGAGCGCTGCTCTCGGTGCGGGTAGGGCTCAACCCTGACGGGGAGGTGAACGAGGCGTTTGCCCCCGCGCTGGCTGCGGCGCTCGGCGCCGAACTGTTGCAAGCCGATGTGGTCGGCCCGGCGATCGGCGAGGACCTGCGCTACGCCGCCATCTTGGCGATGCTGGTGGCGCTGGCGTTAATCCTGCTCTATGTGGCCTGGCGCTTCTGGCCTAACTGGATCGTAGCTGTCGCCACGGTGCTGGCTACCCTCCACAACGTGCTGATCGTGATGGGGATGTTAGGCGCCACCGGCGCGGTGTTTGGCCTCCCAGTGCTGGCAGCGCTGCTGTTTGTACTCGGCTACTCGCTGAATGACTCGATAGTTATCTCGGACCGCATCCGCGAAAACCTGCGCAAGCTGCGCGACCGCAGCTACGAGGAGGTAGTTGACCTGTCGCTCAACCAGACCCTCTCGCGCACCGTGCTGACCTCGGTCACTACCCTGCTACCGGTGCTGTCGCTATTCTTTTTCGGCGGCGCAGTGCTGCGCGACTTTAGCCTAACGCTGCTGGTTGGCATCGGCATCGGCACCTACTCGAGCATCTTCTTGCTAGCCCCCCTGGTGGTCTGGTTCAAGAAGCGCCAGCAGCTGGCGCGCGCAGCACCGCGGCGGAGCGCGGCATAGCGGAAACGAGGTATGGTGTGCTTGCCGGTCTGTTCCCCCCCGTCCCCACGCCTTTCACTGCTGCCGGCGACCTCGACCTGCCAGCCTTACAGGCGCTGCTAACGGTTCTGGCCCCGGAGGTAGACGGTTTTGTGCTCCTGGGCAGCAATGGCGAGGCCGTCTACCTTAGCGAAGCGGAAAGATGCGAGGTGTTACGGGCAGCCAAGGCAGCCATCCCCGCCGGCAAGCTGTTAATTGCTGGTACCGGCGGCGAGGCGACGCGCCAGGTTATCGCCCGCCATGAACAGGCGGCAGCGCTCGGTGCCGACTACGCCCTGGTGCTGCCCCCGCACTACTACCAGGGGCAGATGACCGACGAGGCCTTGGCCCGGCACTATCGCGCTGTTGCCGCGGCGAGCCCGCTGCCGCTCCTGCTCTATAACTTCCCGGCTAATACCACCATCAGCCTCTCGCCCACCCTCGTCGCAAGGCTGGCTGGAGTTGATAAGGTCGTCGGCCTCAAGGACTCGAGCGGCAACATCGGCGCGCTGACCGAGATCGTGCGGCAGATCCCGGAGAGCTTTACAGTTATCACCGGCAACGCCCCTACGCTGCTGCCAGCCCTCTCGCTAGGCGCTAAGGGCGCCATCCTAGCGGTCGCTAACGTGGCTCCGCGCCCCTACCGAGACATTATGCAGCACTTCGCCAACGGCCAACTCCCCCAGGCCAGGGCCTTGCAACTCCGCTATAACCCGCTGGCGCTAGCCGTCACTAACCGCTACGGCGTAGCGGGCCTCAAGGCGGCGTTGCGCCTCCGGGGTCTGCCGGCAGGTTACCCGCGTGCCCCGCTGTTAGATCTCACCGCCGAGCAACAGAGTGACCTCGCTGCGCTGCTGGCCTCACTGGACGGCCTGGTACAGGAGGGTGCGTGGTAGGCTAAGCGCGTGGATAATGATGGCCCCCTGAGACCGCGCTCGCTCGCCGAGTACGTGGGGCAGAAGAAGCTTAAGGAGAAGCTCAGCGTCTATCTGGAGGCGGCCAAGAGCCGCCGCGAGGCGCTCGATCACGTGCTCTTTTACGGCCCGCCCGGGCTGGGCAAGACCACGCTGGCGCACATTATCGCTTTTGAGCTTGGCGTCGGCATCCGCGTCACCAGCGGCCCGGCCATCGAAAAGCCCGGCGACTTAGCAGCCATCCTCACTAACGCCTTAGAAGAGGGCGATGTGCTGTTTATCGACGAGATCCACCGCCTGGGGCGGGTGGCCGAGGAGCACCTCTACCCAGCCATGGAAGACTTCAAGATCGACATCGTGCTAGGTCAGGGGCCGGCGGCCCGCACCATCCGCCTCGACCTGCCGCGCTTCACGCTGGTCGGCGCTACCACCCGCCCCGGGCTGATCACCGGGCCGATGCGGAGCCGTTTCGGCATCATCGAGCACCTGGAGTACTACAGCGATGAGGAGCTGGCCGAAGGCGTCACCCGTGACACGCGCTTGCTAGGAGTGGGGATCGACCCGGCAGCCGCCTTGGAGATCGGCCGCCGGGCACGCGGCACCATGCGCATCGCCAAGCGCCTGTTAAGGCGGGTGCGCGACTACGCCGAGGTAGCCGGGGAGGGCGAAGTGACTTTGGCGCGTGCCCGCTATGCGCTAGACGAACTCGGCATCGACGCGCTAGGGCTTGATCACCGCGACCGCGCCATTATTACGGCGCTGATCGGCAAGTTCGCCGGCGGCCCGGTAGGCCTCGATACCCTGGCTACAGCGGTTAGCGAGGACCGCGCTACCCTAGAAGAGGTCTATGAACCCTACCTAATCCAGCGCGGCTTTATCCAGCGCACCCCGCGCGGGCGCGTAGCGACCGAGCGCGCCTATCTGCACCTCGGTTACCCTTACCTGCCGCAGCCGCAACAGAGCCTCTTTAGCAGCGCCGAAGAGTAAGCTCCCTATGATCGATCCGAGCGACGCCGTCCCGAGCAACACGAGGGAAGCGAGAGTGGGAGTACTGGGGAGCCTGCGCGACGCGCCCATGGCCGACGTCTTTCAGATCATCGTCAGCGGCCACAAGTCGGGGGTGCTGACGATTGCCAGAGGCGAGAGCCTAGCCCGCCTGTACTTCGAGCGCGGGCGCATCCAGTACGCGCACCTGTCGCCCGGCACCCAACTCGGCGAGGTGCTGGTGCGCCTGGAGCTATTAACCGCTCTGGAAGTGCAGGAGGTGCTGCTTAAACAGACCCATGAAAACGCCGGGACACCCTTAGGACTCCTGGCCATCGAGCTCGGGCTGATGAGCCACGACGACCTAGCGCAGGCGCTTAAGGCGCAGGTGCTCGAGGTATTAAGCGAGCTGCTGACCTGGCAGACGGGTAACTTTGCTTTTGCCGAGCGCTCGATAACAGCTACTCAGGTACCGACCGGTCACGATTTCGACGCCATGGAGCTGCTCTTTGAAGTGGCTCAGCGCCTGCAGCAGTGGGGCCAAGGGGGGGTCGAACCGGCCGCAGTCTTCGTCAAAGCCAGCGATCCGACCAAGGTCAGCCTGCCCAAGGGCGGCTGGGAGGTGTTGGGTTATATCGACGGCAGACGCAGCGCTAGCAGCGTGGCCGCCGAACTCGACCTTCCTGAGCAGCAGGTTTACCATATCCTCCATGAGCTGCTAACGCAGGGGGTCATCGCGGTGGCCCCCTTTGCCGTTGAGGAGCCGCTAGTCCTGATTGTGTCAAGCAGCAGCGCCTTGCAGCGGCTGTTGCGTTTAGCACTCCGGCGTGCCCGGCTGCGCACCATCCTGACTGCTGAGGCCGATGCGGCCAGACAGCTGCTGCTAGCCGAGCGCCCGCACGGGCTGGTAGTCGATGACGAGCAGGGCGAGGGTTGGCAGTTCGTGCGCGAATTGCGCAGGCTCCCGGGGCAAGCGCACTTGCCGGTGCTGGTACTGACTAACGAGCGTCAGGGCCCGGGCCTGCTGACGCGCCTCCGCCGCCCTAAAGCCTTCACGCTCAGCAAGCCCTTTAAGGAGATCGAGGTGCAGCAGCGGGTCACCCAGATGCTGGGGCGCCCGCTGGTGTGACCGCTAAAGGTCAGTGGTTACGAGCAGGGGCCGGGCGGATGTCCTCGCTGCGGGCACAGTACCGAACCAGCAGGCCGCTAGTCGATCAACCCCACACCGCAGGGCGTTCCCCGTCCCCGCTGTACCCTATTTCATACTAATCTGTTTCCAAACCGGGGTGAGCCTTATATAATCCAGTAGTGTCAGTACGAGTGCTCGGTTGCGAGGCTGTAGTGCTTGAGGCGTATGTGCGCCCGACGTTGTTCATGAAGGGGGAGGTTCGAGGTGAGTGCGTGGGGGGTTGATCCCTCACCTCTTCTTTCGCTTCGGAGGTACCAGCATGAGCCGGAAGATACGCAATTCGAAACCCAAAACTCGAGCCTCGCGACGCTCAACGCCGAAGCCCACCAGCGATGCTAAACGCCGGCACCCGGCGGGGAACCAGGTAAAAACCACCGCAAATAACGATTACGCCGTCCTTGAACGGATTAACGACGGCATTGTGATTTTCGACAGAGAGATGAACTACGCTTTTGTAAACAAGCGAGGCGGGGAGCTGTTGGGACGCCAGCCCGGTGAGCTTATCGGCAAAAATTACTGGCAAGAATACCCGGAAGCGAAAGGTACCCCCTTTGCGAACGCCTATCTGCAAGCGCTCGAGACACAGCAACCCATCGCCTTCGAGGATTATTACGCGCCGTGGGACCGCTGGTTTGAGAACCGGATTTATCCCTCCCGCGATGGCATGGTGATCTTTTTCACCGAGATCACCGAGCGCAAGCGGGCAGAGCGATTGCTGAAAGCAGAGCTTCAGGTTCTCGAGAAGATCTCATCCGGGTCGCCGTTGGCAGAAATTCTTGCGACCATCGTGCTGAATATCGAGGCGCTTTCAAGAGAGACCCTGGCTTCGATTCTCCTGCTCGATCCGGATGGAATCCGTATTCGCTATGGTGCGGCGCCACACCTTCCCGGCGATTACAATCGGGCCATCGAAGGAGCGTTGATCGGCCCACAGGCGGGTTCATGCGGAACGGCAATGTACCACCGCAAGCCGGTCATTGTTGCTGATATCGAAACCGACCCACTCTGGGACAATTACCGTGAACTTGCCCGTCAACATGGACTTCGAGCATGTTGGTCAACCCCGGTGATGAGCTCGGATGGCACCGTGTTGGCTAGTTTCGCAATGTATTACCGTGAACCGCGCAGTCCAGCTAGGGAGGATCTAACTCTCATCGAACGGGCAACGCACCTGGCTCAAATCGCGATCGAGCGCAAACGGGCGGAAGAACAAGTCGCTCAGCAGTTACAGCGAATATCCGCGCTGCACGCAATCGATAAGGCGATTGCCAGCAACATGGAGCTGCATCGCACACTCAACAGCATCCTTGAACATGTGGTTATACAACTGGGGGTGGATGCAGCAGCGGCGTGGTTGGTCAATTCCGCTTCAAACAGACTCGAGCTTGCCGCAAAGCACGGTTTTCGCGGGGGAGGCATTCCCCATTTGAGCCTGAAACCGGGAGAGGACTATGCCGGCCAAGCGGTGCATGAACGCCACCTGGTCAGCATCCCCAATCTAAAAGAGGCAGAGCGTCCTCTTAACCAAGCCTATCTTGCCAATGGTGAGGAGTTTGTCGCTTACTTCGGCGTTCCCCTTATAGCCAAGGGAGAGGTCAACGGAGTATTGGAGGTATTCCGCCGCGCCCCGTTTGCTCCTCCTGCTGATTGGCTGGAGTTTCTGGCGACGCTGGCCGGACAGGTGGCGATTGCGATTGACAGCGCTCAATTGTTGGCAGGATTGGAGCGTTCCAACTTCAACCTGACGCTGGCATACGAAACCACCATCGAGGGTTGGTCGCGCGCGCTCGATTTGCGCGATAAGGAGACCGAGGGGCATACCCAGCGTGTGACGGAAACCACTCTCCGCCTTGCGCGCGCCGCCGGTATGGCTGAGGACGAATTGGCGCATGTCCGGCGAGGCGCGCTTCTGCATGACATCGGTAAGATGGGCGTACCGGATCACATCCTGCTCAAACCGGGAAAACTGACGGATGAAGAGTGGGAACATATTCGCCAACACCCTGTCTTCGCCTACGAGCTGCTGTCGCCCATCGAATTCCTGCAGGGCGCGCTCGCTATCCCCTACTGCCATCACGAGAAGTGGGATGGCACGGGCTACCCGCGCGGGCTCAAGGGCGAAGAGATTCCCTTAGCCGCGCGGCTCTTCGCGGTGGTAGACGTGTGGGATGCCCTGCGCTCTGACCGCCCCTACCGCCAAGCTTGGCCGGAAGATGAAGTGTTTGAACACATCCGCACACTGGCTGGAACGCATCTTGACCCAGCGGCCGTGGAGCTGTTCCTGAAGGTAATGAATAGAGCGGGCTAATGTCCGATCTGCGCCCGATCCTGCCATTCATTTCGAATTGGCCACCGATCCGGAGGCTTCCCCTAGGCTCGAGCCATCTGTTACAATCGGTGTAACCAGTTAGCTTTTCGCCTCGTTTGCAACGACCAGAGGAGGTGAAATAAGGTACACCGACCGGCTCACCTGATACCTTTAGCAAATGTTAGCAAAGGAGGGGATGCTATGAACAAGCTGTGGCCAGCAGTTGTCGTCATCGTGATGCTGTGGTTAAGCGCAGGCGCCGCTCAGCCGGAGCCGATCACCATTACGGCCGTTATTAGTGAGACCAGCGGCTACCGGATCATGGCCGATCTCGCCGCGGCCTACATGGCCGAACATCCCGGAGTGCGCATCGTGGTGCTGCCCGGCCCGGCACGTACTGACGATCTCTTCGCCGCCTACGCGCTGCATCTTGAGCGTCAATCCGGTGTCGATATCGTTCAGCTCGATGTCATCTGGCCGGGCACGTTCATCTCGGACTACTTAATCGACCTGAAGCAGTACGGCGCCGGTGAGCATCTCGGCCAGCACTTCCCGGCTATCGTTAAAAATAACGTTGTGGACGGCAGGTTGATCGCCGTGCCCTGGTTTACCGATGCCGGGCTGCTCTACTACCGCACCGACTTGCTGGAGCAATACGGCTTTGCTGGGCCGCCTGCCACCTGGGACGAGCTGGAGGAGATGGCCGCCACCATCCAAGCCGGCGAGCGCGCTGCCGGTAACCGCGATTTCTGGGGCTTTGTCTTTCAGGCACTCCCCTACGAGGGATTAACCGTCAATGCGCTGGAATGGCTCGCCTCCGCGGGTGGCGGCACTATCATCAGTCCTGAGGGGGTCGTTACCGTCAACAACCCGGCTGCTGCCGCCATGCTAAACCGTGTCGCCGGCTGGCTCGGCAACATTGCGCCACGCGCCGTGCTGGGCTTTGCTGAGGAGGAGTCGCGCATCTTTTGGACGGCCGGCAACGCCGCCTTTTTGCGCAACTGGCCTTACGTCTATACCTTAGCCAACCATCCGACTAGCCCGGTAGTCGGCAAGGTCGGGGTAACCCGGCTGCCTAGCCTTGACGGAGAGGCCCAAGTGGCCGGCCTAGGCGGCTGGGGGCTGGGAGTGACCAGCTTTAGCGCTCATCCCGAGATCGCCGCGGAGATCGTCTTCTACTTTACTTCCCATTACGCCCAGAGGCGCCGCGCCATCGAGGGCGGCTTCGCACCGACTATACCGGCCCTCTATCAAGACCCTGAGGTGTTGGCCGCCAGTCCGTTCTTCACTGAGCTGCTCGAGATTTTGGCGATCGCTGTGGCGCGCCCGTCGGCGGTTTCGGCTCCCAACTACCGGGAAGTCACGCAGGCTTTCTTCCAGGCGGTGCACCGCGTGCTTGAAGGCCAAATCGGTGCCGAGGAGGCGCTTGAGGTATTGGAGCTCGAGCTAACAGCGATAACCGGCTTACCGAGCGGCCCACCCTAGCAGCCAGCGCAGGCCCCCCTCGGTCAGTAGGCGGGTTTCAAACGTTAGCGATCGATCCACCGCTAGTCGCCCCAACCGTTAGCATAGAGGCCTGAGGAGCTGCCATGCTGGTTAAAGACATTATGACTGAGAGAGTTGTGGCCATTGACCCGGAGATGCCGATCGGCGACGTCTACGCGCTGATGGAGCAGCGCAACATCCGCCACTTCCCGATTCTGGAAGGCGGCCGTTTAGTCGGCATCGTCTCGGATCGCGATATCCGCACCGTCGGCTCCGAACTCCCTAGCGCCAAGCCCGGCGTAACCATCAGAGACCCGGTGCGGCAGATCATGGTCACGCCGGTCATCACGACCCATCCGCTCGACCCGGTCGAGGAGTCGGCCAAGGTCTTGCGCCAGTACAAGATCGGCGCCATGCCGGTGATCGCCGAAGGCAAGCTGGTCGGCATCGTCACCGGCATCGACTTTCTTGAGGCGTTAGTCAGGATGACCGGGGTCTACGAAGCGGCCACCCGGCTCGAGGTCGAGGTCGAGAATCGCCCTGGTGCGCTAGCGGCCTTGGCCCACACTATCGCCCGGCTCGGCTATAACATCTCCAGCGTGCTGACCACTAGCCGCGATCCAGAGATCGTTACCTTCGTGCTCAGGGTCGATACCATCAGCGGGCGGAAGCTGGCCCAAGAGCTCAAGGCGGCAGGTTTTAGCGTGGTCTGGCCTCCTGAAAAGCTCTAGCATGAGCCGGGCGATTTTTGTCTATGAGCCGAGCCTTAGCGGCTATACTCTGTCCGAGGGCCACCCTTTCAAGCCCGTTAGGCTCGAGCTGACCCGCTCGCTGCTCTATGATGCCGAGCTTTTAACCGCCGAGCAAGAGGTGCTGCCGCAGGCGCTCGACGAAGGGCTGCTCTATAGCATCCACGACAGCCGTTACATCGAAGCGGTCAAGGCCGTCTCGCAAGGTAAGCGGTTGGCGCAAGCCTACACCTTTGGGCTGGGCACAGCTGATAACCCCATCTTCCCAGCCATGCACGAGGCGGTATCAAGCGTCTGCGCCGCTACCGTCACGGCGGTCGAACTAGTCGCCTCAGGGCAGGCGCAGCGGGCGGTTAACCTCGCCGGCGGCCTGCACCACGCCCTGGCGGCCAAGGCCTCGGGCTTTTGTATCTATAACGATCTGGCCGTCGGGATTGAGCACGCCGTTAAGCGTCATGGGCTGCGCGTGGCCTACCTCGATCTCGACGCCCATCACGGCGACGGTGTGCAGTGGCTCTTTTACGAGCGCCCGGAGGTGATGACTATTAGCCTGCACGAGTCCGGGCGTTACCTGTTTCCCGGCACCGGCCATACCTTCGAACTGGGCAAGGGGGCGGGCCGCGGGACTAGCGTGAATGTGCCGCTCGAGCCCTTCACCGAAGATGACTCGTTTTTAGAGTGCTTCGAGGCCGTGGTGCCCGCCGCCCTGGCCGCCTTTAAGCCTGACCTGCTGGTACTACAAGCCGGCGCCGATATGCACCGCTACGACCCGCTGGCCGACCTAGCTATCTCTACTGGCGCCATGTGGCAGAGCTATCAGCGCGTTAGTGAGCTGGCCGACCAGTACTGTCAGGGCCGCCTGGTCGCTACCGGCGGCGGCGGCTACGATCCTTATCGCACCGTCCCGCGGGCCTGGGCGCTGCTGTGGGCCGCCCTGAGCCGCCAGCCCGCCCCCGAACTGGTCCCCGAAGCGTGGCGCTCCCGCTGGCAGCCCATAAGCCCTGATCAGCTACCCACCCACTTTTTTGACGACGTTAGCGCCTGGCCGCCGATCGCCCGCCGCGCCGAGATCGCCTCCTACAACCGCGCCGTGGCAGCGCGCGTGCTACAGACGCTGACGCCCATCTGGCAAAGCTCATGAAGACCTTTACCAGCATTGCTGCGCTCAAGGCCGCCATCGGTCAGACACTCGGCCCCAGCGACTGGCTGTTAATCGACCAGGAGCGGGTGCAAGCGTTTGCCCTAACTACCGACGACCCCCAGTGGATCCACCTCGACAGCGAGCGGGCCAGGCGTGAGTCGCCTTATCGGCAAACGGTAGCCCACGGCTACTTAACGCTCAGCCTAATCCCAGGGCTGCTGCGGCAGATCTTTGCCCTGGAGGGGGCTAAGCTGCGGATCAACTACGGGCTTAACCGGGTCCGTTTCCCGGCGCCGGTGCTGGTCCCTTCCAGAGTGCGCCTACAGGCGGTCATTAACGAGGTAACTGAGTTTGCAGGCGGCGTGCAGGTGGTGTTCGACGTCCGCTTTGACAACGACCGGCAGGAGAAGCCGGTCTGCGTGGCGCAGATCATCTCGCGCTTGGTGGTGGGTGAGGAGTGAGGGGCAAGGGGTGAGGATACCGGATGTCAGGGCGAACACAAGGCTTCGCCCTGAGGGGCCTCAACCCGAAGGGTTCGCCCCTACTCGAATACTTGAATACTCGACTACTGATTCTCGAAGGAGGCCTCATGAACATCGCTTTTATCGGCCTAGGCACTATGGGCGCGCCGATGGCTACGCGCTTGCTGCAAGCCGGCCATCGCCTTACCGTTCACAACCGCACGCGCGGGCGCGAGGAGCCGCTGGCCGCTTTGGGGGCGGCTCGAGC
>JAGXSJ010000039.1 GCA_018333895.1 Truepera sp.
TTAACTTCCTCAAGTTCATCTGGGGTAAGCCCTTCAGCCTGCTGTCGGTCGATAAGCGCTTGCATGCGCCCGCTTTTTTGCAAAGAGACCCGCTGTTTGGCTATCTGCCATAAACGATTGTCATCCAGAACTGCCAACTGCTTCAGCTGCTCGTCATCGCTTGGTAAGCCCGATTGGCTAAGAGCAGCCTCTAAGAGCAGGCGAGCCTCATCCTCAATGGAACGCGCATGTGCGGTCGCGCGCGCTTTTAGAACCTCTTGGAGAGCTCGAGGGAGTTGCAGCTCCAATGTACCCATAGGGTTAGCGTAGCACGCTTTTTGCCGGTCATCAATGGCGGATTCAAGAGTTTCAAGGGCAGTCAAGACCGACAGCCTCTACTTGTTAGAATAGCGCAGTAGAGCGCTCTTAGGCACACCCCAACCCAAGGAGGCTTAGATGCGGACCTACCTGGACCTTGACTTGAGCACGCGCGAAGTAACGGCACATGAGCTGATGGGCGCAGCCCTCGCCAGGGCCGGTCGGTACCATATCGCCAGGACGCTGCTCGACTTGGGCGCCGCTACCGTCAAGCCGTTGTCTAGCGCCAACCCGCTGATCTTCTCGGTCGGGCCGTTTGCCGGCACCAGCTTCTCCAACGCCAACCGCACCAGCGTCGGCTGCAAGAGCCCGCTTACCGGCGGTATCAAGGAGGCCAACGGCGGCGGCACCTTTGGCTACGCCCTGGGGCAGCTGCACCTGGCAGGATTCACCCTGCACGAGCGCTCGCCCGACTGGGTAGTCATCCACTTCACGCAGCAGGGCCTTAGCTTCGACGACGCCACGCCCTACCTCGGCAAGGGGAACATGGAGGCCGCCAAGCTGCTCTATCAGCGCTACGGCAAAAAGGTAGCGCTGGCGCTGTGCGGCCCCGTCGGCGAGTATCAGGGGCTGCTGGCCGGCATCGCCTTTAGCGATATCGACGGGCGGCCCTCGCGGCTAGCCGCGCGCGGCGGGGTCGGCGCGGTGATGGGGCACAAGCGCGTCAAGGCCATCGTCATCGATCTTGATAAGACCCCGGTGCTGCACGACCCTCAGAAGTTCACCGGCAAGCTACGCGGCTACGCCAAGCTGCTGCGCGAGAACCCCTTGATAATGAATTTCTACCACGCCATCGGCACCATGGGCATGGCCGACTACCAGAACCGCGTGGGCGGACTGCCGGTCAACAACTTCTCGGCCGGTCAGTGCGTGGATACCGATAGCGGCGCGGTCTTTAAGCTAGGCGGCGACTATATCAGTGACCTGAACAGGTCGCGCGGCGGCAGACAAAGCCACGCCTGCATGCCCGGCTGCGTGATCCAGTCCAGCAACATCTATGTGGATCAGCACGGCAACGAAGTGGTCTCGCCGCTCGAATACGAGACCATCGGGCTGCTCGGCACCAACTGCGGCATCGGCGACCCCGATGATCTTGCTGCACTGAACTTCATCGCCAACGACCTGGGCATCGACACCATTGAGACCGGCGCTACCTTAGCGGTGCTGATGGCAGCCGGACTGGCCAAGTTCGGCGACCGAGACTGGCTGGTCAGCGCCCTGCAAGAGATCGGCCGGGGCACCGCGCAGGGCAGGCTCTGGGCGCAAGGCACCGCCCGCGTCGGGCAGCATTACGGCGTTAAGCGCGTGCCGGTCATCAAGAAACAGGCCATCAGCGCCTACGACCCGCGGGTGGTCGAGGCCACCGGCATCACCATGATGGTCAGCGCCCAAGGGGCCGATCACACCGCCGGCAACGCCCCGCGCCTCAGCGCCCGCGAGATGAATCTCGACGAGCTTGTGGCAGCCAGCCTCAAGGCGCAGGTGGCTGCCGCTGCTAACGACTCGCTGGGGCTGTGCATCTTCGGCGGCGCAGTGACCAACGTCAATTGGGCCTTTATCGCCGAGGCCATCAACGACGCCCACGGCACCGCACTCAGCGCTGAGGACTGCGAGGCACTTGGCCAAGAGGTCTTGCTACTCGAGGCCGAGTTCAATCGCCGGGCAGGTTTTACCATCCAAGACGACGAGCTGCCGGAGTTTTTCTATCAGGAGCCCCTGCCACCGACCGGCTTGACCGCCCGCTTTCATGCCAAGGATGTGCAGGGCATCTACAGCCGGCTGCAGGGCTAGTTGCGCCTAACCACTTGCAGCGTTTGCGGCGCCGACTGCGGCGTAAAGTGGACAACGCCACGGTGAAGCTGCTTGACCTGTAGTGTAAGGGTCAGCTTCCTATTCGCCGGATCATAGCTAAAAGCCTGGGTTAAGTTATCAAAAGCCAAGCCGTCCAACACCAGATAGGGCCGCGCACCGCTGATGGTCGGCAAGGGGGTAGGCGGCACCGCTGGTGACCCGCTGCAGGGCGGGTAGGGCGGCGGCGGGTCCTCCGGTTTTCTTGGTCTACTTGGGCCACAGATGACCCGCCGATACTCTTGAATAACGAAGGTGTTGGCATCGGCCCAGGCATCGGCTAGCTTGTAGAGCGCGCCAAGCTCTGAGCGTGGCTGAATCCGATAGGCCAGGACGAGGTAGGTGTTAATAGTGTCGCTTTCCCGCTCCACGGGCACCACCAGGGCAAAACAGGCGCTAAGGCCGTCGGCAATGTTACAGCGAGCGCCGTTGACGGTGGTGTCGGTAAGAACCGCCCTCGCCCGCCGGATATTATCGCTCATGTACCCGGTCACATCCCGCAGCTCCGCGAGCCGCTCGGCATCGCTAATAGCTCGAGCCGAAAAGGTAAGGGTGCTGGCGGTAACGGTGATCAGAACTCCGATCACCACCCCCAACACCGCGATGGCGACTAGCACCTCGACCAGCGAAAACCCCTGGCGTCTCATCGCGGCCTGCCCAGTTCCACGATAAAGCTGTAATTCCCCCCAGCCTCTCGTGTGCAAGTAAGCGCGACACGCTTGCGGATACCGGGAGCACCCGGATCGGGGTCGCTTACTGCGGCCTCGCAGCGGTAGCCCACCGGCGCCGGTACTACCGGCAGCACCTCGGCGGTAAAGGCGGCTTCTTCGCGCCACTGTGCGCGTAGCGTCTCCATGAAGGTGCGGGCATGAGCTGTTACCGCCTGATCTTCAGCGGTGGCCTGATTCAAACGCAGGAAGGTCGGTATGGCGGTCAGGGTGGCCACCGCCAGCACCGCCAGGATAGCCATGGCGATCAGCACCTCGATTATCGTTAGTCCCTTCATTGGACGATTACCTTGCCGGTCACTCCCACTACCCGAATAGTCCGAGTAATAGAGGCATCGTTTTGCCAAAAGATCGCAAAGCTCCTGAGCGGTGCGTCGGTAGTGCCGTAGGGCGGAGAGAAAGTCGCGCCCATACTCGCGCCCAAGCGCTCGAGCCGCACCCCCGGCGGCAAGCTGATGCTGGTCCGGGCGCCGCTAGCCAGGTCGATCCTCAGATAGCCTTGGGCGGCTGTGCCACTCGCCAACTCGATGCGCATGCGGGTGTTGCGGCGCTTGGCCTCAGTGCGGGTGCGCTCGATGTCGCGGGCAAATTGCAGCGCCGCCTCGTTGGTGACGGTGTTAGCCCGCCAGCGCAAGTAGCTCGGCGTAGCGAGGGCCAGCAGTACCCCTAACACCGCCAGCACCACCAACCCCTCGAGGAGCGTAAAGCCGCTGCGTTTCAACGCTGCCTCCAACTTCCTTGACTCAGCGAGAACTCGGTCGGAGCGATGAGCAAGCTAGCCTCTAGCAGCGCCCGCGGGTCATAACCGAGCTTAGCCGCGCCCTGGCCCGTGCCTGCTAGCGCTGTGTCGTCAGAGGGGTTGCCAAGTTCGCTCCGGCCCTCGGCTACTACCGCCCCGTTAATGGTAGAGTTCCCCTGCTGGCGGTACTGCCCACGGACGTAGATGAGGCCGTAAAAACCGTCATTGCACGAACCGTTAATGGTCAGGTCGCCATTGACCACCAGCACTCCACGGCCGCAAATGCTGCTATTACCGGTTAGATTGAGATTGCCGTTGAGGTGCCTGACTCCAGAGACTTCGCCGTTAAAGCCGCCACTAGGTACCGTGGGATAGCGGGCAGTGAAGTCCTGATAGGTCAGCTTGAAGATCTGGTAAAACAGCGTCCGGGTAGGGTCTAGGGCAAACGGATTGCTGATCCCTGAGTTGTGCGGGCGCGGATTATCAACCGTGGCATTGCCGAGGACAACGATGGCACCGTGCGAGGTGGCACCGCTAATCGCCCGGGTGATGGGCGTGCCTTCCGCGATACGATTACTGTCGGTGGGCGGCGCCCCCTCCCAGCTGACTGAGATGGTCTCGCGTTGATGATTGATGCCGGTCACTGTAGCCCGGCGGGCGCCTACCGAAATAGCGTCATTAACCAAAAACCCCAGCGTATCGGAGACCTTGAAGGTGGTGGCGTTTAGGCTCCGTACCTCCACAGCGGTAGCGTAGGGAATCAGATGGACCGGGCTGCCAGCAGTGATGGTGCGCTTGGCGATGGCGCGCTCGAGCATAGTCAGCTGCAAGGTGTTCTCTTCACGAGCTGTCACGCGGTAGGTATGGCCGCCGATCACCAGGTAGCCTCTGACTCTGATCAGGACGACATTATCGACTTGCAGCACAAAGCTATAGGGCGCGGGCGTGCCGGCCCTAATAGTGTAGGGCGACCTCACCATAGCTACGTTACTGATCTGGCCGCTTGCTCCCGCGCCGGCCTGGCCGGTAATCATGGCGTTGCCGCTGACTTTGATAGCGGGCCAGGAGGTCAGCGCCGCCGACACCGGCGGGATGCGCGCCTCCCTGAAGCGCACGAAGTCCACTAGCACCAGCTTGACCCCCCGATCGCTGAGCGTCCCGGTAGAGCGGACCGTAATGCGCTCGGTCGGATTGGTGCGCAGGTCGGTGATGCTCAGCGTGGCCTGATTGGCCTTCGCCAGTTCCAGGGTGGCCAAGCCCTGGGCGTTAAGCCAAGCATTTAGCGCGGCGAGGCTCTGAGTCTTGAGCTGCGGCGTGCTGTCGTTGAAGGGGCCGTGATACTGGCGAGCAGTTGGCAAGCTCCTGATGCGCGCCTCGAGCGAATTAATGCCGCTTTCGGCAGTCAGCAGCGCCTGGTAGGCCACGCGCTCGTCCGCAGTGGTCACCCGGGTGGTGAGGGTAGTCACTGAGGCGGTGGTAACGATGCTCATCAAGACCACTAGGCTGATTAGCAACACCACGACGATAGCAAACCCTTGGGTCCGTTGGCTTTCGCCCATGCTAAACCCTCCCAACTGGGACGCCTTGCGCTGCTTCAGTGTAGAATAGCCCACACTAGCACCGAGTAGAATAGTTCACACCCGCACCGACACCCCGGGAGTTGGTAACTAAGGCTGTCTCACCAGACTTTTGCGCTCCTCTCGGCACCGAAGCCGATGGCTAGTCCCCTGACGGCCAGTCCCGGTACAATAGCGGCCATGCGACTTCTTGCTGTCTTTGCCCATCCCGATGACGAGCTCGGCTGCATCGGCACCTTGGCCAAGCACGCTAGGCGCGGCGACGCAGTGCTGCTGGTATGGACCACTCATGGCGAACTGGCCAGCCAGTTTACTGAGGACGAAGCCTCGGTGCGGCGCATTCGTCAGGAGCACGGCGCCACTATTGCCAAGCTGATCGGCGCTGAGCATCACTTTTTTGATATGGGCGACTCCATGCTGACCGGCTCGCGCCGCGAGGCGTTACAGCTAGCGCGGCTGTATGCGCGCTTTCAGCCTGACGCTATCATCACCTGGGGCGATGACCACCCCCACCCCGACCACCGTATGACCGCGCGGATCGCCTTTGACGCCGTGACGCTAGCGCGCATCCCCAAGATCATCAATCACGATCTGAGCGAGCCCCTAGCTCCGCACCGGCGGCCGATTCACTTCTATCAGTACCCGTCGGCTGCGGTACAGCGGCCGGTGGTCCACGTCGACATTAGTCAAGAGATCGGGCTGGCTTGCGAGGCTTTTGCCTTCTATCAGCGGTTTTACGGTTGGAACCATACGCCGGAAGAGTTTAAGGCTGTCCGGACCGCCCTCGGGCGCGAGGCGGGCGTAGCCTGTGCCGAGAAGTTCCAGCTCAAACAGGCCTTTTTGCCCGCCCGCGATTACCTGTTCTAGTGCGTGACACACGCCGCTCTCACGGTGACTGGTCATGATGATAGAGACCAAGGGCGCTTGCCTTGGCAAGCACCACCTGCTAGAATGCTGCGGTTTGCTAACCGCGTTGTCGGAGGCATAAGTGCGATTTTCTATCTTGATGTTAAGCCTGCTCCTGGTATTACCTGCCGCCTTGGCCCAACAGGCCACCCCCAGGGCTGGTAGCGAATTCACCGTCGAGGAGCTGTTGACGCAGGGCAACTTTTACCTAGCGCGCGGCGACTTTTTATTGGCTCAGCGCATCTTTCAGTTGGCGCTCGAGCGCGAGCCCAGCAATGTAGACGCGCTCTTGGGCCAGGGTCGGGCGCTGATCAGCCAGGGCCAGCTCAGTCTCGGTATCAGGGACTATCAGCGAGCCATCGAAGTTGCTCCCAACCATATGGCTGCCCACGTGCGGCTAGCTCAAGCCTACTGGGCGCAGTACTTCACCGACCGGATCACCTTTGCTGAGCGCCCGGTGCAGGCGCTAGAAGTGTTGCAGCGTGCCGAGCGGATCAACAGCCAGTATGCTGACCTTTACAACATGCGCGGAGTGATCCTCTTTGACCCTCTCGGGCGACTTGATGAGGCCAGGGTCGCCTTCGAGCGCGCTATCGCCTTAAATAGCAACGTCGCTCAGTACCATACCAATCTCGGTACGGTCTACCGCAGCCTGGGACAGCTCGAGCTGGCGCTGACCTCGTTCCGGCGGGCCCTGACCATCCGGCCTGACGATGCCGAAGCTCGCAATCAGCTCGGCAGCCTGTTCTTTGTACTAGGCCGCTGTGATGACGCCATCTTTGAACTGCAGCAGGCGGTAGCGCTCAATCCGCGGCTGTTGGAGGCTAGCTTCAACCTTGGCCGAGCGCTCTTTGACTGCAATCAGGTCGCGGCCTCCGCTCCGCACTTCCAGCGCGCCATCGAGATCGATCCGGTCTCCTTGCCCCCCGCTTACACCTTTCTAGCTCGCGTCCATCTCTCTCAAGGGCGCTTCGCCCAAGCCGTCACCGAAGCGCAAAAGGGTGCGCTGCTGCCGCCTGAGAGCGCTGAAGCCTTCTATTGGCTAGGGCGGGCTTATGAGGCCCGCAACAATACCGGCGACATCGCCGCGGCGCGACAGGCCTATCAGCAAGCACTGGAGATCGATCCGAACTTCACCCTCGCGCGCGAGGCGCTTAACCGCCTACCTTAGGGTTCACCAGTCGCCAGGCGGCAGCGGGATGTCCGCCCAGGCGCAGGGCTGTGTGCCAAATACCACCTCAACGTCCCGCTCTGGAGGGATATGTCATACCTAAGCATGAAGCAACTGCTAGAGGCCGGTGTTCACTTCGGTCACGAAGTGCGGCGCTGGAATCCGAAGATGAAGCGCTACATCTTCGCTGAGCGCAACGGCATCTTCATCATCGATCTGCAAAAGACGCTAGTTGAGTCCGACAAGTCCTTTAAGTTTTTGCAGGACGTAGCCGCACGCGGCGGCACGATCCTGTTTGTCGGCACTAAGAAGCAGGCTCAGGAGATCCTGGCCGCCGAAGCTAAGCGCTGCGGCATGCCCTTTATCAACGAGCGTTGGCTGGGCGGGACGCTGACTAACTTTAAGACTATCCGGGGCCGGGTCGAGCGCCTCAAGGAGCTGAGCCGTTGGTTCGAGGAAGAAACGACCTTAAAGTTCTCCAAGAAAGAGCAGATCGACCTGGGCAAGGAATTAGCGCGCCTTAACCGCTACTTGGGCGGCATCAGGGAGATGACCCGCCTGCCTGACGCGCTGTTTGTAATCGATCCGACCAAGGAGGCGATCGCCGTCAAGGAGGCCAACAAGCTCGGCATCCCCGCCGTAGCCTTAGCCGACACCGACTCAGATCCGGATCAGCTCGACTACATCATCCCCGGCAACGACGACGCTATTCGCTCCATTCAACTAGTCACCGCCCGCCTGTCCGACGCCATTATCGAAGTGCGCGGCGGTGGCGAGGCCCTAGCCGAAACAGACTCGGCCTCAGTAGGCGCTTCGCTACCGATGATGTCGGCTACCGAGCGGGCTATTATGGCAGCTAAAGCAGCCGGGGAAGAGTTTGAGCTAGAGGGCTGATCAAAGCCTGTCAGTATTTCAGCAGGTCAGGTCTTTCTGACTAGCTGACCGGCTGAGAGCCCTGGAGCCTGACAGCCTTGCCCCTACTTGAATACTCGTATACTTGACTACTGACTGTCGGAGGAATAACTATGGCCATTAGCATGGAAGACATTAAGAAGCTGCGCACCATGACCGGCGCCGGTATGATGGATGTTAAGAATGCTCTGGAGGAGACCGGTGGCAACCTGGAAAAAGCCGTCCAGCTGCTGCGCGAGCGCGGCATCGCTAAGGCTGCCAAGAAAGCTGAGCGCGCCGCTAAAGAAGGCTTCGTAGGGAGCTACCTCCATCACAACGGCAAGATTGCCACCCTCCTTGAGCTTAACTGCGAAACCGACTTTGTGGCCCGCAACGAGCAGTTCCAAACACTAGCCCGCAACATCGCCATGCATGTCGCCATGGCCAACCCCAGCTATCGCAGCCGCGACGAGGTTCCGGCTGAGGCGCTAGAGGCTGAGAGAGCTATTTTGGCTAAGCAGGCCAAGGAGGAAGGCAAGCCTGAACCGGTCATTGCCAAGATTGTCGAGGGGCGGCTGAATAAGTTCTTCGAAGAGCAGTGCCTGCTCGAGCAGCGTTTCATTAAAGATGACAGCAAGACCATCGAGGAGATAGTCAAGGAGGCCATCGCCACCATCGGGGAGAATATCCAAGTAGGCCGCTTCGCACGCATCGCCATCGGGGAGTAGCGGTGAAGCGCGTGCTGCTGAAGCTCTCCGGCGAGTTTTTGGCCGGGGCTGCGGGGGTAGGGGTGGACAGTGGCGCCACGCGCGCCCTCGCGCAAGAGATCGCCGCGGCTAAAAGCCGCGGCGTTCAGCTAGCGGTGGTGGTGGGGGCCGGCAACTTCTGGCGCGGTGCCAAGCAGGGGGGCGGCATGGACCCGGCCACTGCTGACTACGTGGGGATGCTGGCTACGGTGATGAACGCGGTGGTATTGCAAGACGCGCTCGAGCGGCTAGGTGTCGATACCCGGGTGCAGTCGGCCATCACTATGCAGGAGATCGCCGAGCCCTACATCCGCCGCCGCGCACTGCGCCATCTGGAAAAGGGCCGGGTGGTGATCTTTGGCGGCGGCACCGGCAACCCGTTTTTTACCACCGACACCGCCGCCGCACTGCGGGCGCTAGAGATTGAGGCCGACGTGGTGCTGATGGCCAAAAACCAGGTAGACGGAGTCTACAGCGACGATCCGCGCAGCAATCACCGGGCGCAAAAGTACGACACGCTGAGCTACCTCGAGATCTTAAACCAAGGGCTGAAGGTCATGGACGCCACCGCCATCAGCTTGTGTATGAGCCGTGAGCTGCCGATCGTCGTCTTTGACATCTTCACTCCCGGTAACCTCGAGCGCCTGCTAAGCGGCCAGCACGTCGGAACGCGCATCGGTTAAGGCGGCAGCGAGTGCGGTATGATGCCCATCTGGAGGTCGCTATGAAAACGGTCCTCAAAGAGACACGGGAGCGGATGCACAAGTCGCTCGAGGCCTTTGAACACAATATCGCCATGATCCGTACCGGACGCGCCAACCCCGGCATCTTAAACCGCGTGACGGTCAACTACTACGGTGCCACTGTGCCCATCAATCAGCTCGCCACCGTCAGCAGCCCCGACCCGCGCACGCTTCACGTGTCACCGTTCGACAAGAGTGCAGTTGGCGCCATCGAAAAGGCCATCCGCGACAGCGACTTAGGCTTTAACCCTACCAACAAGGGGGACAGCATCTTCATCACGGTGCCGATGCTAAACGATGAGCGCCGCCGCGAGCTGGTCAAAACCGCGCGGCACTTAGCCGAGGAGGCGCGGGTCGCCGTGCGCAACATCCGCCGCGACGCTAATGACGAACTTAAGGAGCTAGAAAAGGAAGGGCTCTTAAGCGAAGATGAGCTGCGGCAGGGCGAAAGCGAAGTCCAGAAGCTCACTGATGAGTTCGTGCAGTTAATCGACGCCCGCCTCAAAGGGAAAGAGGGGGATATCCTCGAGGTGTAAAGAGGGTACTTATCGCCCGTGAAGCGCTTCCCTTATCAGCGCATCGTCTCGGCGCTGGCCGCCTTTATCGCGCTGCTGCTGGTGCTGTGGAGCGGGCTGCCGCTGCTAGCGCCGCTGTACTTTCTGCTCTCACTCCTGGCCCTCTTAGAGTACGCCATGATGCTGAGCCTGCGCGGCATCCGGGTCAGGCGGCGCAGCCTCTATGTCGCTACCCTCCTCACCCTGCCCGCCTCGCTGCCGGTCACCTACCCCGGCATGGCACCGCCCTTTGAGGGGTTAAGCTGGCGCGAAGCGCTGTTGGTGATATTCGCGCTCTATCTGCTAACGCTCGAGGTAATTAGGCCGACGGCAGAGTCGATCAGCCGCGTCGTTTATACGCTATTTGGTTATTTCTATATCCCCTGGCTATTCGGCTACGCCATTACGCTGCGCTACACCCCCGACGGCGTGCTGGGGTTTTACTATCTTGCCTTGCCGGCCTTGGCCATCATTGCTAACGACTCCGGGGCTTATATCATCGGGACTATCTTCGGCAAACGCCAACTAGCGCCCACCATCAGCCCCAACAAGACCCTAGAGGGAGCTTTTGGCGGCCTGGGGCTGGCGATTGTGATCGTCTCCTTAGCCAGCGTGGGGCTCGAGCGCTGGCTGGGGTTTGGCATCAACCTTTATGACGGCATCCTGTTCAGCATCCTGGTAGCTAGCGCCGCGCAGCTTGGCGACCTGTTCGAGAGCCTGCTCAAGCGCTGGGCCGGGGTCAAGGACTCGGGCATATTCCTACCTGGCCACGGCGGGGCGCTAGATCGGATCGACTCAGCCCTGTTTGCCGTGCCGCTGACCTACTACTTTGTGACGCTAGTGATCTTGCGCTAACCCCCTATCCCGGACCGCTCTGGTATACTTGACCGTTTTGGGTAGCGCACCCGATTCGCCACCTCGCTAGGGAGGGACCTTGCAACACATCCTCATCCGCGGCGCCCGTGAGCATAACCTCAAGAACCTCGACTTGGCACTCCCCCGCAACCAGTTCATCGTCTTTACCGGCGTCTCTGGCTCCGGCAAGTCCACGCTAGCCTTTGACACCATCTACGCCGAGGGGCAGCGCCGCTACGTCGAGAGCCTCTCGGCCTACGCACGGCAGTTTTTGGGGCTGATGGACAAGCCTGATGTTGACTCCATCGAAGGCTTGAGCCCGGCGATTTCTATCGACCAGAAAACCACCAGCCACAACCCGCGCTCAACGGTTGGCACCGTTACCGAAATCCACGACTACCTGCGGCTACTGTTCGCCCGCGTCGGCACCCCGCACTGCCCGGTGTGCGACCGGGTCATCGAAAAGCAGTCGGCTTCGGAGATCGTGGCGCGGGTACTAGCGCGCCACCCCGGCCATCGCGCCATGATCCTGGCGCCGCTAGTACGCGGGCGCAAGGGCGAATATAAGAAGCTGCTCGAGGGGCTCAAGAAAGAGGGCTTCGCTCGGGTTCGGGTCGACGGCACGGTGCTGACCCTGGAAGAGGCGCTCAAGCTCAGCCTAGAGCGCTACGAAAAACACGATATCGAGGTGGTAGTAGACCGCCTTACCCTTACCGAAACCGACCGCGCACGCCTGGCCGAATCGGTCGAGCTGGCCCTTAACCGGGGCGACGGCCTGGTACGGGTCTGGCTTCCTGACGACCAGGTAGACGAGCTTTACAGCGAACGCTTAGCCTGCCCCGAGCACGGCACCGCACTAGAGGAGCTCGAGCCTCGCGCCTTCTCGTTTAACAATCCTTACGGCGCCTGCACCGCCTGCACCGGCCTGGGCTTCAAGCAGCAGTTCGACCCGGCCTTGATCGTACCCGACCCGACACTGGCCATTAACCAAGGGGCGATTCTGCCCTGGAGTCACAGCCGCAACGACGGTCATAAGGTTTTCTACTGGGACCGCCTGCGCGCACTGGCCGAGCATCTCGATTTCGATCTCAAAGCGCCGTGGCAAGACCTTCCAACAGAAGCGCAGCAGGCCGTATTGTACGGTAGCAACCAGGCTTTTGAGGTCATCTACCGCCGCGAAGGCCGAGAGACCTTGCGCTTTACCGCTGAGTTTGAAGGGGTTATTCCCAACCTCGAGCGCCGCTTTAAAGAGGCCAGCTCCGACTACGCCCGCGAGAAGATCGAGGCCTTTATGTCCCTGGTCCCTTGTACGCAGTGCCAAGGGACGCGCTACAAGCCTGAGGTGCTGTCGGTCAAGGTGGCAGGCAAAAACATCGCCGAGCTCTCCAGCTTAACCGTACTAGAGGCCAGAGCCTTCTTCGCAGCGCTGGCGTTGCCCGAACCCGCCGCCACGGTAGCGCGGCCCATTCTGCGTGAAGTCGGGGCGCGCCTGGGCTTCTTGGAGAACGTGGGGCTTGATTATCTGACGCTTGATCGCAGCGCCAATACCTTATCTGGCGGCGAAGCGCAGCGCATCCGCCTAGCGACACAGGTCGGCTCCGGCTTAACCGGCGTGCTCTACGTGCTCGATGAGCCTTCCATCGGCCTCCACCCCCGCGACAACCACCGCCTCCTAAACACTCTGCTAAGCCTGCGCGACCTGGGCAACACCCTAATCGTGGTCGAGCACGATGCTGAAACCATGCGCGCCAGCGACTTTATCGTCGATCTCGGTCCGGGGGCCGGCGTCCACGGCGGCCAGGTAGTGGCAGCAGCTCCACCGCAAGAGCTCCTCTATCACCCCCACTCGCTGACCGCCGCCTACTTGCGCGGCGAGAAGCGGATCGAGATGCCGGCCAAGCGCCGCGACGGCAACGGCAAAGCCCTGCGCATCATCGGGGCGCGCGAGCATAACTTAAAAAACCTCGACGTAGCCATTCCACTTGGGCTCATGACCTGCATCACCGGCGCTTCAGGCAGCGGCAAGTCCACACTGGTCCACCGCATCCTGCACGCGGCGCTAGCTAAGCAGCTCTACCGGGCTAAGGAGACCCCCGGCCTGCACACCCGGATCGAGGGGGTTGAGCATATCGACAAGGTCATTGAGATCGACCAGAGCCCTATCGGCCGGACGCCGCGCAGCAACCCCGCCACCTACACCGGCATCTTCACCGACATCCGTGATCTCTATACCCGCGCCCCCGAGTCGCGCAAACGCGGCTACCAGCCGGGCCGCTTCAGCTTCAATGTCAAAGGGGGGCGCTGCGAAGCCTGCAAGGGCGACGGCACGGTCAAGGTCGCGATGTACTTCTTGCCGGATATCTACGTCCCCTGCGAGGTCTGTAAAGGGGCGCGCTATAACCGCGAGACGCTGGAGGTTAAAATCCGCAACCGGTCGATTGCCGATGTGTTAGATATGACCGTGGCCGAAGGGCTAGAGTTTTTTGAGAACATCCCAACTATCGCCCGCAAGCTCCAGCTGATGTGTGACGTCGGCCTCGGCTACCTCAAGATCGGCCAACCCAGCCCGACGCTCTCCGGCGGCGAGGCGCAGCGCGTCAAGCTGGCCGCCGAACTAGGCAAGCGTGCCACCGGTAAGACGCTCTACATCCTGGACGAACCGACCACCGGCCTGCACTTTGATGATGTGCGCAAGCTGTTAGGGGTGCTGCAGCGGCTGGTCGAAGGGGGGAACACCTTAGTGGTGATAGAACACAATCTAGACGTCATCAAAACCGCCGACTGGATCATCGACTTGGGGCCGGATGGCGGCGTGCGCGGCGGCAACCTGGTAGCCGAAGGCACGCCCGAACATTTAGCCCTGCATCCTACTTCAGCAACTGGCTATTATCTGCGGGGCATTAGCGAGATCGCTGCCCGCCTCCCGGTTAAAGAGGTAGCATGACCCGCCCCAGCGACTTTCAGCGCGTCATCATCAGCCTGTTTCTGGTGCTGTTGGCGCTGGTGCTGGTAGTGTCGCCGCTACCCATGCTGCTGCGCAGCCTCGGCATCTTGCTCTTAAGCTACGCCGCCTTTAGCTGGGGCGGCATCACCCTGGCCTATCTGGTAGCCCTGCTGGTCCCACCAGCCGGGCTGCTGACCGGCGACCCGGACTGGTTGGTGATGCTGCCGCTGATTCTCAGCTCGGGGCTGCTAGCCATGGCCGGGCTGGAGTACGCCTGGCGCTACCCGGCTATTTTGATCTCGCCGCTGCTTTACATTGTGCCTCAACTTTTTGTCTGGTTGGTCTCGTATCAACCCCTGTTCGCCATCAACCTTCCCTGGGAGCCCTCAGCCCGCACCTGGATCAGTCTGCACGGTCTGGCCGCCCTGTTTGCCATGCTGTTGCTAATCTATCTTGAGCGGTTCAAGGAACGGCGTGGGCACCAGTCCGCGTCAGCTCGGTCAGGCCGACAAAGCAAAAACTTATAGTTTGGCAACGCGGTCGGGCAAAGGAGGTGCTTATGGAAAACAAGAGGTTGTGTGATGACCGCGCTTAACGACATCCGACAGGAGCTGCTCAGGCTAGCGCGCGAGCTGGGCCAGGAGGCGCGACAGCTCGCCCTCTTGGGTGAGGGAAACGTCAGCGCCAGTTGCCATGATGGCACCTTTTGGATCAAGGCTTCCGGCAGCAGCCTGGCCACGCTCGACGAGGCCGGGGTGAGCCGCGTGCGCCTCGAGCCGGTCTTAGAATTGCTTATGCACGACCATTTAGACGAACAGAAGATCGAAGCGGCACTGCTGGCCGCGCGGGTCGACAAGGCTCATAAAAAGCCCTCGGTCGAGACCTTCTTTCACGCCGTTTGCCTCAGCGAGGGTGGCGCCCGCTGGGTCGGCCACGCGCATCCGCTATCGGCCAACCGGATCCTGTGCAGTCGGCTCGGCGCCAGGCCGTTTCTGGGGCACCTATTCCCCGATGCCGTGGTCGTCTGCGGCAAGGCGCCCGCCGTTGTCCCTTACGTCGATCCCGGTTTCGCTCTGGCCAAGGCGATCCGCGCCGAACTCCAGCGCTACCAAGGCGTTTATGGCGAGCCGCCCAAACTCCTGCTGCTGGAAAATCACGGCGTCACTGCCCTCGGCAACAGCGCCACAGAGGTCATGAACATCCTGCTGATGACCGACAAGTGGGCGCGCATCCTGTGGGGGAGCTATGCGCTCGGCGGGCCCAGCTATCTGCCTACCGCAGATGTCGAGCGGATCGACCGTCGGCTGGATGAGCAACACCGGCGCCGCGAGCTGGTGCGGGAGGGCGGGGCCGATGGGTGAGGTCGGCAACTTTCTGGCCGTCGATCTGGGCGCCTCCGGCGGTCGCGTGCTCCACGGCCGCTTTGACGGCACGCGCTTTAAGCTGGCTGAGCTGCACCGCTTCGACAACCTGCCGGTAACGGTGCTCGGCCACCTGCACTGGGATGTGCTGAGGCTCTGGGCGGAGATCAAAGGCGGCTTGGGTCGCTGCCGTTTGGCGGAGGGGGAGCTGTTAAACGGTATTAGCGTCGATACCTGGGGCGTCGATTTTGCGCTCTTGGACCGGCGCGGGCAGCTGCTCGGCAATCCGCATCATTACCGGGACGCCCGCACTGACGGCGTGCCGGAGCGGGTCTTGGCGCAGGTATCGCCAGAAGCGCTCTACGCCGTGACCGGTTTGCAGATCATGCCGATCAACACCCTCTATCAGCTCTACAGCCTGGTCGAGGCCGATGATCCACAGCTGGGATGTGCCGAGACTCTGCTGATGATGCCCGACCTCTTTCACTACTGGCTCACCGGCGAGAAGGTCGGCGAGTACACCATCGCCTCAACCAGTCAGCTGCTACACGCCGGAGGGAGCTGGGCCGTCGAGCTGCTGGAGCGCCTCGGCCTCCCCTCGGCCATCCTGCCACCACTCAAGGGACCGGGCGAGGTGATCGGGCCGGTGCGAGCGGAGGTTGCTAGCGAGATGGGGCTTGGGCCGGTGCCGGTGATGACGGTCGGCTGCCACGACACCGCTAGCGCTGTTGCTGCCGTGCCCGAATTGGACGAGGCCAGCGCCTTTATTAGCAGCGGCACCTGGAGCTTGGTCGGTGTGGAGGTGGCCACACCGGTGTTGAGCCAGCGGGCGCGAGAGCTGAACTTTACCAACGAAGGCGGAGTCGGCAGCACGATTCGGCTTCTCAAGAACGTTTCCGGCCTCTGGCTGCTGCAAGAGAGTCGCCGCCAGTGGCAACGCGAAGGCGCTAACTACACCTGGCCCCAGCTGTTGGCGCTAGCGTCCGAAAGCGAGGCGTTTCGGAGCTTGATCGACCCTGATGCTCCCGAGTTCCTGGCGCCGGGAGAGATGCCCGAGCGGATTCGCGCCTACTGTCGGCGGACCGGGCAACCTGAGCCCGACATGGTCGGGGCGGTCGTGCGCTGTTGCCTTGAGAGCTTGGCGCTGCGCTACCGCTGGGTCGTTGAGGCGCTCGAGCTGTTGACGGATCGGCGCATAACAACCGTTCGCGTCGTCGGCGGCGGCAGCCGGAACGCGCTCCTCAACCAGTTCACCGCTGACGCCTGCGGCCGCACCGTGGTGGCCGGTCCGATAGAGGCCACCGCGCTCGGCAATCTCCTGCTGCAAGCGGTCGCCAGCGGCCACTTGCGCGATGTCGCCAGCGGCCGCCGGGCTATTGCGGCCTCGGTCAAGCGCCGCGCCTACCGGCCCCAGAGCAATGACGCCTGGCAACAGGCCTACACCCGCTTCGGCGCACTCCTTGCGGAGTGACAGCCCAAGTTAGATTTGATTTTCTTGGCAATGTCAGCGGGGCGCCGAGGAGTTCGCTCTTGTCGGATAAGCGCTTGAAACCCACATTCGAGAGATCTTGCCTGAGGGGTCATGAAGTTCCTGCTTGAGCCACTTTGTGGCTCGTGACTTGTAGGATTGTCCCAATAGCTACGCGCCAGAACTTAGAGCTCTTGCATCGGGCCGTGCTACACTGATCTCGCGGAGCACGAGGTGCACTATACATGGCGAACCTGACGATTTCGGTGGATGAGGAGCTCTTGCAGCGGGCTCGCTTGCGGGCGCTGCTGGAGGGGACATCGGTCAATGCGGTGCTGCGTGACTACCTAGCGCGCTATGCAGGAATGAATCAGGAGCAGCAGGAAGCAGCGCAGGCGATCTTGCGTTTGTCGCATGAAGCGGCCTCGCGGCACGAGGGGCCTCGCTGGCCTCGAGAAGAGCTCTACGAGCGTTAGGTGTGCGTAGCTTTCTTGACACCAACATCTTGGTGTACTTGTTCGATGCTGCTGCACCGGCCAAGCAGCAGCGCGCTCGAGCCTTGATCGACGAGCATGCTCGCGGAGGTACCTTGGTCCTCAGCACGCAAGTGCTCCAGGAATTCTTCGTGAGCGTCACCCGCAAGCTCTCGCAGCCTTTGCCTGCTGCGGCAGGGCTCGAGGCGCTCCGTCACCTGATGGCGTTCAGTGTGGTCCAGGTGACGCCGACGTTGATCTTGCTTGCAGCGCAACGGAGCGGGCGGGAGATGGTGTCGTTTTGGGATGCACTCATTATCGAGTGCGCGCTTTCAAGCGGCACCTCGATCCTCTACAGCGAAGACATGCAACATACTCAGGAGCTTGACGGATTGCGTATCGTGAACCCTTTTCGAGCCTGATGCGCCAGCCGTACTCCGTAGACCTCGGTGGTCAAATTCATCAAGGGAGACCTGTCTGCTGCCGACAGGCTAACGCACAGCTTGCTGGTGTTTCGAGGGCGCCTCTTTGAGTAGTCGCGTGTCACCACCGAGCGCGTGTGTCAGCTCGAGCAACTGCTGATAGAGGGTGCCGAACTTGAGGAGCACCGGGCCCAAACAGAAGCTGCCGTCGTCTAGCCGCCGCAGGAAGACGCGCTCGAGCTGGTGGTCAACTATTACATGCTCATCCGAGCGAAGCGAGAATGACTTTAAGGACCAGCACGCATTGCCACGGATCGAGCAGCTCAGCTACCGCGTTACCGTAGGTCTGGGGGCTTACGCCTGGACCGCTGTAGCCTTATTCAGCCGCTTGGCCAAGCGCGACTTCTTGCGGGCCGCGGTGCGTTTGTGTATGGCCGAACCGGCGGCTTTATCTATCAAGCTGACGGCCACACGCTGGTACCTAGACGCAAGCGTTCTCGCCTGCGGCTCGGAAGCCCCGTCGCCTGACTCTGCCGCCGCCACTGCCTTTTTGGTAAAGGTGCGGATCGCGCTCTTGCGTGAGCGATTGACCAGGCGTTTCTGTTCCGACTGGCGATGATGCTTCATCGCCGACCTGTTGCGAGCCATAGTCCTCCTTGCTGCGCGAAGCAGCCGTAACAGCGTAGCACACCCACCGCCGGCGGGGCAACCTCAGTAAAAGACGGTGCGCGTCCGGTGGCGCGGCAGCGCCTTATAGCGCGCCTCCTGGCCCCGGTTCCAGAGCAGGATATCGAGCTGCTGAGCCGTGACCGCAGAGCCGCCTTCACGCAACACCGCCACCAACCTCTCGACGGCGTGGACGGCTACCGCGCGGATCTCGATCTCCGGTAGCGAACCGGCCTCGAGCAGCTCACCACGTGCGATCCGAGTCGCCAACTCCTCGTCGTAGGTAAGCAGGCCATCTACGCGCAGCACGTGCGGCACCAGGTTATCAGCAAAGATGGTGAGCGCGGCCAGATCGTCAAAGCGCCCATAGCCCTGCCCACCAAACGCCAGCGCCAGGTCAGAAGCGGCAATCTGCGCCCGCTTGTAAAAGGGGACGCGCAGCCCTTGATAGTCGCTGACGTCTTGAAAGTAGGGCATCGGCAAGAGCAGTTTTACCAACCGCTCGGCGGAGTGTTCGGCGGCGTCAACCAGGGCTGTGAAGCTGCCACCGAAGCGCTTAAGCAAGTAGCTCCCCAGGTCGTTTAGCGCCTGGCTAAAGAGGCGCATCAGCGGCAGCCCAGCCGTATGAGTTTGGCCGAACATCGTGGCGCAGCGCTCAACGCTTAAGTCGCGCAGCGCCTCGGCTGAGAGCGGGCCGTCCTGCTCGAAAGCCTCTTTGAGCGACACCGCGACGGTAAAGTACCCCGACAGGCCGGGGCGCTTGTGAAGCTGTGGAAAGTAGCCCGAGCCAAAGTTGACAGCGTCGAGGGTGAGGATATAAGCAACCGTCGCCTCGGGCGAACCCAGATAGTGATGGCGGGTGTCGTAGCTAGGCTGCAAGCGCTCTAGCGGCAACGCCCGGGCGTAATCTGCCAAACGCTCCTCGTTAAGCCGCACCAAGCGGGCGCGCCGGGCCACCTCGGCGCAGGCGTGGCGGATCTCAGCAAGCAGCATTACGCGGGCTTAACCACCACGCGGCGGCTGCGCCCCTCACCATCAGACTCGCTGATCACATGCGGGTCGTCGGCCAGGGTGACGTGAATGATCCGCCGCTCCGCCGCGCTCATGGGGTCAAGCTCGACCGCAAAACCGGTCTTGCGCGCGCGCGCCGCCGCCTGCCGGGCAATCTTGCGCAGGCGCTCATCGCGGCGAGCCTTGTAGCCGCCCACATCGACAGTTATCCGGCCACGGTACTCGCCTTCTAAGTTCACCACCGCGTTGGTGAGGTACTCCAAAGCCGCCAAGGTGCGCCCACCCCGACCGATAATTTTGCCGGGGTCACCACCGTAGATGCTAGCTTGGATGTCGCCTTCCACAGCCTCGACCTCCACCGCATAGGCCGGGTCGATATGGAGCAGCAGGTTGACCAGAAAGGTCTCGCAGCGCTCAATGGCTGAGCCTGTTACTACCAGCGCCAGCCGCCCCTCTTCGACCACCGGCTCGGTGGCCACCTCGGGAGCGCTAAAGACCTCTCTTTCGGCAGTGTTGATACCAAGATTTGCGAGGTAAGCGTCTAAGTCCTTATCAGCCATAACATCCCTCAGGTAGCGGCTGCCTGTGCCGCTACGCTACGTTGAATGAGATAGTGTTGGCCAACCTGCACCAGCATCGAAACAACCCAGTATAACGTAACGCCCGCCGGAAATGCGAAGATGAAGAAAACGAACACCAGGCTAATCATCAGCTGCATCCGGAACGATTGGGGATTATCCTTGGCCATGATGTAGGCTTGGCCCACCATCACCCCAACATAAAGTATCGGCAGAATAAAAAACGGATCGGGCAGCCCTAGGTCAGGGATCCACAGGAAGCCCTCGCCGAATTCAAAGTTGGTAAAGACGCGCCACAGGATGATGAAAATCGGCATCTGCAAAAAGATCGGCAGACAGCCGGCAGCCGGATTAACCCCGGCCTCTTGATAGAGTTTCATTGTCTCCTGGGTGAGCTTTTCGCGATTGTCCTTGTATTTCTTCTGCAGCGCTTGGAGCTTGGGCTGCAACTGCTGCATCCCCACCATCGACCTGGTCTGGACAGTAATCAGCGGCCAGACCAGCACACGAAAGAGCAGCGTTAGCACAATAATGGACAGCCCCCAACCGCCCACCACCCGATAGATGGCCTCTAATACCCAGACGATGCCAAGCGAGAGCTGGCCCATCAAGTTGGGCCGAAACAGCCCGTTTAAGGCCAGGAGGCCCTCTTGATGGAAACGGATCAGCTCGTTAGGGCCACCGTAGAACTGCAATTCAAAGCGGGCCGCCTCCGCCTCCGGTGGCAGCGTGCGGATCATGGCGATGCGCGCCGGCGGGAGCGACAGCGCTGCCAGCTCACCGCCCAAGCCGAGCGCCGGACGCAAGATCAGCGCGTAACCGGTGTTGCGGTCGTTGCTCTGCAATGAAATGTAGTCCGGGTTAGCAACCGGCTGCGGCAGCGGATTGAGGCTAAAAAAGCCGGCTTGGCCGATCTTGATAACCGGCGCAGCTTCCCGCGCAATGCCCGGCACGGCTACGGCCAACTGCACCGGCGCCTCCCGCGGCTCCTCGCCTTGATAGCTCACAGTAAGCGACAGGTCCATGGCAATACGGTTGGCGTAGACCCGCACTTCGCGCTCAACCAGATAGTCACCGAGCCGGTAGCTGAAGACACCTCGGTAGGTATTCTCGTCAAGTCGCTGCCAAGCTCCAGTAGCCTGCTCCGGAACTAGATATTCCTCGTTGATTAGCAGCGCTAAGCCTGGTAGCGCAGCTCGCATCGGGATCAGGTTCTCATTAGCGTCTAGGTTATAGTTACCCCCAAAGTCCTGCCCGCGCTGCAAGCCTTTGGCAAATAGCGCCACCACCTCGCCGGCGGCATTGAACACGGCGTCATAGCCCTTGGTGGTGAGCAGCGTTAGCTCGGCACCCTGCTGAAGGCACCAGAACGAGGCGGCATCCTGTGCGCACAGCTCAGCCAGACGCTGCGCATCGCGGAAATCCTGTACGCTAAAGGGGGTAATTTCAAACTCAACTCGCGCCCAAGCCAGCGAGCTTAGGAGCACCAGACTTATCAACAGTATACGAATCAAGATTCCTCCAGCAGAGGTCTAGCTTGGGGGTGCGCCCGTCTGGGCGGAACGGGGTCGAAGCCGCCAGGGTGGAAGGGGTGACACTTAAGCAGCCGCCACACGGCTAACCCTAAGCCAAGAAGCGCGCCGCGCTGACTGACCGCCTCCGCAGCGTAAGCGCTGCAAGTCGGATAAAAGCGGCAGGTTGGCTGCGGCTTAAGTGGCGACAGCACGCGCCGATAAAACCGTAGCGGGGCCAGCAGCAGGCGTTGCCCCAGCGAGAGCTTCATAATAGCTTTCCTTTCTTAAGCGCCCCGCGCAAATCCCTGGCTAGCTGTTGGTAGTCAGCCTGGGCCGCTTCGGGTTTGGCCACCACTAACAACTCGGCCGCCGTTCTAGACCACTCCGGTCCGCTCAGCAAGGCGCGCAATGCCTCGCGCAGGCGCCGCCTAACCCGGTTTCTGAGCACAGCCTTACCCACTTTCTTGCTGACCACAATACCTACCCGTACCCCCTCTTCGCGACCGGGCAACCAACGAACCCCTACTGTAGCAGCGTGGCCCGTCCGCCCCCGGCGCAAGCGCTGGAAGGCGGCATCACCCCTAAGGGAGCGCAGGCCAGGGCTTAAGCGTCGGAGACAGAGAGGCGGCTGCGGCCCTTGGCGCGGCGGCGCTTGATCACATTGCGGCCCGCCGCCGTTTTCATGCGGGCGCGAAAGCCGTGCGTCTTGGCGCGCTTGCGCCGATTCGGTTGGTAGGTGCGTTTCACGGTTCACTCCTTTTAGCATAGCGCTTGAGGTTAGCTAGGTGGTAAGGCTTGCATGAAAACAAGCCGTAAGATGCTATCACATACCAAGGGCAATGGGATGTGGGATGTGGGTTGTAGGCTGCCCCTTAACCCGCTCCCCACTTCCCACAACCCTTTAGGTTGTCAGCGCCGACGCTGGCGGCGCCGCTCGGCACGCTCCTGTCTGGCTTCCTCGGCCTCCCTTCGGATGAACGCGATCTTCTCCTCCGGGGTCATGCTGGCCATCTCCAAGGCTAAGCGATCCCGCACCTGGCGGACCTCGGCAACCGCGTCATAAGTTTTCGCTGCCTTAGTTGCCACTGCCAATCACCTCCTTCGGAATGGTTGGGCGGAGCCTTCTTCTGATCTCCAGGGTGCTGTATCCACGCATGAGATTCACCCCGTTGAAGCCCTTGATGCGCCTTAAGTTCACGATGTGCTTGAAGTTCCAAGACAGCAGCACATCGACCTTGGCGGAGGTGGAAGCAAGAGGGAACGAGCATGAACCAGGATGTCCCGACGTGCTAGCACACTGCTAGTATAGTCGAACATCACTCTCCGCGTGCCCTTAGACACCTGGAGAGTCAGCTATTTGAACCAGTAGTTGTGTTACAATACCGCAATGCAGAATGCAACGCAAAACGTAAATCTGCGGCTACCCGGCTATCTGCTGGCCTACCTCGAGCAGTATCAAAAGCAGCACGGCCTCACCCGAACCGAGGTGATCATCAAAGCTATTCAGACTCTACGCGAACAGGAGTTGATCGAGGGGTACAAGGCCCTGAGCAGCGAGTACCGGCGCAAACCTGATCCCTTGGCGCAGAAGCCGTCGCGGGATGGTCTGGAGCCCAGTTCCGAGGAGGACTGGTGAAACAACCTGCATCTGAGTCAGCAACCCTCGAGCGGGGGCAGATCGTCTTGGTGGATTTTGGTGAACGGGGCCAAGCCGAGGTGAGTTTTAAACGCCCCGCAGTGGTTGTGACCAACAATTTTGCCAATTACTACGCACCACTAGTCACGGTGATTCCCATTACCAGTCAGGGTTTGGACAATATCTACCCCATGCAACTGCTCCTACCCTATACGCAGACCGGCTTGCCCAAAGATTCCAAAGCCCAGGTGGAACTGATTGGGCACATCCGCAAAGACCGTATCGTGCGCCCTGTAGGACGGCTAAGCGCCGAGTTATTGGGCGAGCTTGATCGCAGAATTCGCGAGCATCTAGCATTGTAGACTCTGCCGGGTGGCTGTGACCTCGAGGTAAACCCGCTTCTCCAGCCCCTGCCGGCTGCGGAGCTTACGGCGCTGCGGGCGTGCTGTAAGCTCTAGCAGTAGTGGGAGGTAGGCAAAGGCCTACCGAGAAAAGATCTCCTGGCGTAGAGACCCTGCTACCCTCAGCGCCCCACCGGCAACCAGGCAGGATGCACGCCCCCAGCAGTGTCGGTGAGGTTGCACGGGTTGGTCCCATCGGGGTTCATGACGTAGATCTCCTGGTTGAAATCGCGCAGCGATGTAAAGGCGATCTGACCGAGCAGCGGCGGTGGTGGCGGCTGTCAACACAGTCAGCGGTGGGGCGGGGTCAGGGCTCCCATAGCGCGCTCGAGCCCCCGCGCCACCGCTAGCAGCCGCGTGTCCTTAAGTGCCGGTGCCAACAACTGCACGCCGCAGGGCAGGCCGTCCTCGGCCAGCCCGGCCGGCAGGCTCAGCGCGGGCAGGCCCGCCAAGTTCGCCAGCACGGTATTGAGGTCATCAAGATACATCGCCAGCGGGTCGATGAGCTTGGCTCCCAGCGGATAGGCGGGGGTGGGCGAGGTCGGGGTGAGCAGCACATCAAAGCGGGTAAAGGCCTGGTTAAGCTCATCGGCGATCAGTCGCCTGACCTTAAGCGCCTTACCGTAGTAAGCGTCGTAATAACCGGCTGAGAGGGCGTAGGTGCCCATCAAGATGCGCCGCCGCACCTCGGCGCCAAAGCCCGCCCCGCGCGAGCGCTGCATGACCGCGGCCTGCCCTAGCGCGTTCTCCCCTACCCGAGCGCTGTAGAGCATCCCGTCGAAGCGGGCCAGGTTGCTGCCGGCTTCCGCAGTAGCCACCAGGTAGTAGGCTGCAATGCCGTAGGGGGCACTCGGCAGCGACACCTCGCCAAGCTCCGCGCCTAGTTCGCTTAGCCTGGTCTTAACGCGCGCTAGCGCCGCGAGCACCCCCGGGCTGTTGCCCGCGGTGGACAGTTCGGTGACGACCCCGACTCGCAGCCCCGCCAGGCTGGGTTTGGCTTCGGCTTGGGCGTTAAACTCGGAAGGGTCCTGGGCTAGCGTGGTGGCATCCAGCGGGTCAGCTCCGGCCATCACCGCCATGGCCAGCGCCACATCCTGGCTGCTCTGGGCCAGCACCCCGACCTGCTCGAGCGAACTGGCAAAGGCGATCACACCGTAGCGCGAGAGCCGCCCGTAGGTGGGCTTAAAGCCCAACACGCCGCAAAAGCTGGCCGGTTGGCGCACCGAGCCGCCGGT
>JAGXSJ010000040.1 GCA_018333895.1 Truepera sp.
GCCGATATCAAACCGATCGCCCACCTCTACAAGAGCCAGGTCTACCAGTTGGCCGAGTACCTGGAGCTGCCCACCGAGATCCGCTCACGCCCGCCTACCACCGACACCTACGCCCTGCCGCAGAGCCAAGAGGAGTTCTACTTCTCGCTCCCCTACCACCAGATGGACCTCTGCCTGTACGCCTTCAACCACGGCTACCGCCCTGAGGAGGCGGCCCCGGCCCTTAACCTTAGCGCCGAGCAGGTAACGCGGGTCTATCGCGATATCGAGAGCAAGCGCCGCGCCACGCGCTACTTGCACCTTGCGCCCCTGCTCATTGAGGCGGTGCCGGAGGTAAGCGCTTCCTTGCCATGAACATCCGGCCCCTACGCGCCGAGGATGTCGCCGGTGTAGCCAGCCTGTGGCAGTACTGGTTCCGCGGTAAGACACGCACGCCGGCGCCGGGGCTGATCGACTACGTCAGGCGGCTCTATCTCGAGCGCCCCTGGTTCGACCCGGAGATCCCTTCGCTAGTTGCCGAAGATGAGGCGGGGCGGCTGTTAGGGGTCATCGGCTCCACGGTGAGCCGCTTTCGCTATCACGACCGGCCGCTGCGCCTGGCCTGCGTGATGCCGCCCTTGGTCGACGAGGCGCTAGCCCCTACCACGATCGCCAGCTTTTTGCTGCGCAAGTACCTGAGCGGGCCACAGGAGATCACCATCAGCGATGGCGGGCACCCCAAGTTCGAGCGCATCTGGGAGGCTTTGGGTGGCGAGATCGCGCACCTGCAAAGCCTGCGTTGGATCAAGGTCTTTAGGCCGCTGACGCTGGCGCTAGAGGCTGCCAAACGCCCTAGCCTGCGCCGGCTAAAGAGTATCAGCCAACCGTTTGATCGGCTGCTGGCCCGCGCTAAGCGGCTCGGTCTGGCACCTCCGGCTAGCACGCTCAGCAGTGAGCCGCTGACCCCTGAGCGGTTGGTCAGCCTGTTGCCGGTAGCCCAGCAGAGCTATCAGCTCGCTCCTGACTACGACGCGGCTTACCTCGCCTGGCTGTGGGCCGAGATGGGCGCTATTCGTAGCCAGGGTGAGCTACAGACCGCCATCGTGATGGAAGGCGGGCGGGTACTAGGCTGGTATGTTTACTACCTGCAACCGGGCGGCGTCTCGCGCGTTATGCACTTAGCGGCAGCCAAGAATCGCATGGAGCAGGTTCTCGATCACCTTTTCGCCCAGGCCCAGGCAGGCGGCACCGCGGCGCTCTTAGGCCGGCTCGAGCCCCGTCTGCGGCGGCCCCTAGCCGAGCGCCGCTGCTTCTATAGCGACGCCGGCTCCCTCTTAATGCTACACAGCCGTGACGCCGCGCTAAGCCATGCCATCCACGCAGGTCAGGCGCTGCTCTCGCGCTTAGAGGGCGAGAACTGGTACTGGTGGGGGATTATCAGCCCCGAGGTGCCATGAAGCTCGAGCGTGAGGTTAAGTTCTCGCTAGATGCCAGCCAGCTCCCCGATCCGTGGGTGCTCAAGCACGACCTAGCGCTAGCAGGCTTTGAGCTGCTGCCCGAAGGTAAGCACCAGCAGCGCGACCGCTACTTAGATACCCCCGACCGGCGGCTTAAGCAGGCGGGCCTGGCCATGCGCGAGCGGCGCATCGGCCAGCGGCGGCTGGTCACGCTGAAGTGGGCCGGGAGTGTAACCGGCGCTCTGCATCAGCGGCAGGAGTTGGAGCTGGAAACCTCGGACTGGCCGCCCGAAGTGTTAGCCGCCCTCCCTGAAGGGGTAGCGGTGAGCGACTTGGTGCCGCAGCTCGAGCTAATTACCCAACGCACGCGCTTTCTGGTCAGGCAGCGGGCCTGCCCTGAGCCCGGCTCCGAGGGGAGCCAAGGAGCGGGTCGAAGGGGCGTAGCGCTGGCTGAGCTGGCCTTTGACGAAGTGAGTGCGCAACGGCCCGGCCACGACGCCAGCGTTCACTTCTTAGAGGTCGAGCTAGAGGCGCTATCAGCCGGCGCCGATGAGCTAGCCAGACTGGCCGCAGCCTTACAGGAGCTCCTCCCCTTGGCCGAGAGTTCGGTTAGCAAGCTCGAGCGGGCGACGGCGCTGCTCGAGCCGTTAGTCGGCTGATTGCTCCCGCACTGGCCCAGTAATAGAACTCTTGCAGTACCTGCGCTAAGGCGACTCAGTATTTGTGAAAACCGCTGAAGCTAGCTCGGTCAAGGCAGGTCTGGCTGTAAGGCTGCCTGCAAGGCTCCCGTCACGCGCTCTTGGCACTCGGCACTGAGGCTGGGCCAGATCGGCAAGCTCAGCACCTGCTGAGCCAGCCGGTCGCTAACCGGGTTGGCCGGATACTGGCCGTGATAAACCGGCAGCCGGTCTTGCGGGATAGGGTAGTAGACCATGGTGCTTACCCCTTGGCGCTCGAGCCTGGCCTGCACCTCGTCGCGGTTAGCGCTGAGGCGGATGGTGTACTGGTGAAAGACATGCCCGTCAGTGAGCTCAGGAGTAATAACGCCGGGAACGTCCGCCAAGAGCTGGTTGTAGCGCCCGACGACCTCGCGCCGCTGCTCGTTCCAGCCGTCAATGCGCGGCAGCTTAACTCGGAGAATTGCGGCCTGTAGCGAGTCAAGGCGCGAGTTATAGCCCAGCAGCTGGTTGTGGTATTTCTTCTTGGAGCCGTGCGCCCGCAGCATCCGCGCTAACTCGGCCACAGCATCGTCGTTGGTGGTGACTAGACCGCCGTCGCCGTAGGTGCCCAGGTTCTTGGAGGGGAAAAATGAAAAGGCGCCTAAGTCGCCAATGGTACCGGTCTGCCGGCCCCGGTAGCGCGCCCCAAACGATTGGGCGCAGTCCTCGATCACCTTAAGGCGGTGCCTCTTAGCAATAGCCATGACGGCGTCCAGCTCACAGGGGCGGCCAAAGAGGTGGACCGGCATGATCGCTTTGGTTCTGGGCGTGATCTTCTCCTCGATGAGGCCCGGATCGAGGTTAAAGCTGCCCTCCTCGACATCCACAAACACCGGCTTGGCGCCGACGTTGCTGATCGACTCAGCGGTAGCGAAGAAGCTAAACGGGGTGGTGATAACTTCGTCGCCGGGGCCGATGCCCAAGGCGCGCAGGCCGATAATCAGCGCGTCGGTGCCGGAGTTGACGCCGATGGCGTGCTTAACGCCGAGATAGGCCGCCACCTCCTCCTCGAAGGCCTTAACCTCGGGGCCCAAAATGAACTGGCCGCTCCTGAGCACTCGTTGCAGCGCGGCGTTAAGCTCATCCCAGAGGCTGTCGATCTCCGGGGAGAGATCGAGCACGGGAATCTTTGCCTGGGTTGAAGTTGTCATAATAGTCTCCGCACCTCTGTGTCACTGACTTTGTGATACTTGTGCCCCTGGCTGTCGGTGGCGGTGTCGCTGTGGCTAAAGTCGAGCGGGTCGCCATAGGCGCTCATCCAGCCAACGATCCGGGCTGGGACGCCGGCTACTATGGCATAAGCCGGGACGTCTTTAGTAACCACCGCTCCCGCTGCCACAAAGGCGCACTCGTGGAGGGTGACGCCGCAGACGATGGTGGAGTTAGCGCCGATGCTGGCGCCGCGCTTGACCAAGGTGGTGACGTAGGCGTCCGAGGTGTTGCGCGGGAACTCGCTGCGCGGCGTCTTGACGTTGGTAAAGACCATGCTGGGGCCGCAAAAGACGTAGTCTTCCAGGATTACCCCTTCGTAGAGGCTGACGTTATTTTGAATCTTGACGCCGTTACCGATCGTGACGTGGTTGGCGACAAAGACGTTCTGCCCCAGCGAGCAGTTCTTGCCGATGACCGCTTTGGGCATCACGTGGCTGTAGTGCCAGATCTTGGTGCCCTGGCCGATGGTGGCTCCCTCATCGACATAGGCCGATTCATGGACGAAGTACTCAGCCACGCATGGCCTCCTCAGCGCGCTCGAGCACCTCCACTACCGCCACGCCGTTCCAGCCGTCGGAGCGAGGGCGGGTGCGGTGAACGAGGCAGTCGAGAAAATGTTGACACTCTAGCTTGAGCGGTTCGTGGTTGGCAACCTCCGCTATAAAGCTCCCAGCGTCGCGATTGGCTAACTCCGCCGTGACGCCCTTGTCATAGACCGTGACGGTCTGCGCTAGCTCGTCGTAAACCAGCATCTTTCGCTCGGCCAGGATGGTGGTGCGCCGCTCCTGAAGGGGCCAGTACCAACTGGTGTGGAGGTGAGCCGTCTGGCCGCTGGCAAAGCGCAGGCTCACCTGAACGTCGTCGGCGATACCGGGCTGGAGCATGGCGTGTCCTTGGGCTCGTACTGCTGCCAGCGCCGGATTGCCAAGCAGGTCCAAGACTACTGAGACATCGTGCGGAGCGAACGACCACCAGACGTTCTCCTCGCGCCTGACCTTGCCGAGTTTGGCACGGCGGGTGTGGATGTGCCAGACCGTGCCCGCTTCGCCCGAGGCCAGATAATCGCGCAGCCAAGCGATGGCCGGTTGATAGAGCAGCAGGTGGCCGACCATCAGGATGCGCTGGCGCTCATCGGCTAGGGTGGCTAAGTGGCGGGCTTCGTGAGCGGTCAGGGCCAGCGGTTTTTCGACGAAGGCGTCCTTGCCTGCTTCGAGCGCGGCCAGGGCCAAGCGGTAGTGGGTAGGCGCCGGGGTGGCGATGGCCAGCGCCGGAGCCTCTGCACGCAGGGTCTCCTGCAAATCGGCGTAAGCCGGGACACCGGGATAGCGAGCGGCTATAGCCGCTCGCAGCTCAGGCTTGGCTTCAGCCACCCCGGCTAACCCCCCCAGCTCATAAAAGTTACGCACCAGGTGCTGCCCCCAACTCCCGGCACCGACCACGATTACCCCCTTCACAGCAGCGTCACCTTGGGGTGGTTGGGGTGCTGGCGGCGGGTGACGCCGCGTGTATCGAGCACGGCTCGAGCCTGCTCCAAGACCAAACCGTAATCGACCGCACTGTGATCGGTAGTAATAATCACCAGGTCATGGCTCGCCAGGCTCTCCGGCCTCAAAGGGGCCGATGTCAGGGCGTGACCGTCAACCTCGATCTGGGGGACGTATGGGTCATGGTAACTGACCTGGGCGTGGTCATGTAGCAGCAGCTTGATAACCTCAATGGCGGGGGATTCGCGCCAGTCGGCCAGGTCTTTTTTGTACGACACCCCCAGCACCAGTACCTTGGCTCGCGAGGGGGCGATGCCCAGCCGGTTCAGCACCCGCCAGGCCTTGTCCCTGACGAACTCGGGCATGGAGCGGTTGATCTCGCCGGCCAGGGCGATAAAGTGGGTGTTGAAGTTGTACTCCTTGGCCTTCCACTCCAGATAGTGAGGGTCGATAGGGATGCAGTGCCCGCCCACGCCGGGACCGGGGTAGAAGGGCATAATGCCAAATGGTTTGGTGTTAGCAGCGTCCAGTACCTCCCAGACGTTGAGGCCGAGGCGGTCGCAGAGCAGCGCCAGCTCATTGACCAGGGCGATATTGACAGCGCGGAAGGTGTTCTCAAAAACCTTGACCAGCTCGGCAGCCTTGGCGCTCGATACCGGGACTATGTGATCGATGGTCTGCTGATAGAAGCAGGTAGCGAGGTCGAGCGACCAAGGATCGGAGGCCCCCACCACCTTATTGGTGTTCTTGGTGGTGTAGCGCCTGTTGCCCGGGTCGACGCGCTCCGGGGAGTGAGCCAGCCAGAACTCTTGGCCTTGCTTGAGGCCGCTGCGCTCGAGCAGGGGGCGCATCACCTCGTCGGTGGTGCCGGGGTAGGTGGTGGATTCCAGGGTGATTAGCTGGCCGGGCCGCAGCCGCGCGGCGATCTCGCTGGTGACGCTCTCAATATAGCTCAGGTCGGGGGCCAAGTTCTTGGTTAGCGGCGTCGGTACGCAGATAACAACTACGTCCAGCTCGGTAACGCGAGCAAAATCGGTCTCGGCGTGCAGGCGGCCCGAGGCCACTACCTGTCGTAGTTCGTCGTCTGACACGTCGCTGATATAGTTATCGGCGCGATTGACGCGCTCGGCCCGGCGCGGGTTCTGCTCGATACCGACGACTTTAAACCCGACCTTGGCCTTTTCCACGGCAAACGGCAGGCCGACGTAGCCGAGGCCCACCACGCCGATAAGGGCCGTGCGTGCGGTGATCTTGTCCCGCAGGGTTTGTAGGAGTTGGGGTTCTAGCGTCGTGATCATATAAGCCCTTTATGCTCTAGGTTTTTCCGGCCATTCACAGTAAGCTGTCCGGCCCTAGCAACCAGCCTTTGCCGGTAGCCCCTAGTCTAACAGGGCAACAGCGGGGCGAGCGCTGGGAGTTCCGTAAGGCACAGCGTGGGCTGGCCAGCGGGTCCAGGGGCTGTGATGGAAGCGCGAGGGAGGCGCAAGAACTTCTTGTAAGCTGCGGCAACCTGGCAAGCCGGGCTGCTGGTGGATCATGGAGAGGGTAGCGGCACCTACAGCTGCGGCCCGACCGGCAAGAGCCGAACCTAGTGTTCATCACCCTGAGCGAGACGCGGTTGAACGGCCTCCTGCCGGCGCCCGGAACCTATGTTGCGGAGGGTAGCCCTACTTCAAGGTGCCGTACTTTGCCATTCTGGGTATGTGAAGCGGGATTCGGGTGTAGTGACAGCGGTTTTCACAAATACTGAGTCGCCTTAGCGCAGGTATCATCTCTGCAAAGGCGCCCTGGACAACGATTCGCAGTCCTGCGAGCACCCGCAGGATCAAACCAGATGATACCTGCTATGAGCGTAGCTAGTCGCCCCTGATCAGCACGCGGTCGCGCTCAAAAGGGGATGGGCGCCAGCATGGCCTGGGTGCCGCCCGCGGTCAGCTCCGCGCCGGGCGCTAGCTCGAGCCTGACCACCGCCAGCCCGATCCAGCCAAGGTCGGGGTGCCAGGCGACGCTGCCGAGCC
This sequence comes from Truepera sp., assembly GCA_018333895.1. Lineage (GTDB taxonomy): Bacteria > Deinococcota > Deinococci > Deinococcales > Trueperaceae > JAGXSJ01. Next base: position 6,870 of record JAGXSJ010000040.1, read on the forward strand.
GCCCGACCTCCTTGCCTTGATATAAGAGCGCTCTGCCCACGGGTTGACCGCTGAGCTTTACCCCCACGAGCCGCCGGCGGACGTTGCCGCGCGCCTCGAGGCGGGCCATGATCTCCTGCCCCAGATAGCACCCCTTGCGGTACGAGACGGCGTACTCAAGGCCGCACTCCTGGGGGAGTACCCCTTCGCCCCCTTCACCAGCGGCGCTAGCCAGCCCCGCTTCGATGCGGGCCAGCGTCAGCCAGTCGTCTCCGGCGAGCTGCGCGCCAGCCGTTAGTAAGGCCGTTTGCAACGCCTCAGCATCGCGGCTAAGCACGTGCAGGTCAAACCCCGTTGCGCTGCTGCGCCGCACCGGCGCCAGCAACACCTTAGCGTCGGCCAACGGCACCTGAGCAAAGTGCCCCTCAGCGGGTAGGTCGCTCCCTAGCGCCCGCTTGAGCACATCGCGCACACCGCGCCCTTGCAGCGTGAAAGCCTGTAGCGTGCCGGTTAAGTCCTCGATGGTCACCTGATCAAAGACGATATGCGCTTGCAGCTCTGCCTTGACCAGTGTCCCGCCGCCATCCTCGACCGCTGCGAGCAGGTCGTCCTGGCGGCGGTAGACCCGCAGCAGCGCCAGCGCGTGCCCCTTGACGTTGAGCAGCAGCGCGCTGCTGGTCTGGCCGACCTGGAGCTGTTTGACCTCGCCGCTGACTTGGCCGTGCAGGAAGTCGAGCCGGTCGGCACCGGTGAGCCGCAGTGGGGTCAGGGTCGCAAGCGGGACGCAGACGGCCCCGTCAGGACTGGTTAGCAGGTTAAGCGGTGCCTGAGCCATAGCCTATTCTACTGCGCGTAGCCTTGAGCATTTCAGTATGCTGACAACAGGTTGTAGGTAGTGGGTGGTGGGAAGTAGGATGTGGGAAGTAGGAAAACCCCACAACCCATACCCACTGACCACCGCCTCCTAACTCAAGGCGTCGCTTGGCCGCGCCAGCGCTGCCGGGCCCGCTGCCACAGGCGGTGCAAGAGGTCGGGCGCGTAGTGTTGCGCATAGTCGAGTGCGGCTGCCTCGAAGCCAATCTCCTGGCCGTAGCGTTGGGCCAGAAAGTAGCGGTGATCCATGATCCATAGGTACAGGTCGGCTTCGGTGCGGCCCGGAAAACGCTCGAGCAGGCGGTGCTCGCGCAGCTCCTCGATAATCGGGCGGTAGAGGTCGTTATGCCAGGTAGCGACCGCGTCGCTCCACGGGACATCCTGTTGCCGCTCGAGCCCCAGATAGTAGTGGCGGGTCTTAATGTGATCGAGCAGGATATCGTAACGGCCCGGCACGGTGAACAGGATGGCGTCGTGGTCAGGTCGCAGGCGGTGTAGGCCGGTAGCTTCCAAAAAGCGGGTGTACTCGCTCTTAATGATGAGATCTTTGAGGCTATCGGTCGAGTTGGGCGGCACCGTGACCTGAAGCTCAATGATTTCGGCATCGATGAACCGCTGCCCGGCGCGCCTTGCTACCGAGACGCGGTGGTGGCCGTCCTTGACGAAGTAGACCTCGCCAACTTGATAGACCTGAATGGGTGGCAGTTCGACCCCTTCCAGCCCGGCGCGGCGCACGTTGGCCCAGCGGTCGAGGTTATGGTCGAGCCGGGGCAAGAAGTAGTGGTCGAAGTCGCGATAGCGATCGACCGAACCGACGATCTGAGCTAAGGGAATCGCTCGCACGCCACCGTAGCGCTCCGAGGTCGGATGCAGCTCGCGCACGGCGCTAAACGGCAACAGGTCGTTAGGGATGCCGCGCAAGCTGTGCAGGAGCTGATTCCAGAAGGCTTGTTGGCGTGCCCGCTCGGCGTCCTGGCGGGCCTTGGTGTGGTGAACGGTCATGCTCCCGCTCCTTTCCAGAGGTAGCTTAGAGGTGCCAGGTAAGAGTTGTGTGAGGTCCACGTTCTTATCGTTGAGTCTTTACCGCTTTGCTGATGAGGTTTGGGATTGCTGAGGCGTGACTCTTGTTATGGAGGCGAGGCGGTCAAATGGTGTAAGAATCTTGTAAGAGGTTCTCTGCTAACATGCCTTGTTGGAACTTGGAGGCTAGCCGATGCGTCGCGCTAATGGTATTACCCTGCTCGAGCTACTGGTGGTCGTGGCGATCATCGGGGTGGTGGCCGGGATCGGCGTGTTTAACGGCCTGCGCGCGCTCCAGGGCCAGCAGGAGTAGGCTGCCGTGCGCTCTATCCAACAGAGCATTTGGCAGGGGGCGACAGCGGCCTCAGCGCGGGGGGTAGAGACGGAGCTAGTCCGCGACGGCCGTCAGTTGCTGGTGCGCGAGGTGGTAAGTGGCCGCACGCTGCGCCGCGAGGAGCTGCCGGCTGGCGTATCGACCAATCTGCCGACGGGGCAAGTTCTGCGCTTCACACCCCCAGGGCAGATCGCCAGAACCACGCTTGCAGCGCTGCCGGAGCCGTTGTGGGTACAGATTACCGATCGTCGCTACCGGTTGAGGGTATCACTGATTGGCGAAGTGCGAGCGGAGGTGATGCCGTGAAGCGCGAAGCCGGCCTGACACTGGCCGAAGTGCTAGTAGCCTTAGCGGTGCTGGGCATCGTGATTGCGGTGCTGACCACGGCAATGGTCACCAGCATGCAGCATAACCTGGTGTCGGGCGAACGCACACAGGCGGTCCAGATCCTGAACTTTCTCGGTCGGTTGGCCTCAGGCGGCGATGCCCGGGTGATTACCGATACCCAGGTGATCTGGGGCTATAATCAACTGCCCACAGTGTTTACTGAACTAGCCTCCGGCGATGGCTTTATGACCCCCGAGCGCTACCGCGCGGAGGTCGCAAGAGTTGGCGCGCTGAGCATCGGTGCGGCTTCCATGGAGCACTACCGCGTGCGAGTCTGTTGGCAGGCGGCTAACGGCGAGCTGTGCATAACCGGTGACACAGCAGGCCCAGCCGTAGTCCCTCCTGGTGGTGTCGCACCGGCCCTGCCTATTGTCAATTAGGGAGTTAGTATGAGGCGCCGTTTAAGTTCAGGCATGACGCTAGTCGAGCTGTTGGTGGCGATGGCTGTGTTGGGGATTATCTTGACCGTGGCCTATAGCGCCATGGTCAGCAGCTTGCGAGTGCAGACGGACCAAGAGGCGATAACCACCAGCCAAGCTAAGCTGCGGCGCGTGGTGGAGGTGATAACTCAGGATCTCCGGAGCGCCGTTTTTGGCAGTATCACCAACCAACCGTTTGCCTCGAACGACCGGCAGATCTCTTTTGCGCTGATCGCCGGAGGGGCAGGCTATCAGGTGTTGCCGCACGACAGCGGCAACAACAACAGCTTTAGGACTGCCAACAACGTGCAGATTATCGCTACGGTGGCGAACGCGGCGGAGCTAAACCTGGAAGGCCGTCAGGCCATGATGGTCAACGCCAATCGCCGAGCGGTGATAGTTAATGTCGGTAATGTGACGCGGCGAGGGGGGCCGGGGAGCGTGGAGTGGAATGTGGTGCATCCGGGCTGTGCCAATACCATCGATTACACGCCCAACACCCTCCTGTTTCGGATCGATAGCCTGGGTTTGCGCTACGACGCCGCCACGCGGACCTTGTGGCAGCGCCGCGGCGCTACCGAAGTCCCCTTAGCCTTCGATATTAGCGACTTTCGCCTCGAGTACGTTTATCAGGATCCGGCCGGTATAACCGAGCTTCGTACCACCCCCCATCTTTCGCCTACTGGTCAACCGGTGCGGCAGTTTACACGCCCGGATGGGGTAGTGCTGCAGCTCGTCCGGCTCCAGGTCACGATCTCGGCGGCAGCCCCCAGCCAGGGCCGCGTGATCGAGCGGAGTTTTACCGGCCAGGTAGAGCTCCATGGCGGCCACCAGTCTTTTGGAGTAGATGAGGTAGTGCCATGCAACTAAGAGAGCGCGGTGTTGCGCTGATTGCAGCGCTGATGGCCGTGGTTGTGATGGCAGGAATGGCGACCTTGCTGGTGAGCCGCACTATCAACGAGATGAACCACAGCCGCGACAATGCCGCGATCGTGCAGTCGCTACTGCTGGCTCGAGCCGGAGCGAACGTCGGCAGCGCCCTGTTGCAGACCGAAGTGAGCACCAGACTTAACAGCATCGTTACGGCTACCTCCAGCACTACCGGCCGCTGGTCTTATGGCACCGGCACCGGCGACCAGCCTGATCCTCCCACGGTTACCACGGCACTCAACAACGTGGCGGCGCAGCTACAGGCAAGCGTTGACACCTTGCTCTGTAACGAGGTCATCGCGCCACTCGATAGCGGGGGGAGCGCCCGGCTAAGGTTGCACTTCACTGCTACAGCTTGCGGGGCGCCACTGCCTAGCGACGTGCGGCTGCCGTCGGGGAGATTCGTTGAAGGGGTGCCCCGGACGGGGGGCGGTCCTCCGGCTGGCTTACAGACCTATGCCATCCCCTTCGTGCTGGTGGCCACCGGGCGGCTGGGGGCCGATTTTCAGCGCAACATCGTCATTCAAGGCGAGTACCGCTTCCAGGTGGGGCGCACCAGCTTCGCGCGCTATGCCTACTTCACCAATATCGACGCCATGAGAGGCGATGGGGATGGGGAGATCTGGCATACTAACCATACGCTTATCGACGGTCCGACTCATACCAACTCCCATTTCCGCTTCTTCCGCAACCCGTGGTTTGGCGGCGAGGTGACCACTGCCGGCTGCCTTAATCCGGCCGCTGACGGGTCTCGCTGTAACGGCGCAACCAGCGCCGGCGGGATCTTTTTTGGCGTGAACAACGACCGCATTGTGCGGGATACAGCGATGCTTCCCAACGCCCAGCGCCCGTCGTATAACAACCGCTTCGGCACTCACGCGCCAGATTTTACCGAAGGGGTGGCCTGGAGTGCCCCCTTTGTTCCGCTGCCACAAAACGCTCAAGATCAGCGCGCGGCGGCGCAAGGCACCGGTCGGCAGGATGTCGGCCTGTTCTTTGGCCATAACCTGCACCGGCTTCAGCTGTGGGCAGCGGACGCCAACGGCAACCCGCTTACCCGGAACATGCAGGGCAACTGGGTGCCGGCGGCGAGCTTCCAGTACGTTCGGGCTTGTCGGGATGCTGACGCCGACTCCTGCCGACTGTTTCGGGTCGATGCTAATCGGGCCTTACAGGAGCGTAACCAGCAAGGCCAGTGGATTACCCAGCCCCGGCCTTTTAACGGGGTGATTTACGTCGAGGGGCGCGTCGATCGCCTCTTGGGGCCGAGCCGCACCACTGCGGCCAACCCCGACACGGCGCCGCCGGCCCTGGCCAGTTTTGCGGAAATCACGGTGGCTACTGAAGAGCATATCCGCATCACCGGCGATCTGCGCTATGAGAGCCCGCCGTGTACCGGCCGGCCGGTCCGTAATCCTAGCGGCACCGTGACCCCGGCAGATTGCAGCAATCTGAGCGCACGCAACGTCCTGGGCGTTTTTAGCCAGGGTGGGGATATACTGGTCGGCAACCATGCCACCGATGCCTCGCTGCGCGCACCTGACAGCGTCCACGTTCATGCTGCGCTGATGAGTGGCCGAGGGGTAATTCAGGTGGAGCGTTTCAATCAGGGCAGCCCCAGGGGCGATTTCGTTCTTATCGGCAGCATGATTCAGAATCACCGCGGCGCTTTCGGAACGTTTAACTCCAGGACGGGTGACAGACTAACCGGCTATAGCCGCGTCCAAACCTACGACCAGCGCCTGCAGCTCGGCACGGCGCCGCCGTTCTTCCCCACCACCGGGCTTGACGGGGTCAGGTCGGTGATCGCCTTTAGCTTCGGCCAGCGCGAACAGTTGTACTGATAGCAGGCAACATCTGGTTTGATCCTGCGGGTGCTCGCAGGACTGGGAATCGTTGTCCAGGGCGTCTTGGCAGAGATGATACCGGCGCTGAGCCGACTCATAGGGCTTTTCGAACTCATGGCGCCCAAATGTCATTGCGAGGAGCGAAGCGACGAAGCAATCCCGAGAATCGCGCTAGCGTGTACGCGCCCTGCCCGAGATCGCTTCCCCTTCGGCTTTGCCTCAGGGCCTGCCCTGCCTGCCCTGAGCCTTGCGTTGAGCGAAGTCGAAGCGTTGTCGAAGGGGTCATGATGACAAGCCCAATAATTCTGGAGACTGGTGTCAGCATTGGTGAAAACCGCTGTGAGGTGAGCAGGGAGTGCTACAAGGGTGATTTTCACAACGTGCCCCGGCCGGCTTTCGTATAGTGACGCCTGGTATGGCTAACAAGCTTCAAGGTCAGTTAAGCGAGGGCGGTCTGGCCAGTCTGCTCCAGTACTTGGCACACAACCGCGTTAGCGGCTGCCTGGAGTTGACCCATCAGGCGGTGCTGGGTTCGCCCCGAGGAGGACGGATCTACCTGGAAAGCGGCCAGCTAGTACATGCCCTGTGCGCCGATTTAGCCGGTGTGCCGGCGGTGTCTAACATGCTCGGCTGGCCGAGCGGCGATTTTGCCTTTCATAGCGGCATGCCGAGCCCGCAGCGGAGCATCCAGGGTTCGCTCGACGCCCTGCTGCTAGAAGCGGCTTACCGGGCCGACGCGCACGCCTTTGATGTGGCGCTAGGCGAGCAGAGCATCCTGCAACCACTGCCGCTGCCTTCCCAGGAGAGCAGTGTGGCATTGTCGCTCGGCGCGCTCCGGCTGCTGCGCCTGCTAGATGGCCACCGAACGTTAGGGACCGTCGCCAGCCGCTTGGGCGCCCCGTTTGAGGAGGTCAAAAAGGCTGCCCGTGAGCTGTTGCAACAATCACTGGCCCAGTTATTGACCGACCCGCTGGTACCGGCTACCTTTCTGGCCGAGCTGACCGGCTTGCTAATAGAGTTCATGGGGCCCATAGCCGAGGTGGTGCTTGACGACACCCTATTCGAGCTAGGGCTTAGCGCTGAGGCCCTCCCCAAACGAGCCGTCAGCCGCCTGATTGAGTCGCTCTCGGGGCAGTTGCGCCATGAGGGGTGGCGGATGGACTTTGCTAAGCGCGCTAGGGCGCTGTGTGAAAAATACCGGTTCGCCACCTGAGCCAGGTTCGCCATAATGGAGGAGGGATTGCTATGAAGGTTTGTTTACTACCAGGGATGAAAACAGGGCGAACGTCGGCGAAGCGCCGGCCCGAACGAAGTGAGGCCCGAGCGAAGTGAGAGCGATAATGCGATAGTGGCGTAGCCGTCCGAGGCTTCGCCCTGAGGGGCCTCACGAAGGGTTCGCCCCTACTCGAATACTTGACTACTGACTTTCTGAGGAGGACTGAGACTAAATGGAGATGCGATACGTCGTCGAAGTCGCTGGGCTAGGGGCCGACCCTGCCGAGACCACCCGCCGCTTGGCGCAGACGTTTGGGGTCAGCCACGATAAGGCGGCCCGCCTGCTGCGCCGGGTGCCTGGCGTGGTGACCAAGCCGGTCTCGGAAGCTGAGGCGCGTAGGGTGGCTGCACTGTTCGAGCAGGCCGGATTAGCGGCGCAGGTACGTCCCGCCGAGGCGGTCAGCGAGCCGCCAATCCCGGTAGCCGCCCCAGAGCCAGCAGTCAGTGCGCCCCTCTCGGCGCAAATCCGGGCGGAGCAGCCGACCCAACAAGGACAGCAAGCGCAAGAACAGCAAGTTGAGGTAGCGCCGGTTACCTCAGCAAACAAGGCACCGTGGCTCAGCATCCGCACCAAGTTCCTGCTGGTGGGGATCGTACCGGTGGTGCTCACTATCTCTGCGGCCGTGGCGGTCATCGTCCTGATTCTGCCGGGCGTGCTCCGTACCCAGCTGCTGGAGGCCGCCCGCAATCCGGCCATCGCTTTTGCCAGCAGTGTGGAGGGCCTCCCCAATCCTGCGGCCATGGCCAACCTTCAGGTGATGCTCGAGCGCTCCCGAGCCGCCTTTACCGCGCAAGGCGTTAGCTTCGTACTGGTCACCGACGACGCCGGCCACCCCCGCGCCGGCTGGATCAGCGGCGCGGCCAGCCTC
>JAGXSJ010000041.1 GCA_018333895.1 Truepera sp.
CAGTGGTTTTGCTGATAGCCTGACCAGCTGAAAGACTGATCGCCTTTTCATCCTTGGTACGGGCCCCTTCACTTCGCAGGCTCAGTGCAAGCGTTACGCTCAGGACTGATGGTGAACGATAGTTCATGAGCAATTTTCCTGAACACGCTCTGACCAGCTATGGGGTTATGCTCAAGGGCATGTCATGCTACCTCGGCTTTGACACCGCCACGCCGTATCTGGCGCTGGCCCTCTGGTCGCCAGAGGGGGTTCAGGTGTCTCTGCTCGAGCGTGTCGAGCGCGACCACGCTAAGCGGCTCCTGCCGGAGCTTGCGCGGCTTATGGCCCAAGCCGGGTTAGAGCGCCGGCAGCTGCGAGGGATTGCGGTCGGTATCGGGCCGGGGTCGTACACCGGTCTGCGCGTCGGGCTGGCTACGGCGCAAGGATTGGCCCGCGGGTTAGCCATCCCGGTGCAGGGGGTGCCCACGCTCGAGGCGATGGCGGCCGGGGTTCTAAGCGCCGATCTCCCGGAGGCCATCGTCGCCCTCGACGCCCGCCGCGACAACGTCTATGCGGCCCGTTATCGCCAAACCGAGACCGGCATCACAGTCATCGATGAGCTAGGCAAGGTCTCACGCGCGGAGCTTCAGGCATGCTATCCGCACTTCCCTTACTGTGAGAACGTGCCCCCCGATCCCGGCTACCTGGCCGAGCAGGCCGGGCGGCGGCGCGCCCCACCGCAGGCGCTCTATTGGTGATGAGCGGCGGGCGGTATGATAGCTTATGCAACTTTTTCACGGCCTTAGCGCAGTACAAGCGGTGTTGCAAAGGCGCGGCGGGGTAGTAGCCAGCGAGGCTCAGCGCGCCGCTGTGAGCGAGATCATCGCGGCGGTGCAGGCCGAGGGTGACGCTGCGGTAGCGCGGTACTCAGCCCGCTTCGACGGCGTGGCGCTAGATGAGGTGGTAGTCCCCGAGAGCCTCTGGGCAGCGGCTGAGGCCGCCGTCAGCGGCGAGCTTAAAGAGGCGATTGGGGCATCAATTGCGCGGGTGCGAGCCTTTTATCAACGCCAACCGCAAGAGGGGTTTGTGCGCGCTGAAGGGGGGGCGGTGCTGGGCCTGCTGACGCGCCCGCTGGCGCGAGTAGGCTGCTATATCCCCGGCGGTACGGCGCCGCTCTTTAGCTCACTGATTATGACCGCCGTGCCGGCCCAGGTGGCGGGGGTGCCCGAGATCGTGGTAGCGACCCCGCCGCGCCGCGATGGCAGTGTGGCCCCGGAGGTCCTGGTAACGGCGCGCCTGCTTGGCCTCAGCACCATCTACCGCGTAGGCGGGGCGCAGGCTATTGCCGCGCTGGCTTACGGCACCGCCGCCATCCCCAAGGTCGATAAGATCGCCGGGCCGGGCAACACCTATGTGGTGCTGGCCATGCAGCAGGTCTTTGGCGCCGTTGGTATCGCTTCGCTCCCCGGCCCGACCGAGACGCTGGTCTTAGCAGATGATAGCGCCAACCCTGAGTACGTGGCCGCCGACCTGCTGGCCCAGGCCGAGCACGTCTATGCTCAGGCGGTGCTGGTGACGCCTAGCGAGGCGCTGTGGCGCGAGGTGGAAGCTGCCCTAGAGCGTCAACTGGCTACCTTGCCTACCGCAGAGACCGCTCGAGCCGGGCTAGCGCGGGGCTTCGTGGTGCTGGTTAGCGACTTGGCTGAAGGGCTGGCGGTAGCCAACGCTTATGCCCCCGAGCACCTCTGTTTGCTGGTGTGCGACCCTTGGGCTTTGCTCCCTAACGTGCAGTACGCGGGGGGAGTGTTCTTGGGCGAACACAGCCTGGAGGCGCTCGGCGACTACTCAGCAGGCCCCAGCCATGTCATGCCGACCGCCGGGACGGCCCGCTTCGGTAGTGTGCTCAACGTGCGCGACTTTCAGACCGTGATCCCGCTAGTAGCGGCGTCCGCGGAGCTGCTGCGCGAGATTGGCCCCGCCGCCGCGCGCCTCGCTCGAGCCGAAGGGCTAGAGGCCCATGCCAGAGCCATCGGGTTGCGGCTAAAGGGCCAATAGGCTTACTCCAACCCCAGCGCCAGGCGCAATTCGTGTACCTGCGCCATACTGAGCCCGAGGCCGCGCAGCGCCGCTACCTCTTCCGGGCGGATTACCGCAAACTCCTCCGGCAGTAGCTCGTCGTTCCCCCAGGAGTGCAAGGTGTAGTTCAGCGCCGCAGCGATGTCGGTGTCGCTTAGGTGGGGCATGGGCGGCATCACCGAGTTGTACTGATTGCCGAGCACCGTGATCGGCCCCATAACGCCGTAGAGCACCGTCTTAATCAGATACTCGCGCCCTCCTTCAGCGGCTACTAACTTAGGCACGTGGCCAGCTAAAGGTGGAAAGGCACGGGGGATGCCCTGGCCGTTGGCTTGATGGCAGGCCATACAGTTGGCATAGGCGGCTTGGCCGATGGCTGCCCAGTCGAACTCTGCCTCGGCCGGCGTGGTCTGCGCCATCAGCGGGGTAGCTAAGAACGCGCCCACGAACACCCCAACCAAGGCGATCGCCTGCCACCAACGAGTCGTAATGCGCTTCACAGTGTTGCCTCCTTTAACCCCCCGGTACCTTGCTACTCTGGCGATGGTGTTGTTGAACACATCAGCTTACAGTCTAGCAGGTATGCGGGTTCATTAGGCACCTTAACGGTCACGCTGGGCAAAGATCAGCCCGGCCAGGCCGAAGGTTGCAGCGCCCCAGACGCCGAAGGCGAGCGCCGCCCAGGCGAGGCTGCTTCCGCCGAGCAGCTCTGTAAGCAAGTGCCCTACCGGCCCTACTAGCACCGGTACCTCGAGCGCTTGCAAGAGGGCTACCCGCAACAGCTCGAGCGGGTTAACGAGCAGAGCGGCCAGCAACAGCGGCTCAATAGGGTAATGCTGCAAGGCCACCGCCAGCCCTACTACCAACGGGCTGTAGGCGAGCACCAGCACGCCCCAGAGGCCGAGCGCAGCCCCGAGCGCCCGGCCAGGGTCGAAAAAGATGGCCGCGCAAAGTCCGGCGATGCCGACCCACAGCCACAGGACCACTAAGGCCGCCAGGGCCAAGAGAACTAGCCACGCTGGTGAGAGCTGCAACACTACCCCGCTTAAGCCGAGGCCGACCAGCATGGTTACCGATAGCCCCACCCCCACCCCGACCATCCCAGCCTGATATAGGCGGCCCGGCGGCGCGGGCATGGCTGCCCAGAAGGCCCACTCTTCCTGCCGGGCCAGCAGCGGGACGCTTAAGGCCAACACCACCGGCGGCAGAAAGAGCAGCAAGCTGCCGTAGAGCGATAACAGCGCCACCTCTGGCGAGCGCCCTATAAAGGCTAGGCTTAGCCACGGCAAAACCAGCGCGGCCAGCCAGGTCCAGGGGTTGCGCAGCACCTCCTGGCGGTGCAGCGTTAGCAAGCTAAGAGGGGACCCAAGGGCGCGCGGCCCCCTCGCTAAGTAGTGCCTCCCAGCTAAGCGTTTGTACATCGCGCAGCCTCCGTTCCGCGATGAAGCGCTCCGCCGCAGCCTTTTCGCTAAACGCCACCAGTCCGCCCCCCATGGGTGTGCGGATGCGCGGATGGTGCAAGAACAGCAGCGCCGCGACCGGGAGGTAGTGAGCATCACGGGCTGTGGAGCGGGCAAAGTCGGCGGCATAGAGCTCACCGATCTCCGGCGTCGGCGGGCCGTGGCCGTTGAGGTGATCGACTAAGCACTCGATGGCGTCGTAGTGGTAATGGCGGCCCAAGGGGGTAATAAGCTGCGCCGCAAAGCGCCCGTCGATCACCGTCATGTTGCAGTAGGGGCAGCGGTCGACGCCTACGCGCAGCGCACGCGGCTGGGCCAGGCTTAAGCCCATAAGCGACAGGCCGAGGCCCTTAAGCAGCAGGGTGAGGAAGGCGCGCCGCTCCATAGCTCCGGCTCACTCGAGCAGGCCGGCGTGGCGGGCCAGTAGCGGGATCAGGTTAGCTGATGGCAGCGGCGCTAAGTCGAGCAGCAGGTCGAAGCTCAGCAGACGCTGCCGGCCGTGCTCGGGGTGAGCCTCGGCAAAGGCTTGGGCCGCTTCCGGCGTAGCGAAGGCTAAGAGGCGGCCGTTCATGACCACTAGCAGGCGCTCGCCCCAGTAGAAGGTGGCGGCTCGAGTCATCACCAACTCGCCGGGGGCCGCCGGGCTGAAATTGCCGCGGTCGGTGACGTAGAAGGTGGTGCCGTGACCGTCGTTCAGATTATGGACAGAAGTGTAGTTGATCAGGCAGGTGATCGACTCAAAGTGCAGGGTATTCCCGTCGGCCAGGGCCAGCTGACTGTAGGTCTGCTCGCGGAATCCAGCGCCGCGCGGGTCGCCCTCGGGCGTCTTGAGGGTCATGTTGCAAAAGGCGCAGAGCCCATCAGCCCAGGGGATCGGTTGTGCCGGCACTAGGTCACTCCCGATGGTCCGCAGGTCGTGCATCTGTCCATGAACATGGCCGTGGTGCCCGTGACCATGCCCGCCGTGGGCGCGTGCCGGGGCTAGCCCAGCTATGGCCAAGGCACCCAGGCCGAGGGCTGCGGACTTAAGGAACAGGCGTCTACTGGTCATCTTGCTCATAAGCCTCCCGTAATGCAGCTACCGGCTCCCGCGTAAGGCGGGCTCCAGGCAAGACTTCAGCAAGCTCGCGCCCGTCGGCCAACACGTACCGGTAAAGCTCATCGACCTTAGCGCGATGGATCAGCCGCCCGGCGCGCAAGAGCAGCGCCTCGGTAGCCAGTGCCGCCACCTCCTCGGGGCGATGGGCGCTGACAATAACCAGTCCGCCGCCTTTGAGATGGTCGCTAACCCACTCCTGTAAGCAGCTAAAGCCGCCTGGATCGATGGCTGCGGCCGGTTCATCGAGCAGCCACAGCCTAGCCCCACCCATCAGCCCAACGGCTAGCGCCAGGCGCTGGCGCATCCCTACCGAGAGGGTGCCGACAGGCTTAGCTAGCACCGGTTCAAGGTGCATCCGCGCCACCGCCTCAGCCAGCGCGCTGTCCGCTAGGCGCTTGAGATAGCGCGCCGCCTGCAGGAGCTCTCGCGCACGCAGATGTACCGGGAACGCTACCTGCTGCGGCAGGTAAGCGCGCAGCTTAGCCGCGCCCAGGCTCCGCGGCGGCTGGCCAAACAGGCTCGCCTCGCCCTCATCGGCCTTGATGCGGCCAGCCAAGATGCTTAGCAGCGTGCTCTTGCCCGCACCGTTAGGGCCGATTAAGGCCAGCGAGCCCTGCTCAGAGCTAAAGCTGACTTCAAACAGGCGCCCGCGCTTGCCGAGCCCGCTTACCGCAACCATCGCCACCCTCCAAGCGCCAGTGCGACAAGTAACCACCCTGCCCAGCTCGAGCCTAGCTCGGAGGGTTCGACCACCAGCCGCTGCGGCGCGTGGTCAGCCAGCGTCATCAGGCGCAGGCCCGGCACTGCGGCCTCAGCCTGTTCCCACAGTAGTATGCCGGGGCTAAGAGCAAAAACGGTCAGGTCGGGCTGGCGCGAGGCGAGTAGGGCAAAGGTAGAGCTTGGCAGGTAGGGGAGATCGGAAACCCCGTCGCCCCGCAGGTCGAGCGGGCTGGCGCGGTCAAAGGTGTTGCCGTGCAGTATGACGTTGGCATCAGGGTCATCGACCGCTACGTCGTAGAGGTTGTTAAGAAAGCGGTTATGGCTCAGCAGCGCGCTGCTGGCCCCGTCACCGGGTGCCCGCTGGATCAACAAGCCGAAGCCGTTGCCGGTCAGTTCGTTGTGCTGGAAGGTGTTCCCCTCAGCCGAGACAGCCAGTATGCCGATGGTGTTGCTCACTATCGTATTGTGCTCGAGCAAACTGTCCGCTAGCTCATGGACCAGCAGGCCGAAGGCCAGCGGCCCGCGGTGGCCGCGCATAACGTTGTGATGGTAGTGGGCACCCCTGCCGTACATCAAGGCCGAGCCTACCCGGTTGTCCAACACCTGATTGAAGGCCAGCTCCACGTTGTGGCTGAACATCAGGTGGAGCCCGTAACGAGTGCTACCAGTCACCTCATTACCGATCACCCTGGCGTTGTCGGCACGCTCCAGGTAGATGCCGTCCAAAAAGTTGCTGAGGTAGCTATCGAGCACCGCCGCACCGGGGCTCTCAAAGATGGTAATTCCAGGGCCTTTGGCCGTTCCCATTAGGCGCGCCCCGCGCACTACCGCACCGAGCGAGCCCTCCATGCGTACCCCGGTAGTAACGCCTTCAGCCACTAAGCCTTCAAGGCGGCACGCTAGGCACTCGACCAGCCAGACAGCGGCGTCAGGGGCATAAAAGTCGCTCTGAGAGCCGACGTTTTGCACCGTCAGGCCCTCCACCACGATGCCGGGTGCCGCCAGGATGAGGGCGCTCCCTTGCCCGCCGCCATCGAGCACCACCCCCTCGGCGACCAGGTGAACGCCGGGCTGATCGATCTCCCAGGGGCCCTGGTAAGTGCCGGGTGGCAGCAGCAACCTCTGGCCGGGGTTAAGAGATGGGAGGGAGCTGGCTTGGGCAGTGCTCAGGCTCAAGGCTGCTAGCATGATGAGAGTTGTGCCTAGCCCCATATCACTAAAGGTATAACATAGGACTTACGCACGCAAGAGCATAGGAATGGAGGGATTCTTGAGCTGCTGCCTCATGTAGTTGTCAAGCAACGAGAACTTGAGCCGGTAGACATTGGTATCGAGCTGGCTAGCTAAACGTTTGAGATGCGCCCAAACCAGGAAAGAACAAGCGATATGGTTGCGCAAGGCTCTTGAGAGGCGGCATTGACAGCCCTCGAGTCCCGTGACCCGTTTACTTTCACGGTGAAACTGCTCAATCTTCCAGCGGACGCCGCAGTGCGTTCTCACAACGTCCGAGTCGTCTTGAGTCATGTCATTGCTGATGACATAGTCCGTGCGCTCGTTAGAGATGACTAGCCGGAACAGCTTCATGCGGTGGCCCTTGGGCATCTTCTTGAGACGTCGTCCTGAGCGAAGTGAAGGATGGATAAGCTTGCCTTCTTGTTGCTCTTGCTCACTCCACTGGAGCGCATCAACTCGCTGATGTTCTTTCTCGCCCTCGCTATCGTCGACATGACGGTTCGCTTTGATGGGGCAGTAGTAGAGCTTGTCCAAAGCCTCGATGTGCTTAATGACCTGCATGGAGGCATACCAGCTGTCCATCAGCACGATCTTGAAGGGGAGTGCCTTGTGCAAGACGTTGTCGAGCATCTCCAGCCCTCTGTGCCAGAATGTTGATTGCCGGTCTTCCCAAATAGTTTCTTGAGTAGAGGGCATGAGAGGAAGAGAGAATGGATAAGGTCACCACCACATCAACGCATGCTAGCTCAGAGGTGAACGTGCCGAGAAGATTTTCAGCGACGTACAAGCTCGCTATCCTGGCACAGCTTGAGGCCGTTACCGACAAAGGTCAGGTCGGGCAGATCCTTCGTCGCGAGGGGTTGTACTCCTCGCTTATCTCGGAATGGCGGAAGCAGCGCGATCGCGGGGCGTTAGCAGCGTTGCAAGGCAAGACGCCGTCCAGAGCGCTAGCGAAGGAAGCGTGGTCCCAAGGTCGATGCTCTAGCTGCAGATAACAAGCGCCTACGGGAGCAGAATGCTCGGCTTACGCAGCGCCTGTGCACCGCCGAGGAGTTGATTGAGGCCCAGGGAAACGCCTTTGCGCTCTTGCAGGAGCTCTCCCGCGAGAGCGACGAGGCGAAGTGACCGACATGTTAGATGCTCAAGTGGCGGCCTTTGCCGGGCGGGTTGGGGTAAGGCGTGCCTGCTTAGCCTCCGGGGTCAAGCCGCGCAGCTACCGTTACCGTCGGCAGGCCCGCGAGGGTCGGCTGCCACTGCGGAAGCGGCTACCGGCTAGAGTACGCACACCCCACCCGGCTGCCCTCACCAGCGAGGAGAAACTGCGAATTCTGGACACCTTGTGCTCCGAGCGGTTCAGCGATCTTGCCCCTGCCCAGGTGTTCAATACCCTGCTGGACGAAGGGACTTACCTCTGCTCGGTCCGGCAGACGCCGTCCAGAGCGCTAGCGAAGGATGTACCGCTTGCTGGAAGATCATGGCCTCTTGCGCGAGCGGCGCCGTGGTCACGCCCACCGTAGCGAATATCCCATCCCTCGCTTGGAGGCAAGTAAGCCTAACCAGTGCTGGAGCTGGGATATCACCAGGCTTCCGGGCGCAGCCAGAGGCATCTTCTACTATCTCTATACGGTGATGGACATCTTCAGCCGGGAGGTGGTGGGTTGGCTGGTCGCAGCTCGTGAATCCGCGGCCATCGCCCGCCAGCTCATCCGTAGGTGCTGTGAGCGACCAGGCATCGATCCCCAGCAGCTCACCCTCCATAGCGATCGCGGTGCGCCCATGATAGCGGGCAGTATGGCGGAACTCCTCGCTGATCTGGGGGTGCATAAGAGCCATTCCAGACCCAGAGTCTCAAACGACAACCCGTATAGCGAAGCGCAATTTAAGACCCTCAAGTACCGCCCCGACTACCCGGAGCGGTTCGCCTCCATCCAGCTGGCCCGCGCCTGGTGCCGGGAGTTCTTCCACTGGTACAGCCATACCCACTATCACAGCGGCATCGGCTACCTCAGGCCCGCTGACCTACATCATGGTCGGCATCGTGAGATCATCGAGCGGCGTCAGCAAGTTCTCGACCAGGCGCAGGCCACTCATCCTGCACGCTTCCACCGCCGACCAGGGCCAGCCACCCCGCCAGCAAAGGCTTGGATCAACCGGCCGCTTCAGCAAACTTGTTGACATGAGCGGCAATCAGCTATTGACACATTCCGCAGCATATGCTCGATTTTGCTCTGCTCATCCCCCTCAGGGTCATACACCCGAAAGTCGATAACCCAGAACCCTTCCGTTTCAGGATTGACATAGACGCAGGTCACCACCCCGATGCCGTAGCTGACCCGCTTCTCGTTTCCGCTCCACTGCCTGCGCACCAACCGCGCTTCTCGACTATGGCGTTATAAGACCACATCGTCAAACAGCACATAGCCTTGCTCGTTCGGTACGATGTCGTCTCGTACATTCTCCCACAGGGTTCTCGGCGTCAGTTTGTCCAGGCGCAAAAAGCGATTTATGCTGTCGTGGCTATACTCCTCACTGTGGTCTGCTAAGTAGGTCTGCGTGTAGTTGATCTGGCTGCTGATCAAAAACTGACAGTAGTCCAGCCGATGCTGCCTATAGTCCATGACCCATCTCAGCAACTCTCTTCATTTGAAGGGTGTGCGTAAGTCCTAAACAGTAACCATTAGGTGTATGTGGCGCCATGCCCACCTAAAATTGGAGGGACTAAGCCAGGGGTTGCCGTGCCGGTTTTGTTTGCTGAACCCAAGAAAGCCCCACAGGCCTCCTCAGGGCCTAGCGAGATGCCTGTTGGCGCCTATCGCCATAGTCAACCGTCCAGCAGGGTGAGCAGCATCTGCACGGGGGTCTTGGCGGTAAGGCTGTGCTTGAGGTGCGGCGGCATGAAGGCCCAGCTGCCGGCAGCAGCGGCGATTACTTCGTCGCCTAAGGTTAGCCGCGCTTCGCCTGTTAGCACGTGCAGGATGGCCGGGCGGGACGAGGTATGCTCGGATAGCTCCTGGCCGGCGGCAAAGGAAAACAGCACTACCTTGTAGTGTTCATCCTGGTAGATGGTGCGGCTGACGATGCTCTCCGGCGGCGTTTCGGGGAGGAGGGTGCTCAGATCGTGGTGAGTGGTCATCAGGGCTCCTTAACTACGATAATAATATCTAAGTATACTAGTTAGCACTATCTCCGCCAGGGCCAAATGTCCTTAAAGAAGCAAGCTAAACTTAGATCATGATATCGCCATTGACCAAGAACGAGCTGCGAACGCTGCTTAAGCGCGAGGAGAGCTACGCCATCCACGCGCTGCTCTTTATTGCCGAGCATCCCGGCACCCACGCCGCCGAAATCGCCAAGGGGCTGCAGATGCCGCCCGCCTTTATGGCCAAGGCGCTCCGCAAACTGGTAACCGCGGGTTTCGTCGAAAGCCAGATGGGCCGTAACGGCGGCGTGAAGCTTCGAGTCAACCTTGAGGAGGTCACCCTCTTAGACGTCATTGAGAAAGTGTCGGGCACGCTGGTCATCGACACCTGCCAGACCAAGGAGCGCTGTGCCACCCAAGAGCGGAAGGGGTACTGCGGCCTCAAGCTGGTCTGGCTTTCGACTACGGTGCAGCTCCGTGACTTGCTGGGGAGGGTAGTGTTGGCACAGCTGCTTAATAGCGCCGACACAGCTAAGGCCTAAAGCAGGGCCGCGCCATGGTTGCCAGAGGGTCTCCTGGCTCTTGACAAGGAGTTTAACGGCATGCTAGGCTTCTCTCATGTTTCTCATAGTGCGCTTGATGAGGAGTTCGGAAAGGCGGTGAGGTAGTAACCCATGAAATGGTTACCGCTAGCGCTTTTTTTGGCCGTAGCCGCTGTCTTCGGGCTGGTGGTGGGGCTAGGGGGGTATACCTTCTACCAGGCCAGGGGATACTCCTACTTGACCGACGATCCGGCGGCCTGCATCAACTGCCACGTGATGCGTCCTCAGTACGAATCGTGGCGGCACTCGACCCACCGCAACGTGGTGTGCAACGACTGCCACGCGCCGCAGGACGATTTTGTCAACAGGTGGTATACCAAAGCGCTAAGCGGCTGGAACCACGCGGTGAAGTTCACCACCGGGGACTTCCCTGAGAATATTGTGATCGGCGAGCGCGGCCGCCACGTTGCTATCAATAACTGCTTGCACTGCCACGAGCCGCTAGTCAGCCATATGCTGATCACTGCTGACCGCCATAACCCTGATGACCTCTCGTGTCTGAGGTGCCATAGCGATGTTGGGCATTAAGGAGGTGTTATGACACGTAACCGAAAGCTTCTTCTCGTTGCTGTCCTATTGCTGTTTACTGCTGCGGGTGTGGGGGTAGGCTTGCTGCTGACCAACATCCAGCAGCGCATCGCCGAGGGGGAGCGGCTGCGGCTGGCGGCGCGGATCGTGCCGATTGGTGAGCTGGAAGTCGACCCGGCAGTGTGGGGGATTAACTTCCCATACCAGTACGACTCCTGGTTGCGCACCCGAGAATACGGTGTCCGTACCCCCCACGGGGGGAGCGAGCCGTTTGACAAGCTCGAGGCCAACCCGTTCCGGCGCATGGCCTGGGCAGGGTTCCCCTTTGAGCTCGAGTTTAACGAGGATCGCGGCCACTACTTTGCCCAGACCGATCAGCGGGAGACCCTCCGCATCACCGAGCGTATCCAGCCGGGGAGCTGCCTAAACTGCCACAGCGGCGAGTTCACACTGCTGCTCAGTGAAATGAGCTGGGACGAGCTGAACCGCACCCCTTATAATTACTTTCGCGACCGTCTGGCGGTACGTAGCTTTGGGGTAGTGTGTGCCGACTGTCACGATCCCAACACCATGGAGCTGCGCATCACCCGCCCGGCGCTCGAGAACGCCCTGGTGCAACAGGGGATCGACTGGCGGCAGGCTTCGCGCCAGGAGATGCGCTCCTTGGTCTGCGCCCAATGCCACTCCGAGTACTACTTCCTGGGTGCTGGTAACACATTGGTCTTTCCCTGGTCGCGCGGCCTCGGCCTCGAGGCTATTGAGGAGCACTACGACACCTATGGCTTTGCAGACTTTACCCACACCCTGACGCAAGCGCCGATGATCAAGGTCCAGCACCCTGAGTACGAACTATTCAGCACCAGCGTCCACTACGCCGCCGGGGTAGCCTGCGCTGATTGCCATATGCCCTTCACCCGCGTAGGCGGCGTTAAGATCAGCGATCACTGGACCCGCAGCCCGCTTCTGAACATCAACAGCTCTTGTCTAACCTGCCATGCGGGGGTCTCTGAAGCGGAGATGCTCCGCCGGGTCGTGACCATCCAAGGCCGTACCAAAGAGATGCTGGGTGTTACTGAGGGCGCCCTAACTGACGCTATCAACGCCATTATGTCAGCTATGGAGGCGGGCGTACCTGACGCCGCTCTGGCCGAAGCCCGGCAGCTCCACCGCGCTTCGCAGCTCCGCTGGGACTTTATCGATGCCGAAAATAGCAAGGGCTTCCACAGCCCGCAAGAGGCAGTGCGGATCTTGGGACACGCTACCGACTTAGCCCGGCAAGCGCAGCTTAGTGCCACGTTGGCGCTAACTGCCCACCAGACTGAGGCGGCGCGTGCCGGAGAATAGGAGCTATATGCGCACAGGCAAGCAGTTTTTTGTTGCGTTGATAGTAATCCTGCTGGCAGCAGGGCTAGGCCATGCTGCGACCCCGGGAATAATGGTTGCTGATGCTAGCAACCACCGCATCGTGGGTATGGATAACATGGCTGGGGCCGGCTGGGCAACGTTCGGAACCAGGGGTAGCGAGGTTAACCAGTTTACTTGGCCACGTGCAGTTTTTGTCGATGCTGCGGGCCGCATCTATGTGGTAGACCAAGATAACCACCGCATCGTACGCATGGACGACATGACGGGGGCTGGCTGGGTAACGTTTGGAGCTGTGGGTACCGGAGACAACCAGTTTCGCTCTCCTCGCGCGATTTTTGTCGATGCTGCGGGCCGTATCTATGTGGCAGACTTAGGCAACCACCGTATCGTGCGCATCGATGACATGACGGGGGCCGGCTGGGCAACGTTCGGAACCAGGGGTGCTGGGGTTAACCAGTTTGCGTGGCCACGCGACGTTTTTGTCGATGCTGCGGGCCACATCTACGTGGTAGACCAAGGCAACCACCGCATCGTGCGCATAGACGATATGACGGGAGCTGGCTGGACCACCTTTGGCCGCTGGGGGCGTGGGGTAAACCAGTTTCTGAGCCCTAACAGCCTCGCGCTAGACTCGCTTGGGCGCATCTACGTGGCAGACGCCAGTAATCGCCGGATCGCGCGTATTGACGATCTGACCGGCGCGGGTTGGACTACCTTCGGTACCCGTGGCAGCGACATTGGGCAATTCGCCTGGCCATCGGATGTGGTCATCGATGGCCGCGATCTAATCTATGTGGTGGATAGCGACAACAATCGGGTAGTTAGGCTAGATGACATGACCGGCGCCGGCTGGGTCGCGCTGGGGACTAAGGGCGGCGGAAACCTCGAATTAACTCAGCCTCAGGCTGCCTTCGTGCAGCTAGGGCGTTGAGATTATCTCGTCCTAACAGGGAAGACCGCGCTACCGGCGCTGGCCTATAACCAGCGCCGGTAGCGGCCTCGTGCTCGACCTACGAGGTTAAGGTAGGCGGCAGCGTGGTAGCAGGGGTCTTGGTGCTAATCCAAAAAGTCGCGCAGCTTGCGGGTACGGCTCTCGTGATACTTGAGCTTGCGCAACGCCTTGTTCTCGATTTGGCGGATCCGCTCGCGGGTCACCCCGAAATACGCCCCGACCTCCTCTAAGGTGTGCTCGCGCCCGTCGACGAGCCCCTTGCGGAGCTTTAAGACCATCGACTCGCGCTCGGTCAGTTTGTCGAGCGCCTTTTCCAGCTCTTCACTTAAGAGTATCTTGCTGGCCTGCTCAACCGGTGACTCGACGTTGTCATCAGGGATGAAATCGCCGTAGAAGGAGTCCTTCTCGTCGCCGATGGGGGTCTCGAGCGACACCGGTTCCTGGCTGACCTTAAAGACCTCCTCGACCTTGTCCGCCGTCCAACCCGGCCCCATGGCGTCGGCGATCTCAGCGTAGCTGGCTTCGCGCGATAGCTCTTGCTGGAGCTGCCTAGCGGTGCGGGTCAGCTTGTTAATCGTCTCGACCATATGCACCGGGATGCGGATGGTGCGGGCCTGATCGGCAATGGCGCGGTTGATGGCCTGGCGGATCCACCAGGTGGCGTAGGTGGAGAACTTGTAGCGGCGGCGGTACTCAAACTTTTCCACCGCCCGGATCAGCCCCTGGTTCCCCTCCTGGATTAAGTCCAAAAAGTTAAGGCCGCGGCCGGTATACTTCTTGGCGATCGAGACGACCAAGCGCAGGTTGGCCTCGATCAGGTGCTGCCGCGCCCACTCACCGTCCTCAGCGATGCGCCTTAGCGCCCGCTTGTCGCGCTCGTTCAGGGCACCGAGATCCTCTTCCAGGCGCTTGTTGGCGGCCTCACCCTCCTCAATGCGGCGGGCCAGCGAAATCTCTTCTTCGAGCGTGAGCAGGCTCACCCGGCCGATCTCATGCAGGTATTGCCGCACCGGGTCGTTAGTGGACAGCCGCGAGCCCGCCATCTGCTCGGCTCGAGCCTCCATCTCCTCGCGATCAAGCTCCTCCTCTTCGAGGTCACCGTCAAGACCGGCAAGGTCGCCGATGTCTTCGAACTCCTCTTCATCGAGGATTTCGTCGTCGGCCAAGTCGGAGATTTCGATCCCCCGGGCCTGCAAGAGCTGCATCAGATCTTCGAAGCTCTCGCCCTCGGAGTCGAGCCCTTGCTGCTCGAGCGCCTGGGCAAAGGCAGTGCTGATCTCCTCGGTGTTGAGCGAGCCCTCGCGCTTGCCAAGCTCGAGCAGGCGTTGAATGGCGGGGGCCTCGAGCCAGGCCGGACTGGTCGGCGCGGCGGTCTCTTCTGCTACCTTGCCCCCCTTGGGCTTCTTGCCCTTACTTTTGACTGCTGCCATGAAGCCTCCTCTAAACAACGTTTGCCGCGGTTGGTTGGGTTATGGGTAGCTGCGGTTGCCGCTCTTGCCAGCGCATGATCCTTATCGTTACCGGGCACCAGAGGTGCAACCGTTAGGGCCGAGCCGTCGCTCGACGTCAAGGCACCATGATAACATAAACTGCCGAGGCGGCTGCGGCGCAAAGCTAGAACTGTAGCGGTTCGGGGACTCCAAGGTCACGACAGATCTTTCGTGCGAGATGGTTTTTAACCTCAGTGTGTCGCGGCACTGCGCTTGCTTAGCGGCGGGTTATGCTACCAGGAGTGCCGCGCGCCTTCGCGCAACAGAGTGCAGCCATGAGCGGTGAGGCGCGCCAGCAGGTCGCGGCGCTTCACAGGGCAATCTGAAGTTCCTCATAGCCCTTACCGGCGGCGCCACGAGCCTCCTGCCGATTGAACTCGAGAGCCTCCGCCAAGGTAAGGCGCAGAGTCTCCAGCAGTTCCTCGCGCGTGGCTTCCTGGCAATTGACTCCGGGAACTTCCTCGATCCACCCGATCCAAGAGTTGCCTTCCTGCTTGACCACCGCGGTAAACGTTTGCTTCATCGCGTACCTCCATCCAGCAACAGCCCAGGATTGTAACTATACTGCGTGCGGCCAACGTTGAGCGTTTCAGCATGACAGCAACAGGTGGTAGGTAATGGGTTGAGCGTCTAGGTGTCCACCGACTCCACCCTTCCCTAAGCTCTCTTGTTCGTGCAGTTCTAACCCCTTCTCCTGGTGATAGACTCTGCCCATGATTGAACTGCCTGAAACCCCACGCTTCCGGGCTCTTGAGCTTAAGGCTGCCGAGACCGCCCTGGTGGTGGTGGATATGCAAAACGACTTCGCTCACCCCCAGGGGGCGCTGTTCGTTCCCGACGCCCCAGCCACAGTGCCGGTGATCGCCCAGCTGTTAGAGCGTGCCAGAGCGGCAGGCGCCCGAGTGGTCTACACCCAGGACTGGCATAGCCCGGACGACCCTGAGTTTGCCATCTGGCCTGCTCACGCCGTAGCTGAGAGCTGGGGAGCCGCAATCCTGGCCGAGTTAACACCCCGCTCCGGCGAGACTGTAATCAAGAAAGCCCGCTACGACGGCTTTTACGGCACGCCGCTGGAGCACCTGCTCCACCTCTGGCGCGTCAAAAGCGTGGTGGTCTGTGGCACTGTGGCCAATATCTGCGTCTTGCACACGGCGGGCTCGGCGGCGCTGCGCTGGTATCAGGTGGTGGTACCAGAAGATGCGGTGAGCGCCCTGACCCCCTTCGATCTGGCCGCCAGCCTGCGCCAGGTGAGTTTTCTCTACCAAGGTCAGGTGGGAATGGCCGCAGACTTGAGCTTTAGCTGAGCGTGGTGATGGTAATGGAGCCTGACCAGCAAGCTACCGCTGAAGGCGCGCTGTTTACCGACTTTTATCAGCTCACCATGGCCCAGCTCTACTATCGCGAGGGCCTGCACCAGCTCCCCGCCCGCTTCGACTACTTCTTCCGCAACTACCCGGACTACGGTTCTCACCAGGCGGGTTACTGCTTAACCGCCGGGCTTGACTGGCTGCTAAATTACCTGGAACGCTACCGTTTTCGCGACGAAGACCTGGCCTACCTGCGCAGCGCTACCGATAGCCGCGGTCAACGCCTCTTCGCCGAAGACTTCTTGCAGTATCTAAAGGAGCAGGTCAGCTTTGAGGCGCTGACCATCCGCGCTGTACCCGAAGGCCGGGTGGTCCACGCCGGAGCCCCGATAGCCGTCGTGGAGGGGCCGCTGATGATGGCCCAGCTACTTGAGACCGCTCTGCTTAACCACCTTAACTACCCTACCTTGATCGCCACCAAGGCCTCGCGGGTTAAGCAGTCGGCCCAGGGTGAGGTGGTGATCGACTTCGGGATGCGCCGCGGCCAGGAGCGCGGGGTCAATGCCGGGGCCCGCGCAGCCTTAATCGGTGGGGTGGATTACAGCTCTAACACCGGCCTCTCCTACTTGCTGGGGCTGCCGCCCAAAGGGACCCACGCTCACAGCCTGGTCCAGACCTTCATGGCCTTAGGTCTTGGCGAGCTGGCGGCCTTTCGGGCTTACGCCGCGCTCTACCCTGACGATTGTCTGCTGCTAGTCGATACCGTCGATACTCTGGCTAGCGGCCTACCCAATGCCCTGATCGTCTTTGAGGAGCTGCGCCGCCAAGGGCACGAGCCCATCGGGGTACGACTCGACTCGGGCGACCGGGCCTTCTTGAGCATCCAAGCTGCCAAGATGCTTAACGAGGCCGGCTTTGCGCAGGCTCGCATCGTGCTGTCGGGTAACCTAGAGGAGTTTGCCATCTGGCAGATCACCACCCAGATCGAGAGCGATGCTCCCGCTTATGGGGTGGACCCGCAGGCCCTGATCCGGCGGCTGAGCTACGGGGTCGGGACGCAGCTGATGGTCTCGGGGGGGGCCGCAGCCTTAGACGGAGTCTATAAGCTGGTTGCTGTCTATGAGCGAGGGGAGTGGCGCCCGGCTATTAAGCTTACTGAGACCCCGGCCAAGACCATTAACCCCGGCAACAAGGCGCTGTGGCGGCTTTATGATCGGCGCGGCAAAGCCACCGCCGACCTAGTTACGCTGCTGGACGAAGACCCGCGGGAGTTGGCGAGGCTCACTCTGCACCACCCGGTTGAGGCTAACACCTACCGCAACCTGGCCCGGGCCGAGCTGAGCGGGCTCGAGCCCCTGTTGCAGGAGGTTTTTGTGCAGGGCCGCCGTGCGCCCCCCGCCAGTATCACCGAGCTGCGCTCGCGGGCCGAGGCCGACCTGGCCCGCCTGGATGCCGGCGTCAAGCGGCTGATTAACCCGCATATCTACCATGTCTCCTTGAGCGAAAGGCTGTGGGGGCTTAAGCAGCAGCTTATTGCCGAAGCGCGTGGCCTCCGCCCGGCATGACCGGCAGCCGCCCTAACCGCCGTACCACCAGTTCGACTAGAAAGACCAGCAGCGCCAACAGTGCCGCCAGCGGCCACAGCGGGAGCGGCTCACGCCCCTGGGGTGGCCGATAATCGTCAAGCGCCGCTAGCATCCCCCCGCCAGTGAGCTGGGTTAGTTCCTGCAAGCGCTCCACTGCCCCGGTGGGCTCGAGCGCCGCCGGTGGGAAGCTCGCCGCCCGGCGAGCGATCAGCTCCCTCTCGCGGAAGACGGCGATTTGCCCGCCTTGGGGCTGTACCGGCAGCACCGCCTCATACCGCCCCGGGCCGCGCTGCGTAAGCGGCTGCCGCACCCCGCCATAGCTAGCTTCAAGCCGCTCGCCGTCCAGAAACTCTCCGTCCCGCACGGCGTCAACCACCACCCGGATCCCTTCCGGCACACGGCTGACGGTGAGCGAGTAGGGTTCCGGGGAGACCTGTAGCCAGCGCACTACGTTGCCGATCAGCGCCGGTAGCTCCGCCCAGCCGCCTAACTCGCCGGCCCAACGGTTTAAGTCGGTGGTGAGCACCGAACTCCGGCCCAGCTCGCGGCGGCCTACCGCCAGCAGCGGCTCCTGTGCCAAGCCCTCCAGCAGCAGCTCGCCGCCGGGCTTGAGCTGGGTGGCGATATAAGCGCCAACCGGCGGCGGGTTGCCGATGGCCAGGGTGAGGGGATGGCGGTGCAGGCTTAGCGCAATCGGCCCCTCCCGGAGCACACTGCGATTAGTGACGATGGCCTCGGCAGTGAGAATGCGCGGCAGCTCTTGAATGTTGCGGACACCGTGGAAG
This sequence comes from Truepera sp., assembly GCA_018333895.1. Taxonomy (GTDB): domain Bacteria; phylum Deinococcota; class Deinococci; order Deinococcales; family Trueperaceae; genus JAGXSJ01. The sequence goes on from JAGXSJ010000041.1 coordinate 18,322, forward strand.
CGCCCGCCGCCGGCAGCGGCGATCTGGGCCATCACCTCAAAGTCGGCCTCACCCAGGCCGATGGTAGAGGTGGTAATCCCATCGGCCAGCGCCTCGGCGGCAATGGCGGCAAAATCGGGCCGTGGCCCTAGCGAGGTCGGCCCCTGCAGGCCGGTACCGTCAAAGAACTCGCCGTCGCTAAGCAAGATGATGTGCTTCAGGGCCGCTTCGGTTTCACGCAAGGCAGCGATCGCCTGACGATAGGCCGGCCCTACGATGGTGCCGCCGCCCGGGGTAATCTGCCGGATGGCGGCGACCATCTCCTGTTTGCCGCGGGGGGTAGCGGGTCGCGGCTTAAAGATCCATTGGTAGTGGTGGTCGAAGGCCACTAGCCCAATAAGGTCGCTCTGGTGAGCGTTTTCAACTAACTCGATGGCGCCGCGTAGGGCCAGGCTCATCCTGGTAGGCCGGTCGGCCCGCATCGATCCGGAACGGTCCATGACCAGCACCATAGCTACCTGGGGGATGACCACTTCGCTAGGGAGCTCGAGCGCCACCGGGAGCACCTCGGCCACCGGGCTCCGGTACCAACCGGATAGCCCAAAACCCCCCTCGCCGCCCGACATCAGCAGTCCGCCGCCGCGCCGCACGTAGTCCGCTAGCAGCTGGTGCTGACCTTCTGACAGCGCCTCGGCCGGCGACCGCACCACTACCGCGGCGTAGCGCAGCGGAGCGACTAGCAGTTCGGGGCCGCCGGAGACCACCGGTAGCCCTTGACCCGCTAGCAGCGCGGCCAGGGCCGGGTCGCCGACGACCAGCACGGTGGCGGGCTCGACTACGGTGATAGTGAGCCGTTGATGATCGTCGGCCGTGGGTTGAGGGTAGTCAACCTGTAGGGCAGCGCGCACGGCTAGTGCGCCGGCCTGCGCGGCGGAAGCGGTAGCGCGCACCGTGTGGCGGCCGGTACCGATACGTTGGCGCACCTCTGGGAGGTCGTTATCGCCAACGCTAAGGCGCAGCGTCATGGTCGCCTCGCGGCTGCTTTCGACGATTACCGCCACCTCAAACACCTCGCCCCGACCGACCTCATCGGGAGCAAGCAAGGCTACCACTCGGGCGTTATCGACCATGGCGACCGGATAGCTATCGACCGGCACGGTCGGTGCCGCGGCCAGCGCGTGTCCCTGTGACTCGATGCCGCTGCCGATTACCAAGATCCGATCGGGCTGCTGCGCCTGGGCCAGTTGGAGGGCGCCGGCCAGATCGATACCACCCCCCCGGCGCAAGGCGGCTAGCTGCTCTGGGCTTACCGCCAGGTTCTCAACGATCTGGGCTCGAGCTGCATAGAGGATCAAGGTCGTGCGCCCCTCAAACTCGGCTAATCCCGCGGCAGCCTCGAGCGCCTGGGTGCCGACGGCTTCCGAGACTTCGACAATGACCGCCAGATGCTGGCCCGGCTGCGTCCAGGAGGGCTGAGCCAGCGCCAACAGCAGCAGCGCCGAGGCAGCAAAGCGCCAGCCCCAGCCGCCGCGGCGGGGCAGTACCAGCCACAGCAGCAAGCCGAGCAGCCACCAGGGGGCGGAAAACTCCATACTTCAGGGTAGCTGAGATCACCGCTTGTGACCACCGGCTAGGCGACAAATTAACGCTCCCACAGCTGAAGCGCTACGGCTTTACTGATCGCTCTGTTAGACGGCGTTCAGGAAATGGCCGCCAGACTGACAGGAGCTAGCTATTGATCGTGCTCATCGCCAGCTGCCTCAGGGTTGCCATGACACGGCCGGAGTCCGGACTTTTCGACTGCCCTCTTCGCGGCCCGGCTTCCAAAGTCCTTGATCCTCCCGTCACGCTTCTCATGGCGGCGCGCTGGTACAGTTAAACCATGCTCAAGCTGGCTGTGGCTGCGCTTCTGGCGACCCTGGCCGTGTTGGCCGGCTTAACCATCTGGCCCGAGCGCGAGCGGGTAGTGCCAGATGAACGCATCGTGCTGCGCGAGGTGAGGTTGTCGCTCTACCCTCAGGCGGATCCGGCGGCGGTCTGGAGCTTTGCCGCGGACTCAGTGAGTTACCGGCCGAGCAGCCGTGAAACTACGCTGCGGCAGATCAGCGAGGGCCAGCGGTTGGTGGGGGGCGTGCTGGACTTCACTCTCCACTCCGACGAGGTGGTCATCGACGCACAGGACAACCTGCGGGGCGAGCAGCTCCTGGTCCATCTGGTGGAGGCCAACTGGGACCTCGAGATGCAGGCTCGAGCCGGACAGCCGGTGGTGATCGACCAACGGGCCGGCACCTTCAGCGTGCCGGTGCTGCGCTTCACCGGCGACGGCCTGGGCGCCAACCGCGCCGAGAATGTGCGGATGAACTTCGACCTGACCGACTTTCAAGCTAGCTGCGAAGGGGCCTCGTGCTACAACCAGTTTGAGGATGGGAGCCCGTGATGCCTAGATTAGTGCTCTTCGCCGCTGCGGCGCTGCTACTGGTAGCGCTCGGGTCGACTCCGGAATTGTCGGGCGAAGCCTTGCGGCGCATTATCACCATCGACTACAGCGGCGGCCAAGTGCGCAGCGCCAACCTCCGCTTCGGCCCGCTTTACTACAGCCACCCCGACCCCGCGGGGATTAGAGCCAGCGTCTCCAACCTCGCTATTTACGCCCAGAACGCCGAACTCCGCGCCCCCGAAGGCGTCTTGATCGCCCGAGCGGCAGGGCAGCGGCAGGCCCGCTTTGAGGGTGGGGTAAGGGTGACGCGGGGCCGCCTGACCGCTCAGGGGCCGGAGCTGATCTACAGCGAGGCGACCGGCCTGGGGGTCATCAAGGGCGCGGTGGAGATCGTCGTCGCCCCCCGCGACGAGGGCGAAGAACCGGCGCTGATCAGCGCTAGCGAGGCCTCCTTTGAGGTCGATACCGAGGTCAGCACCAGCCGCGGCGAGGTTAGGCTCGCTAGCGGGCGGAGTACTGCCGCAGCCGAAGAGGTGGTGTTTGAGGAGCAGCGCGACCTGGCCAAGCTAACTAGCAGCCAGCAGGTGCGCATGGTGCGCGTTGACGAAGAGGGGCGGGAGCTGATTATTACCGCCGATGAGATCCGCGTGCTGACCGCTGACGACCGCTTGCTGGCGAGCGGGAACGTGGTGCTGCTTAGCGGCGATACCCGTAGCCGCGGCGACACGATCTTTTTTGACGATCGGGCCTCGCGCGCCCTGATCCTGGGCAGCCCGGCAGAAGCGGTTAACGAGGCCGACGGCACCCGCACCACCGGGGCGGTGCTCGAGCAGCGCACCGATCTTGATGCGGTGCGGGTCTACTCGGCGCCGATCGACTTTGCGGCTGAGGACTTCGCGCTACTGAGCGAGCAGAACTAGGGAAGTGTCGTGGGGGTATTCCGCCTGGCTGGGGCCCTCTTGGCCCTGCTGGCGCTGGCCCAAGAGACCCTGCCGTCGTTTGAGCTGCGCCGCGAAGGGCGCGCCATTACCGTGCAGCAGACCGCCAGCGACGCCGAGGGGGGGGTGTTCGCCTCGCGGACCGGCTGCCGTGCGCCGGGGATGGTGCTGACCACCGTCTACGCTCCAGCCCCAAGGCGGGTCGAGACCACCGTCAACGAGATAGTGATCCGCTCGAGCATCGTCTTGCGCGAGCAGCCCGCCGGCGACCAGGAGC
>JAGXSJ010000042.1 GCA_018333895.1 Truepera sp.
ATCCGCGACCTGCGGCTCGGCCACTTCGACGTGCTGGTGGGGATCAACCTGCTGCGCGAAGGTCTAGATCTGCCCGAGGTCAGCCTGGTAGCCATCCTCGACGCCGATAAGACCGGCTTCTTGCGCAGTGAACGAAGCCTGATTCAGACCATCGGGCGGGCGGCCAGAAACGTGCGCGGCGAGGTGTTCCTCTACGCTGATACCATCAGCGAGGCGATGCGGGCAGCAATTGAGGAGACCCAGCGCCGCCGCGACAAGCAGTTAGCCTATAACCTCAGCCACGGCATCACTCCGGAGAGCATCAAGAAGCGTGTTCATGACGTGATTCGCAGCGAGAGTGGCGAGGCGGCAGCAGAGCTTGCCCCGTGGGAGCGCGAGCTGCTCCATGACGACCTTAAGCAGGAGCTGGCAGCGCTCGAGGTCGAGATGTGGGAGGCCTCTGAGGCGCTAGATTTCGAACGGGCTGCGGCGATTCGTGACCGCATCCGTGAGTTAGAAGCCAGGCTCCAGGGCCAAGAGCTCCCGGTCGTGGTGGTGCCGGGCGCGGCCAGGCGCAAGCGCTAGGGCGCATGGTAGGCTGGCCCCAGGAGGGTCGAGCTGTGACGTTTCAAGTAGGCGACCGCGTAGTCTATCCCAGCCAGGGGGCGGGCGTCGTCGAAGAGATTGTGACGCGCACCATCCTGGGTGAGTCTCAGCAGTACCTCAAGATCAGCTTCGTGCGGGGCGGGATGGATATGCTGGTTCCGCTCAGTAAGGGGCGCGAGGTAGGGCTGCGCCACACCGTTAAGCACGAGGAGATCGCCGCCTTGCAGCAGGCCATGAAAGACGCCGACCTGACGCTGCCAACCCAGTGGCCGCCGCGCTACCGGGCGGAGCAGGAGATCCTCTCCGCTGGGCAGGCGCTGATGTTGGCCAAGCTCATCGGGGTGCTAACCCAGCGCGACTTAGAGCGCGGGTTGGCCGGGACCGAGCGGCAGGTGCTCGAGACCGCCAAAACCATGCTGGCCAGCGAACTGGCCATCGTGCAAGAGATCGACTTTGCTGAGGCGCTGCTGCAGGTCGAGGCGGCCGTGGCCGAGTAGGGCCTGGTGGTGACAGTTCTCTACTCGCCAGCGGTGGTGCGGGAGTTGCTTGGGCGCTATAGCCTGCAAGCCGATAAGGCCTTGGGGCAGAACTTCTTAATCGACGGCAACATTCTCAAACAGATTGTGGAGGCAGCCGAGCTAGCCCCCAGCGATACCGTGCTGGAGATTGGCCCCGGCTTGGGAGTGTTGACCCGTGAGCTAGCGGTGAGAGCGCAGCAGGTCATAGCCGTAGAGCTAGATCGCCGGTTGCTGCCGGCCCTAGCTGAGACTTTGGTCGACTCTAATAATGTGACGGTAGTTCACGGTGATGGGCTTAAGTATGACCTCACTCAACTCCCGCTGGCTAGCGTGCTGGCTGCTAACCTCCCCTACCACGTGGCTACCCCCTTGGTGGCTCGAGCCTTAGCCTCGGGGCGCTTTAAGCGGCTGGTGTTTCTGGTGCAAAAGGAGGTGGCGCAACGTATGGTCGCAGCGCCGGGAGGCGAAGCTTATGGCGTGCTAAGCCTGATAGTGGCGCACTTTGCCACGGCCAAAATCGTTCGTGACGTGCCAGCTGCTGCCTTCTGGCCGCCGCCGGAGGTAACCAGCAGCCTGGTCAGGCTAGCGGTAAGGCCCCATGTCGCGCCCGACCCAGAGCTGTTTGCGCTGATCCATGACGGCTTTCGCCACCGCCGCAAGACTCTCAAGAAGAACCTGCTGCTGGCTGGCTATCTGCCGGAGCGGGTCGCTCGGGCGCTGAGCACACTAGGGCTGGATGAGCGCATCCGGGCCGAGGCCTTGGGATTAGCGCAGTTTAAAGAGCTGCAGGCGGCCTTGCGCTAAGGCCTAAGCTTGAGGCCGTGCTGCTCAGAGCTGCCGGAAGACGGTGCCGACAATTTCGGAGTAGTGCCCCTGATGGCACCCGGCCTGTTGGCACTCTTGAGTTGGGGAGGCTTTCACATCAAATCAGGGTGGGCTCGGGGAATATACACCTATTGCGATACGCTTGACTTAATTTGGGAGTATACTGTTTAAGAATTTCGTTGACCTGGTCAACGGCGTGCGGATAATGATGGCCGCGAACCGGTTTGGCGCCGGGGCGGCTCTGAGCTTGGTTATAGGAGATGAGGTGGATGTCGAAGTTCTTTGTGATTGGCGATGTAACAGTCGATCAGACCTATTTTGTCAATGCGTTACCAGAGTCGGGTGGCGAAGCCTCGGCTACCCGCGCCATTATGGAGCCGGGTGGGGCGGGCGGCACGATAGCTACCGTGCTGGCCCGTCTCGGCAATCGGGTGGTGCTAGCAGCGCGGGTCGGTAAAGGGCCGTTCGCCGAGTTGGCGCTGAGCCGTGTGCGCGAAGCAGGCGTGGACACCGGACTGATTCAGGTTGACAGTGAGGTACAGACCAGCAGTGTTACCTTGCTGATAACCCCTGATGCTCAGCGCACCATGATCAGCGCCGGTGGGGCTAGCCGTCGGCTCAATGCCGCTGAACTAGTGGCCAGTGACGTCACCGACTGCGACGCTTTGATAATGAGCGCCTATAGCCTGATCGGTGGTTGGCAGCGTGAATACGCTCTTAGGGCTTTAGAGCTAGCCAAGCGCGCGCGCCTTACTACCTTCATCGACATGGGCAGTGGAGCGGTAAACGCGCTAAAAGACCGACTGATCAACCTGGTACGGGACGTGGACTACCTGCTGATGAACCAGCGTGAGCTGGTTACCTTAACCGGCGAGAGTTCGATCTCGGACGCCGTGGTCGGCTTAGCGGCGCGTGGCATCAAGCGGGTCATCGTCAAGGTCGGCGAGCTGGGCTCGATCGTGATCACCCCCGAGTTGACCGAACTTATAGAGGCCTGGCCGGTTAAGAGCGTCGATTCGACCGGCGCTGGCGACTACTACACCGCCGCTTTTGCGCATGGCATCATGCAGGGCTACGATCTGCACTATGCTGCCCGCATGGGGAATGTGGCCGGGGCCTTAAACGCCACCTTCATCGGGGCTCAGACGTGTGTCTTTGATGCCGCCACGCTACAAGTCCATGTGCAGCAGATGATGAATGCGCAACATGCTTAACGCGGACTGATTGCAGGGACTTTAGGAGGAGAACCGTGAAAGCACCAGACTACCAAGCTCTAAGCAAAGCCAAACGCCTGGATTGGGCCTGCGGCGAGATCTTGATCGGCATCGGCGCCGGCGAGTTCCGTGCTGCGGTCGAGCGCGTGCTGTTAGCAGTGGAGGCCACACGGACTCGTGCGCGCGGCAAGAAAGCTCGCCCGTCGCCTCGTCAAGGGAAGGCCACGAGCTCCGGGCTGACCCCGCTGCAAGAAGAGATTTTGCGCCGACTCGCGGCGGACGATCCGCACCCGGTGGCGCTAGGGCGTGGTGCCGGACCGGCGGCGCGCTTCTTGATCCAGGGTGGCCTGGTGGTCCGCGACGAGCAGGGCTACTCCCTAACTGACGCGGGTCGGGCCTGGCTGGTGCAGCCCTAGTCTCACCTTTAGTGGGATGGCCTGGCGTAGACTGAGCTGGTGAAATACCTTCTAATCGCGGCGCTCTTGCTAGCCACGGCTGCCGCGCAAGGGGATTACGCGCAGCGCTTTGACCTTGCCTGGCGGCTGGTGGCCGAGCGCTACTGGGATCAGAACTTTAACGGCGTCGATTGGCAGGCGGTGCGTGAGGCCTACGAACCTGAGGCGCTAAGGGCTGGCGATGACGCCGCCTTTTATGCCGTGTTGGAGGCGATGTATCAGGCTCTGGGCGATAACCACACGGTCTTTGTGCCGCCCCACCGGGTGCAAGAGATCCGTGAGAGTTTCGGTGATCTCCCTTGCTTACCAGTTTTTATGCAGGCCGGTGAAACGCGTTTCGGCACGGTGCGCTACGAGCTGCTCGAGCCCGGCATCGGCCTTATTCAACTCCCTGACTTGGCGTCGGCCAATGTGGCGGGCAACCTCCGCCAAGCGGTGCGGTCGCTTATCGCTAAGCAGGCCGAGAGCCTGATCCTCGACCTGCGCGGCAATCCCGGTGGGCGACTACTGGAGATGATGCAGGCGGCGGGGGTCTTTACCGGCGGCTTGTTGTGGCGCGTAGTGACGCGCTGGATGCTCCCCATCCCCTACCCGGCCATCGGTCCGACCGAAACCGGCCTGCCGCTGGTGGTGCTGATCGACGGCGGTGTGAACAGCGCCGCCGAAGGGCTGGCCGGAGCACTGCAAGCCCAAGAGCGGGCGGTGCTAATTGGCGAGACTACTGCGGGTAACGTCGAGGCGGTGCTGCCATTTTGCCTGCCCGGCGGTTCACAGGCCTGGATCGCTACCGGCGTGCTGGCCCCGCTGCGCGGCCCGACCTGGGAGGGGCGTGGGGTTGAGCCCGATATCGCCGTCCCAGCTGCGGAAGCGCTGGAAGCGGCCTTGCGCTATCTGCACGACCGCCGTGCCGGACGCTGAAATTACCACTCTACCGGGTCTCCTGGGGAGAGTTCTTGACTGTGCATCGATCCTCAGTAAGGCGTGCTATCCTTACCCTAAAGAGGCATAGTAAGATGCGCATCACCGCCACTGTCACCAGCAAGGGACAGGTCACCATCCCGCAACAGATCCGCCAGCGACTAGGGCTCAAACAGGGCGATCGAGTTGAGTTCATCATCGAGAATGGTGGGGCTGTCATTCGCCCCGCCCGTGCCGACGGCAACCCCTTTGCCGCCTATACCGGCGCGCTGGGGGGGTTCGCGACTGAAGCCGACATCAACGCCTGGCTGCGCGCGCTACGGGACGACTGACAGTGCTAAGCGCCATCGACACCAACGTCATCCTTACCCTCGATCCGGACCGCTATCGCCAGGACTTCCCTAAGCTCACGCTCGTCACCTCGACCAGGGCAGTCCGGCCAAACCAGCTCGAGCTAGATAGCTGAGTCTACCGCGTAGCTAGATCGCGCAGTACCGTGCGCAGTGCCGCCGGGTCAGCCTCAAGCGGGGTGACGCTGACAGGCTGTTGCCAGAGTTGTGTGAGTGCAGGATCGGGGGGTGCTGTGAGTCCGAGCGTCCGCTGTACTACTTCCGGGAACTTAGCGGGGTGAGCGGTCGCCAGTAGCACGGTGGGGGTTAGGTCACCGCTCTCCTGGCGATAGCGCTCGATAGCCTCCAAGCCGACGCTGGTATGGGGGCAGAGCAAGTAGCCAAAGCGCTCGTAGCACCAGCGCAGGCGCGCCAGCATGGTCTGATCGTGGACGCTGGTGGCCCAGATGCGACTAGGCAGGTCGCTCTGGAGCTGATAGAGCCGCTCAAAGTTGCTGGGCGCACCGACGTCCATGGCGTTAGAGAGCGTGGCAATGGTCGGCGCAAAGGCAAAAGGCTCGGCTAAACCGCGTAAGAACTTAGGAAAGTAATCATTGGCATTATGGGCGGCAATAAAGCGCTTAACCGGCAGCCCCATCAACTGGGCCAGCACGCCGCCGGTCAGGTTGCCGAGATTACCGGAGGGGACGCAGAAGGTTATCGGATCGGCAAAGTGTCTGGCCGCCCACAGGTAGTAGAGCGACTGCGGTAACAGCCGCCCGATGTTGATCGAGTTGGCCGAGCTCAGCGGCAGATCGACTAGTGCCGTATCCACGAAGGCGGCTTTGACCAGCTCTTGGCAATCGTCAAACGTCCCGGCGACCTTAAAGGCGTGTACGCCGGGCCGGGCCACGATTAGCTGCCGCTCCTGCACCGGGCTGACCAGCCCTTGGGGATAGATGATAACCACGGTGATGTTCGGCTGCCCCGCGAAGCCGTCGGCCACGGCGCTGCCGGTATCGCCCGAGGTAGCGACCAGGACGATGCGGCGCTCGCCCCGCCGGGTCAAAAAGTGCCCCATCAGGCGGGCCATCAGGCGCGCTCCAAAATCCTTGAACGACAGCGTGGGGCCGTGGAACAGCTCGAGCACCCACAGGTCATCGCCCAGCCGCACTAGCGGCACCGGGAAGTCAAGCGCCGCAGTAACGGCTGCTCTTAGCGCGCCCTCGGGCACCTCGCCGCCAAGCCAGCGCGACAGCACCGCGGTGCCTAGCTCAGCCAGCGACGGCGCAGCGCGCCAGTTTTCAGGGAGCGCCGGAATGGCGGTGGGCAGATAGAGCCCGCCGTCGGGGGCTAAGCCCGCCAGCAGCGCCGTCTCAAACGACACCGGGTCGGCGGCCCGATTGCGGCTGCTGACATAGCGGGGGTAGCTCACAACACCTCAAACGTCGGCTTGGTGGGTGGCTCGTTAGGGACCGGAGCTGCTTGGCGCAGCGGGGCCGGGCCGGGCTGCCCGGTTGCTGCCGCGATGATATCGGCCAGCACCGCGCTGGCGGTAGGGTTGGCACCAGCTCCAGCCCCGGCGATAAAGACCTCGCCTACCGCGTCGCCTACAAAGAGCAAGCCGTTGCGGGCGCTAGTTGCGTTGGCTAAAGGATGCGCCAGTGGCAGCGCTAGCGGCCGTACCGCCGCTCGCCAGGCGCCGTGCTCAGGCCAGATGCTGCCCACTAGGCGCACCCGCTTCCCCTCGGCTAACGCGCTCTGCACCACCTTGGGGCTCAAGTGGGTAATGCCGCGGGTAGCAGCTTTGACGCTCTCCCAGCTTATGGCCGGATCGAAGGCCAGCCGCGCCAGGATGGTGAGTTTGTGTGCCGCATCAAGCCCTGTAACGTCCAGAGTGGGGTCGGCCTCGGCGTAGCCCAAGCGCTGCGCTTCGGCCAGCGCCTCGGCGTAGCTCACGCCCGCTTCAAGCTGCCCTAGGATGTAGGCGCAGGTACCGTTTAAGGTGGCGTGAAGTTCAAGCGGCTGCGAGCCACGCAGCGCGCCGGTCAGCGGCCCGATTACCGGCGTGCCGGCCATCACGGCGGCTTCGCAATAGAGGCGGCCTTGCGCCAGATACGGCGCAAACTCGTCCCAACGCTCGGCTAGCGCGGCCTTATTGGCGGTCACTACGCGCTTCCCAGCTGCCAGTGCGCGCAGCATCAGCTCGCCGGCCAAGGTGGTGCCGCCCATCACCTCGACTAGTAAATCGGCGCTAAGCACGTCGGCTGGGTCGGTAGTGATGGGCACCGTGACCTCACGGGGTTGGTGGAGGTCGCGCACCAGTGCTCGCGTTACCCGCAGCTCGAGCTCAGGTCGCCGTGCGATCAAGCGTGCCAGGGCTGAGCCGACATGGCCGACTCCCAAGAGTCCGATACCCGTCATGCTGCGAAGGATACCACGCCTGCTATACTTGCAGGTTGGCGCAGCGGGGTTAGGGAGCAGTCATGTTAGGTCTTGGCATCGTGGGCTTGCCGAACGTCGGCAAGAGCACTCTTTTTAACGCTCTGGCAAGGGCGCGGGCGCTGGTCGCTAACTACCCCTTTGCCACCATCGACAAGAACGTCGGCGTGGTAGCGGTACCAGATTCGCGCCTAGAGGTTTTGCAGCGGCTCTACTTAAAGGATGGGCGGCAGCCGCCCATAGTCCCCACCGCAGTCGGATTTGTGGACATCGCTGGCCTGGTCAAGGGGGCGAGCCGCGGGGAGGGGTTGGGCAACCAGTTTTTGGCTCACATCCGCGAGGTCTCGGCCATCGCTCATGTGGTGCGTTGCTTTGATGATCCCAACGTGACTCATGTCTCGGGTCAAGGGGATCCGCTTTATGACATCGAAATAATCAATACCGAGCTGGCGCTGGCCGATATCGCCACCCTGGAGAAGCGGCTTGACAGGCTGCGCCGCAGCGCCAAAGCCAACCAAGAAGATGCGCTCTTGGTCGAGGTGGGTACGGTGCTAATGGCGGAGCTATCCCAAGGCATTCCGGCCCGCCGCAGTAGGCTAAGCGTTCCGCCAGACTTCAACCTGCTTACCGCCAAGCCGGTTGTCTACGTCTGCAATGTGGCTGAGAGCGACTTGGCCACCGGCAACCAGCAGGTTGCAGCGGTGCAGGCGCTGGCCCAGCACGAGGGGGCCGAGGCGGTGGTCATCTCTGCCAAGATCGAGGCCGAGCTAGCTGAGCTAGGCATTGAGGAGGCCCGCGAGTTTCTGCGCGACCTGGGGCTCTTCGAGCCGGGTTTAAGCCGCTTGATCCACGTTGGCTACCGGGTGTTGGGGTTGATCACCTTCCTGACCGCCAACGAGAGAGAGGTGCGAGCCTGGACCGTCCGGCGGGGGACCAAGGCGCCGCAGGCCGCGGGCGTAATTCACAGCGACTTTGAGCGGGGGTTTATCCGAGCCGAGGTGATTGCTTTGGACAAGCTAGTCGAAGCCGGCGGCATGCTCCAGGCCAGGACCAAGGGCTGGTTGCGCAGTGAAGGGAAAGAGTACATGGTGCAAGACGGCGATGTGATCCACTTCCTGTTCAACGTCTAGTTTAGCGGAGCTCTAACCGGAAGCGCCCGTCGGGGCGCTCGAGCACCAGCTTAAGCCACAGCCGCTCGTCGCCGCGGCGGTAGCTGGCACGGACTTCGCTAACCCCCTGGTGGTTAAACGTTAGCGCCTGCCAGCCAGCAGTAACTAACTGAGCAGCAAAGTAATGGTAGAGCGTTAGGGCGTCAGCGTAGCTGACAAACCAGGCGGTAACGCGCGAGCCCTGGTCGCAGAGTTTTAGCAGGCCGGTGCCGGGATAGGCCGTGAGCGCTAGGCGTTCGCTGAGCACAATGGGCGTGTTTGGCCAGGCGTAAGCGGTTGGCAGCGCGTTATCAGCCGGGGCGGGCAAACAGCCGGTCGCCATCAGGACTGCGATTAGCAGGGAGGCTAGTAGGGGATGAAAGCGCATTTTAGCTATCCCGCCCGGCAGAACGATCTTCATGATGGCAGTTTAGCGCCGCGGTGGTCGCGAGGGGATGAGCGATCTCTCATAATCAGCAAAGCCTTGCATGAGACACGAGAGTCTGTTATATTCATGGAGCAAAACTGCTGCAAGTGATGCAGGTTTGCCGGGCAAATCAAGCGGTTTGTTGGGCGAGCTGGGTCAATTTGCTGCTTGCAGTATTAGGTGACACAGTTCACCAGGAGGTAAGCATGAAAAAGTTAGCGGTGTTGGTAATACTCTTGTTAGGGGTAGCGTTGGCACAGCAGAACGTGACCGTCACCTGGATGACCGGTAACGTTGGGCGCAATGTCGATTTCGCCCGCAGCATGGCGCAGCGCTACATGGATCTGAACCCGCACACCATCGGTGGGCAGCAGTTTAACGTGACGGTCAACGTCATTCCCGGCCCCGAGTCGGCCACCGACCGGCTCGCGCTCTACCTGCAGTTCTTCCAGGTGCGCTCGACCGAAGTGGACATCTTCGAGATCGACGTGATCTGGCCCGGCGATTTGGCCGAGCACCTGGTAGACCTCTATCAGTTTGAAGGCTTCCGCGAAGCCGCCCCGGCGTTCTTCCAGTCGATTATTCAGAACAACACTGTGGACGGCAGACTGGTCGGCATCCCCTACTTCACCGACGCGGGCATCCTCTACTACCGCACCGACCTGCTTGAGAAGTACGGCTTTGACGGCCCGCCTGCTACCTGGACCGAGCTGACCGAAATGGCTCGGGTTATCCAGGAAGGCGAGCGCGCCGCCGGCAACCGCGACTTCTGGGGCTTTGTCTGGCAAGGCAACGCCTATGAGGGCCTAACCTGCAACGTGCTCGAGTGGTTCTACTCCCACAACGCCGGTCAGTTTGTCGAACCCGCAGGCATCATCACCGTTAACAACCCCAATGCGATCGCGGCTCTCGAAATGGCCGCCGGTTGGGTCGGTACCATCAGCCCGACCGGTGTCACCGGCTTCCAGGAAGAGGACGCCCGCGCTATCTGGCAGGCCGGCAATGCCGCCTTTATGCGCAACTGGCCCTATGCGTTTAGTCTGGGCCAGGCTGAAGGTAGTGTTATCCGCGGCCTGTTCAATGTCGCCCCCTTGCCTTCGGGCGATGTCGAGGGTGGTAGGCCTGCCGCTACCCTGGGTGGCTGGCAGCTCGGCGTCGGCGCTTACAGCCTCAATCCGGCTGTCGCTGCCGATGTGGCGTTGTTCATCACCAACTACGAAGGACAGCTCCGGCGCGCCTTGGAGTTGAGCCAGTTCCCCACCATCGCTGCCGTCTATGAAGACCCCGCCCTGCTGGAGTCCGAAGTGGCCTGGTTGGCTGAGCTGCTGCCGGTGTTCCTTAACTCGGTGGCCCGCCCCTCGACGATCAGCGCGCCGCAGTACGGTGAAGTCTCGCGCTTGGTGTTTAGTGCCACCCATGACGTGCTAACCGGACGTGAAGACGCTGAGACAGCGCTAGCCATTCTTGAGCTCGACCTCGAAGCGATCCTGGGCCTGCCTACTGGCCAACCGTAGGCGCCTGACAGCGTGAAGTGACAGGCTAGGGGTTAACCCCTAGCCTGTTTTGCTTGCGGTAACCGGTGCTGTCATGGTAGACTTGGCTCAGAATATTCTGTCGGTAAAAAGTAAAAATATGGATTGAGGTGATCCTATGGTGCAGACGCCGGTAGGTGCTGGCAAGCAAAAAGGGATATCCAACCTGGCTCAGGCGGAAGAGCGCACGGCCTGGTGGTTGCTGTTACCCTCGTTACTGGTCTTGGTGGCAATTGCCATCTATCCGTTGGGACGGGTCTTTTATTCGAGTTTTACCAACGAACGCTTCGCTAGCCCCGGCCATCAGACGCAGTATGTCGGCTTTAACAACTACCAAACCCTGCTTACCTTTACCATCCGCGCCATTCCCTATGAGATCGACCCGGCTACCGGTGAGCGCATCTACCAGAACCCCCGCCTGTTTTTAAGAAGGCTCGACACGCCCCGGCCATTTGACCAGGTACGGACCTTTGAGCTGTTTGGCAATCGCTATGTCCTTGGCGCCACCAATGCCCGGTTTGTTAATGCGGTCATCGATACGCTAATCTTCACCGTGGCCAATGTCACGTTTACTACGCTGCTCGGCCTGATCGTGGCGCTGACGCTAGCGACCAAGTTTTTTGGCCGCAACGCTATGCGCACCGCTATGCTGGTCCCCTGGGCGATCATCACCGTGGTATCGGCCTTGATCTGGGAATGGATGTTCAAGTCGAATCGCAGCGGCTTCTTCAACGCGCTCTTCGACCACCTTAACTGGGCTGATGGCAATATCGGTTTTCTTACTGAGCCTGCCCTGCAGCTTCCTAGCGTACTGATGATGGATATCTGGAAAACCACGCCGTTTATGGCGCTGTTGCTGCTAGCCGGGCTTTCCACTATCCCCAAAGAGCTTTACGAAGCCGCCGAGGTCGACGGTGCCTCGAAGATCAGGCGCTTTTTCTCGATTACGCTGCCGCTCTTGCTGCCGACGTTGGCCGTGGCGCTGGTGTTCCGCACCCTTGACGCGCTCAAGGTCTTCGACCTCTTTCAGGTGGTCTTTGGTGAGCGTCGCTACTCGATGGCTAGCTTTGCCCAGGACATGCTGATTAGCAATCGGGATGTCGGACTTTCGTCGGCAGCCAGTGTGGTCATCTTTTTAGCCATCTTCATCTTTGCCATCTTCTACATTCGGCTTTTGGGGGTGGAGCGCAATGCCTAAAGCGACCCGCAAACTGTTCGGCAGCGTCTTCTTCTACCTGCTGGTCATCGCCATCTTTATCTACCTAATGTTCCCGTTCTACTGGGCCTTGATCTCGGCGCTCAAGCCCGAGAGCGAGCTGATTCGTACCCCCGCGACCTTCTTCCCTGAGCAGATCACCTTGATTAACTTTGAGGCGGTCCTCAGTAACCCACGCTTTTTGCGAAGCATCCTTAACAGCGTGATCGTCGCCTCGTTAGCCACCCTCTTGAGCCTGCTGGTCGGCAGCTTCGCCGGGTTTGCGCTTGGCAAGATGCGCTTCCGTGGCCGCACTCCCACCATGTACGCCATCTTGGCTATGACCATGTTTCCACAGGTGGCCGTGTTGTCAGGCCTCTTTGCCGTCATTACCGTCTTGCAACTGCCGGTGATGATGAGTCTGGTGCTCTCCTACCTGATCTTCACTTTGCCCTTCACCGTCTGGGTGATGACAGCGTTTTTCAAAGGGCTTCCCGTTGATCTCTTACAGGCGGCTCAGGTAGACGGCGCGAGCTTTATGCAGACCTTCTGGCATGTGCTGCTGCCGCTGACTGCGCCGGCGCTGGTTACTACCGGACTGTTGGCGTTCATGGGCGCCTGGAACGAGTACCTCTTTGCGCTGACTTTTACCGCCACGCAGCCGCAGTACCAGACGGTGCCGGTAGCCATCGCTAGCCTCTCGGGGCAGTTCGCCATGCAAGAGCCGGTCGGCGAGATCATGGCCGCAGCACTTATTGTCACGGTACCGCTAGTCATCCTGGTGCTGATCTTCCAAGGGCGGATTGTCGAAGGGCTTACTGCGGGCGCAGTCAAGGGTTAGCCGCCCGGTGGGGGAGCTGTAGGCTAAACGCCGGTCTTAAGTAGGCCGACGCAGTACACTGCGGCGTGTTCGTGCGCAGATCAGCTTTAACCAACTCCCCAGCCGAGCGTACCCCGCTCGAGCTGGGGCAGTTCCGCCGCCTGTTGGCCTTTGTCGGGGCCTACCGCCGCCAGTTAGCTGTCGGTATGGTGGCCACTTTGATCTCTGCGGCGCTAGGGCTGGTGTTCCCGCAGTACGTGGGGGCGTTTTTTGATACCTTCGTAGCTGGCGGTACCGGGCAGCTCGACCGGGTGGTGCTGATCTTACTCGGCATCTTTCTGGTCCAGGCGGTGTTTAACTTTTTGCGGAGCTATTTGCTGGCGCTGGCTGGCGAAGGCGTGGTAGCCGACCTGCGCACCGCCCTGTATCGCCACCTGCTGAGGTTGCCGGTGCGCTTTTTTGAAACGCGCAAGACCGGCGAGATCACCTCGCGGCTCACCTCTGACGTGGCGGTGGTGCAAGGCGCAGTGTCGCAAGCTCTGCCGCAGCTCGTGAGCCAGACGGTCTTCTTGTTGGGCAGTGTGGCGCTGTTGTTTGTCACCAACTTGCAGCTCACACTGCTGATGCTAGCAGTGGTGCCGGTGGCGGTGCTAGCAGGGGCCTTCTTTGGCCGCAAGCTGCGGGCCATTAGCACCGACTTTCAAGACCGCGTAGCTGAGGCCAACGCCAGCGCCGAGGAGGCCATCGTCGGGGTGCGGGTGGTGCAGTCGTTTACCGCCGAACCGCTCGAGCTTAAGCGCTATTCCGACCAGGTGCAGGCGTCGTACCGGGTGGCGCTGCGCCGTGCTGTGTTCCGGGCGGTCTTCGTAGCGGGCATCGTCCTGGCCATGTTCAGCGCCATCAGCGTGGTGCTGTGGTACGGGGGTCGGCTGGTAATCGCCGGCAGCTTAAGTCCCGGCAACCTAGTTACCTTCTTGCTCTACACCTTATTCGTGGCAGGGGCGGTGGGCACCCTGACCGGCTTGTACAGCCAGTTTCAAGAAGCGCTGGGCGCGACCCGGCGCATCTTCGAGCTGCTCGACGAAACCAGCGATCTCGTTGAGCCTACTGATCCCGTTACCCCTCATCCCAAGGGCGAGGTGCGCTTCGAGGCGGTGGCCTTCCGTTACGGTGACCGTGGCGACGCGCACGTACTCAAGGAAGTTTCGCTGCTGGCCCGTCCCGGCGAGGTGATTGCCCTGGTAGGGCCGTCCGGCGCGGGCAAGAGCACACTCATTAGCCTCATCCCGCGCTTTTACGACCCCAGCCAGGGGCGCATCCTGCTCGACGGGGTGGAGCTACGCGACTGGTCCCTGCGCGAGCTGCGCGCCCAGATCGGCATCGTCCCGCAGGAGACGCAGCTTTTTTCAGGCACCATCCGCGAGAATATCCGCTACGGTCGGCCCGAGGCGACCGACAGCGAGGTGGAGGCAGCCGCCCAGGCGGCCAACGCGCACGATTTCATCACCACCTTCCCCCAAGGATACGACACGCTGGTCGGCGAGCGCGGCATCAAGCTCAGCGGCGGTCAGCGCCAGCGCGTGGCGATCGCCAGGGCGCTGCTGAAAAACCCGCGCATCTTGATCCTGGATGAGGCGACCAGTTCGCTCGACAGCGAGTCCGAGGCGCTGGTGCAAGAGGCTCTGGAGCGGCTGATGCAAGGCCGCACCACCTTTGTTATTGCCCATCGCCTCAGCACGGTGCGGATGGCCGACCGGATCCTGGTGCTGGATAACGGAAAGATCGTCCAGGAAGGGACGCACGAGGCGCTACTGGCCCAAGGAGGGCTCTACCGCGACCTCTACGAGTTGCAGTTCAAGGCCGATCCGGCTTGGGGGTAGCGAAGAGCTGGGACCAGCCGCTTCCCCGCTACCACCGGGTGCTTAGCGCCGGTGGCCTGGGGCAGGGTGTTGGCCAGGCCGTAGCCGGCGTAGTAGGCCATCACCGCAAAGGCCAGTGCCTCGCGGTCTTTAGAGACCCAACCGCGCTCCTCGAAAGTCGTTACCGGCACCGGCAGGCGCGCACGCAGCTCCCTTATCAGGGTGGGGTTGAGCGCTCCGCCACCGGCCACTAGCACCTCATCGAGGCCCAAGGGGAGGAGATGAGCCTGATAAGCCGCCGCTATCGACGCCGCAGTAAAGACCGTGAGCGTGGCTAACACATCCTCGCCGCGCAGTCCAGTGAAGCTGACCTGGGGCTCGAGCGCGTCTAAGCTAAATACCTCGCGGCCTGTGGTCTTAGGCGGCGGCAGCTTCAGGTACGGGTGTTGCAGCAGCGCCTCAAGCCGTGCCGTATCCACTCGCCCTTGTGCCGCTAACTTGCCGCCCGCGTCATACGGGAGGCCGAAATAGCGCGCCGCTGCTTCGTCGATTAAGCAGTTGGCCGGGCCGGTGTCAAAGGCCAGCACCCCGGCGGGGTCGCCATCAGTCGGCAAGTAGGTGAGGTTGGCAATCCCGCCTAAGTTCTGCACCGCCCGCGCCACACCGGGCTGGTGATAAAGCGCCAGGTCGCCAAAGGCCACCATGGGGGCGCCCTCGCCGCCGGCGGCCAGGTCTGACTGGCGGAAGTCGCACATTACCGGCAGGCCGCAGCGCTCCACTACGTAGGCCGCCTCACCGAGCTGGAGGGTGCTCTTGATGAGCCAGCCGCGCTCAGGCTCGAGGCGTGGGATGTGATAGACCGTCTGGCCGGAGAGGGCCACCAGGTCCACCGGATAGCTATCGCACAGCTCACCGGCCAGCGCTGAGTAGGTCTGCCCGACCTCGGCGTGGAGCTGGGTAAGGAGCAGCACATCGGAGCTAGCCGGATTAAGCGCTCTGAGCAGCCGTTCCCGTAGCGGCGGCGGATAATCGTGCGAGGCCCTGGCCAACACCGCCCAGCGCAGCCCGGCAGCGGTCAGCTCCAGGCGCGCTAAGACCGCATCGATGCCGTCGCAGGAGGTGCCCGACATCAGACTGAGGACGTTCATGGGAGGGTAAGTCATCGTGCCTCCGACAGAGCTTCATGAAACGCTGCTCGTAACGACTGGATGCGCTGCCCGCCAAGGCGGCTGGGGTGGATACGGTTGGTTAAGAGCACCCCGAACCAGCCTTGGTCGGGGTCGAGCCATAAGCTGGTGCCGGTAAAGCCGGTGTGGCCGAAGGCCGCCCTGCTGGCATAGCGCCCGGCGCTGCTGCCAGGAGCGCTGAGCTGCCAGCCGAGCGCCCGCCGTGCCCCTGCGGCATCCCTGGCCTGTTCGCGGATGGCCTCAAGCAGCAGCGCCTCGGAACCTAGGCGGGGGTCGAAGTTCAGCCAAGCCTGGGCGTAGCGTGCTATGTCCTGAGCTGGGGCGAATAGCCCGGCGTGCCCGGCTACGCCGCCCATGACGTAGGCGTTCTCGTCGTGGACCACGCCGCACAGCACAGTATTGCGCCAGCCGCAGTCTTCAGTGGCGGCTACCTCACCCGTCACCGGGCCGTAGCTTGTGCGGTCCATGCCCAGCGGCGCGTGTACATAGCGCTCCACGAAGGCGTCTTGGCGCAGGCCGCTGACCCGCTCGATAATGAGCCCTAGCAGTATAAAGCCCAGGTCGCTGTAGACGACCTCCCCCGGTGTATGGGCCAGCTCGCTCTGGAGCACGCTGGCCGCCAGTACCGCGCGGCTGTCGCTCACTGCAAAGAGCGGCTTCCAGGCCGGGAGCCCTGCCGTGTGAGTCAAGAGCTGCCGGATCGTCACCTCGGCCACAGACGGAGTCTGGAACCAGCCAGCGCTAGCAAAAAAGCGCCTCACGGGGTCGTTCAGGGCGATCTCGCCGTGTTCGACCAGGCGCAGCAGTGCCGGCAAGGTCGCTACCACCTTGGTCAGCGAGGCGAGGTCGAAAAGCGTCTTAGCTGTCACCGGCGCTGCCTCGGGCGTACCTAGGCGAGTCACGCCACAAGTTGTTAAAAGAACGACCCTCTCCCGGCTGCCGGCACAGGCTACCGCCCCCGGCACCTCCCCGGCGGCAACGGCGGCTTCGACTAAAGCCTTAGCCTGCTCGGTGTGCATGACCTGACGCTACCACACATAAGGTGTATGCTAGGTTTATGGGTTCCACAAGGACCAACATCGTGATTGACGACGAGATGCTAGCCATGGTCATGCGCCGGTACGGCCTGAGCACCAAGACGGAGGCCGTGGCCCTGGCCCTGAAACGGCTCGCCGGCGAGCCCATGACGCGCGAAGAGGCGCTAGCGATGCGCGGTGCAAAGGCGCTGCAAGGCGTTCCGGAAGACACTCGGCCGCCTTCAGGCGAGTGAAAAGGGTTCTAGTCGACACTTCTGCCTGGGTGGAGTTCGACCGGGCAACCGGCAGCAGCGCCGAGGCCCGCCTGACGGCACTGATTGCCTCAGACGGTCCGGTGGCCGTGACGGAACCGGTGATCATGGAAGTGCTGGCTAGGGCTCGTAACGACCAAAGGGAGCGAGACCTGCGGCGACTCCTCTTGCGCTTCGAAATTACTCGGGCGAAGCCTTCTGATCCCTTTCGACGCAACCACCGACTTCGACAGCGCCGTACGTATCTACCGAACCTGCCGAGCACAAGGGATCACGCCTCGTGGCCTGGTCGACTGCCTGATCGCCAGCGTGGCCATTCGCGCCGAAGCCACGCTCCTGGCCTTCGATCGCGATCTCGCCGCCATCGCCACAAGGCTTCGCCCGACAATTGTGATGCATCTGCACCTCGACGAGGCCAGCCTGAGCGCAATTACTCGGGCGAAGCCTTATTACTCGGGCGAAGCCTTTCAAGTGACAGCCCTCAAACAATCTCGCCTCCGAAATTACTCGGGCGAAGCCTTATTACTCGGGCGAAGCCTTATTACTCGGGCGAAGCCTTATTATTCGGGCGAAGCCTTAAACTCGGGGCGATTCAGCAAGAGAGTTTTGTCAGGTTCAGGTACGCCCCTTTTTGTCCAGCGCCAACAAGGCCTGCCCAAGTATCTCCTCCGGCACCCGGATAATCTCCTTGTGCCGCAAGAAGACTAGCTGCACCTGCGGCGTCACGCCGCGCACCGCCTGAATCGCCTGGAGGTAGACCGCCAACTGAAAGTGATACTGCTCAGGGCTTACCTCCTGGTCGGTCTTGTAGTCCTCTAGGGTCCACTGCTCGCCCACGCGGTAGAGGCGGTCGATGATCCCCTGCCAGACAGTGGTGCCTTGCGGCAACGCCATCGGCAGTTCGGGGTAGTCCTCATCGCGCGCTGCGACAAGCGGGAGCTTAGTGCCGAGCAGGCTCTGGTAGTTCGTTAGCAATTCCTTAACCTCCTGCAAAAGCTCCTGCTGTTCGTCGTAGGCAAAGGGGAACATCACCTCTTGGGCGCGCAAGTTTTCGATATGGACAGGATCTTCGGCGCGCCAGCCCTGGCTGATGGCGTAGTGGACCAGCGTGCCGACGGTAGCGGCGCGGCCGGGGAGCGCTTCACCTTCGTCCGGGTCGGAGATGGGGAGCGGTTCGTGGATAGCCTCTTTGAAGCGTGAAGGGGAGAAGACGGGCGGATAGGGGTGGGGCTTGAAGGCATCGTCGATATACGGGGCGGGGGTAAGTTGGTTGTCGGTTAACGGCTGAGAGCTAACAGCTGCCACTGGTTGATAGGGGTGCGTCTGCAACACGAAGTCGGGGCGGTCGTAGGGCTTGGCGTCGGGGCCTAGCTCCATGGCGGCGAGCACCTTGGCCCAGCCGCCGGGCTTGCCGTTCTTGACACTGCCGGTCATCACCAGCACGTCGCGCGGGCGGCTGGCAGCGACGTAGAAGAGGCGGTAGCCCTCCTGCTCAGCGCGGGCCTCGATGGCCTCGCGGGCGGCCGCAAAGCCATCTGAGCTTTTGTGATGGAGATGGCCATCGTCAGGGGTGAGAATTACGCTTTGCGGAGGGTGATAGGTCGTCCGGCCCAGGTCGAACACCCCGACCACCGGCCACTCCAATCCTTTGGCGCGATGAACGGTCAGGAGCTTCACTCCCTCGCCGCTTTGCGGCACGTCGCCGGCATCGGCCTGCCGGGCAAGCAGCTCGAGCCGGTCCAGCAAGATGGCCAGGTCACCGGGGGGCTGCTCGGCTACGGTGAACAGCAAGGCGTCCACGTTTTCGCGGGCGCGCGAGTCCAAGAACTCCACATAGCGCTTACCGTCGATGAAGGGTTCGCGGATCAAGAACTTAAGAGCCTCTAGGGGCACGCCCGCCACCTGGGCCTTGATGGCCTCATAGCGGCGATAGACCGCCGGGTGGGCTTTGAGCTGCTCCAGCGGCTCATCGGCAGCTAGCACGGCATCGGCCTCGGCTAGCGACAGTTGGGCCCAGGGGCTGCGCAGCCAGGCGCCCAGGCTCACACCCTGCGGGTCGATCCCGACCCGGAGCGCGTGATAAAGATCGCGCAGCTCGAGCCGGTCATAGTAGCCCCGCCCCTGAATGAGCACATACGGCAGCCCGGCTGCTAACAACGCCTCCTCCAGCACCCTTAAGCCGTCGTAGCTGCGGGCCAGCACCGCCATGTCGTTAAAGTCGTAGCCGTGCGCGTCGTGTAGAGCCCGCAGCCGCTCGGCTAACAGCCGCGCCTCCTGCCGCCGCAGATCGGCGATACCGGCTTCGCCCACCACCCAGTGCAGCTCTAGGCGGCCCTGCTTGTCAGCTTGCGGCCCAGCCGGACTCACCTCGGGGGCCTCTTCCGGGCCA
Organism: Truepera sp.; assembly: GCA_018333895.1. GTDB lineage: Bacteria > Deinococcota > Deinococci > Deinococcales > Trueperaceae > JAGXSJ01. The sequence goes on from JAGXSJ010000042.1 coordinate 19,132, forward strand.
AAGCCCTGGCCGCCCGCTGCCAACGTCTCGGTCAGGCGATTAAGAAAGCGCGTCAGCACCCTGGCATGGCGCCGCGTCTGCTGCAACGGCGGGAGAACGACTCCGCGCTTAAGCGCCCGGCGGAAGACCTCCACGTCGGCGTTGCGAAAGCCGTAGATCGACTGTTTGGGGTCGCCCACCACCTCCACGGCTAGGCCGCCCGCCTCAAGCTGCTCGAAGACCTGTCCTTGCAGAGGGTTGACGTCTTGAAACTCGTCAACGAGCACCAGGCGATAGCGACTGGCTAGGCGGGCTAGCAGCTTGGGCGAGCGGACCATCATCAGGGCGCGCCGCTCCACCTCGCTAGGGGGCAGCAGCGCGGCCCCTAGGCGCACCGTAAAGCGCGCATAGGCCGCCTCCCAGAGCTTGAGCAGGGCCTGGTTGCGGGGGTCGGCAGCGGCGGCGAAGCGCTCGGTCAGTGAACGTTGCGAGAATAGCTGGAGCAGTATCTCGGCCTCCGGGCCCAGCAGCGTCCGTGCCGGGTTAAGGCCGTGGCCCGGTTCGGCGGCCAAGAACAGCACCGTCTTTAACTCCTCCTCGAACAGCGCCGTAGCCTCCCACTCGCCTAGCACCGTAAAGTCGGGGTCGAGGCTAAGCAGCGGCGCCACTAACCGCAGCGCTTCGATCAGAAAGCCGTGGATGGTAGTTAGGGTCGCCCCGTCAAGCTCGCGCCGCGCCTCCTCGAAGGCCGGCCGCTCCTCTTCGGTCAGGGTTGCTAGGCCGCCGAGGTAGCTCCCGTGCTCGAGCAGCTCGTAGAGCGCTGCGCCAACGCGCTGGCGCAGTTCGTCGGCGGCTTTGCGGGTAAAGGTCACCCCGGCGATGCGGCGCAGAGGGGTCCCCGAGGCGATCAGCTCCAGGTAGCGCAAGACCAGGCTGGTGGTCTTGCCGGTACCGGCGGAGGCGACGCGGACTTTCATGACTGGATCGGCCTGACCTCAACCCGCAGGTCGGGGGGCTATCCTGCGAGTAAACCGCAGGACCGGGCACCCAAGGCTTCGCCCGGCAATAAGCCCTGCGCACAAGTCGCAGGGTCGCCCAACCATTCCGTCAACACCGGCACGCCGAAGCATCGATCACCATGCTTTCTGCTCGACTCGCTCCGGGATCTTGGACATGACAACCTTCTACTGGCGCCAAGTATAACACGAAGGTTAAGCCCTTCGGCTTCGCTCAGGACAGGCCCTACAGCAGCCCCGCCCCCCCTCGGTCCCCCCCAAGGTTGGGGGGATGAAAGGGGGGGGGCGGGTAGCGCCTGAATAAGCGCACCATAGCCAGCAGCGCGGCGGCCATCAGCAACGCACCGGCAAAAAAGGGCGCACCGGGGATGCTCAGCGGAGCTACCGTGGTGAAATAACCGAACAGTCCGGTCGAGATCAGCGGGGCGATCACGGCGCTGAGACTAAGGAGTGAGGTAAGGGAGCCCTGCACCCGGCCTTGTTCCGAGGGGGGGACCGCCCCAGCTACCAGCCCCTGGATGACTGGAGCATCCTGCGTCCTGCGCACATCCTGCGTCCTGCGCACAAGTCGCAGGATGTGCGCAGGACGCCCAGAGCGGTGAACACAATGACTGCCAGCATCATCCAGCCCTGATAGGCCAAGCCGTAGAGCAAAAATGCCACTGTCGAGATGGTGAGGCCCAGTAGGACGGCCCGCCGCTCGCCAAGTCGGGGGATAATCAGGCGTAATAAAAAACCTTGTACTAAGACGGCCATCACCCCTACTAAGGCCAGCGCCAAGCCGTTTTGCAGCTCGAGCCAGCCAAAGCGGTAGGTGGTGTAAAGCACCCAGACGCTCTCCAACCCGCGCTGGGCCAGCCCTAGCAAGACAAAGGCTACAGCCAGCCCCGCCACGATGGGGTAGATGCGGAGCTGCAATAGGCTTAGCGGGTTGGCCTTGTGCCAGGAAAAGGGGCGGCGCTTATCGGGCGGGAGCGATTCGGGTAGGATCAGTAGCCCATAGAGCCAGTTCAAGAGCGCCAACGTGGCGGCGGCGTAGAAGGGGAGGCGCGGCGAGATTGCTCCCAAGATCCCCCCCAGAGCTGGACCGAGGATAAAGCCAAGGCCGAAGGTCGCACCGACTAACCCGAAGTTCTGAGCGCGGTTTTGGGGGGTTGAGATATCGGCGATATAGGCGTTAACGGTGGTGATGCTGGCCCCCATGACGCCAGAGATTACTCGCGCCACGATAAGCCAGGTTAGATTAGGGGCCAAGGCCAGCAGCAGATAGTTGATACCGAGGCCCAAGAGCGCGATGAGGATGACCGGGCGTCGGCCGAAGCGGTCCGAGAGCGAGCCCAGTACCGGAGCAAAGATAAACTGCATCAGTGCGTAGACCGCCACTAGGAAGCCATAAGTGAAGGCGGCTTGCGCGGCGCCACTGCTGGTTAGGTCGATGACGAGTCGGGGCAAAATGGGGATGATAAGCCCAAGGCCGATGACATCGAGCAGCAGAGTAATCAGGATAAAGGCCATGCCGGCCCGGTGCTGCCTCATAGAACTCCAAGGCTTCGCCCGACAATAAGGCTTCGCCCGACAATAAGCCCTGCGCACAAGTCGCAGGGTCGCCCGACCATTCAGGACGCTGCCAGCGCTTAAGATACCGCACTTGGCAGGGCTCCCCACAAGGCTTTGCCCTGAGGCCTGCCCTGTCCTGCGGTTTACTCGCATCCTGCGGTTTACTCGCAGGAGAAGTGAAGGGGCTCAGCCCAAAGGGTAAAATGCCACGGTGGCAAAGCTAAGCCGAGCGAAAGCCGAACGTAAGGCCCTGGGCGAGTTTTATACCGCCGAGCCGGTAGCGAAGTATCTGGTTGACTGGGCTCTTAGGCAGCCTACAGACAGCATCTTAGACCCAAGCTTTGGTGGCGGGGTGTTCTTGCAGGCGGCAGCGGAGCGGCTACGGCAGTTGGGTGGCAGTATTGACAACATCCACGGTGTCGAAATAGCTGAAGCGGCATATAACCGGGTGGCCCTCTCCTTCGATTTCGCTCAGGACAGGACTATTGGTGAGGCGCGCCTCCATCGCGCCGACTTTTTGGCGCTCACACCTGGCCAATTGGGGCTATTCGACAGCGTGGTGGGCAATCCCCCCTTTATCCGCGCCCCGCGCCTGAGCGCTGCTAGCCGGTCGCTGGCTCTGAGCCAGGCGGCAGCGCAGGGTGTGCGGCTCAGTAAGCGCTCGAGCGTCTGGGCGCCCTTCTTGGTCCACGCCAGCGCCTTTGTCAAGCCTGGCGGGCGCATGGCCATGGTGGTGCCAGCCGAGCTAGGACACGCCGTCTATGCCAGAGCGGTCATCGAGCACTTAACCCAAAGCTTCGCCCAGGTCACGCTGCTCAGCCCTCGCGAGCGCCTCTTTCCCGAGCTGGATCAGGATACTTTGCTGCTGTTGGCAGAAGGTCGAACATCACTCCCTCGGCAAGCCCTGCCCCATAAGGGTTGGGACGGCGCCTCGCTTCGCTCGGGTCGCGGGGTGGTGGTTGGTCAGTGGTTGGATCAAGCGCTAACCGTGGCGAGTGGCGAGTGGCGAGTGGCTATCAGTAAGCCCTGCGCACAAGTCGCAGGGTCGCCTGACGATTACTTGCCAGCTAACAGCTCCTCTCGGCTGGTCGGCGCCTTGCTGCCGGAGCGTGTCTTGGCCCTGTACCAGGAGCTAGCCGTGCAGCCGCGCGTCAGGCGGCTGGGCGCGCTGGCCGAGGTCGGTATCGGCTACGTCACCGGTGCTAATCGCTTCTTTCATCTCAGCCCCGCTGAGGTGGCGCGATGGGAGCTGCCGCCGGAGGCGCTGCGTCCGGCAGTGTGGCGGAGCCGTGCGCTAGTGGGCTTGCGGCTGAGCCGCCAGGACTGGCAAAGGGCGTGTGCTAGCGGTACGGCGGGTTACCTGCTGCAGGTAAACGGCGATCCGCTGAAGCCCTGCGCACAAGTCGCAGGGTCGCCCGACAATTCAGAAGCGGTCTGGCGCTACCTGGCCCACGGCGAGGCAAGCGGCGTGGCGCAGGGTTATAAGGCGCGCGAGCGGCGCTGCTGGTACCAGGTCGGCAACGTCAAGGTGCCCGACCTGCTGCTGGCCGCGATGGGCTTACGGCTAGCGCTGGTGACCAATGAGGCTAACGTGACGGTGCCGAATACGCTGCACGTGGTGCGGCTCTACCCTCACGCCCAGACGACGGCCTTGGACCTAAGCCTAGGGTGGCAGAGCACACTGACGCGCCTTAGTCTGGAAGTAGAGGGGCATGCGCTAGGCGGCGGGTTGCTCAAGCTCGAGCCCAGTGAAGCTAGGCGGGTGCTCGTAGCGTTGCCGGATCCGAGCCCTGTCCTGAGCGAAGCCGAAGGGGAGGCGAGAATGACTTTTGATGAGCTCGAGCCGGAGTTGGATCAACTCCTCCGGCAGCGCCGCTTTAGCGAGGCCAGGGAGCTGGCCGACCAGGCGATACTGCAAGGCGGACTCGGCCTAACGCAGCGAGAGTGCCGCTTGCTGCGCGAGGGCTACCGCCTGCTGTGTGAGCGTCGGCTCAAACGCGCCGCAGCTTTTAGCTAAAGGAAGCGGGGAATTGTCGGGCGACCCTGCGACTTGTGCGCAGGGCTTGTGGGACCCCTACAACCCACATCCCACTACCCACATCCGCAAGGCTAAGGGCTAAGCCCCCATCCTCTCCAATCAAGGCTTCGCCCAACAATTGAGAGGGACGGTGCCGGCTCAGGCGAGCTGCCGGGCCAGCAGCAGCGCTCCTTCAGCGGGGCTATAGTGCGCCGGTTGGAAACGCTCCCTAAAGCGTGCCGGCGCCAGCGCCAGCAGCTCCTCGGCCAAGGCTAAGGCCAGGTTGCCGGTCAGCGAGAAGGGCAGCGGCGGGGTGTTGCGCTCGAGCGAGCGCAGGTGCTGCACTAGTTGTGACAGCGCGCGCTGCTTGAGCCGCCGCGCCACCTCATCGCCGGCTCCAGCGGCCTCCAACACGCGCGGCGCCCAGCTAGCAAAGTCGCCCGGGCCAGCGGTGCGGACCCGCTCGAGCAGATCGTCTGCGGTCGGCCCCCACACTCCCAACACCGCATCGCTAAGGGCAGTAGCCGGGCCGCGGCCGTCCCAGTGCTGCAAGGTCGCTCGCACCGCCTCGCGCCCCAGCCAGGCCCCGCTACCTTCGTCGCCGACCTCGAAGCCCCACCCCCCCACGCGATAGCGTTGCCCCGCACTATCGACCGCGTAGGCGATGCTGCCGGTGCCAACTGCTAGCAGCGCCCCCGCCTCCTGCGCCAGCGCCCCGACTAGCGCCACGTGAATGTCGGGCTCGAGCCTAATCGCTGTGAAGGGGTGCGCCACGCTCAAGAACCGCTCGCGGTCGGCAGCGCGGCCCACCCCGGCCAAGCCCAGGCAGGCGTACACCGGCGCGTACCCCTCGGTAAGCCCTGCGCACAAGTCGCAGGGTCGCCCGACAATTCCGGCTCTCCGTAAGGCCTCAAGGATGGCGCGCCAGGCCGCCTCAGCACCGACGGTGCGCGGATTGGCTGGTCCCCCCTCGGCCCGGCCCAGCACCGCGCCATCGTGCCCTGCCACCACCACCCGGCAGCCGCTTCCCCCGCCATCGACACCGACAAAGAGCCTGTTCATTTAAGCCAACTTGGTGTCGGCGGCGTCGCGCAAGGCGTCGCCGACAAAGTTAAAAGCCAAGACCGAGATGACGATCAGCAGCCCAGGGGTAAGCAGCCAGGGGTGGAGGCGCAAGCTCTCGAAGCTCTGCGCGTCGCTAAGCAACAGCCCCCAGCTCGCCATCGGCTCCCTAATACCCAGCCCCAGGAAGCTCAGCGCGCTCTCGCCCAGAATATAGCCGGGCAGCGCCAAGGTGGCGGCGATCACCAGATACGAGGTCAGATTGGGCATGACGTGGCGCAGAATAATGCGCAGATCGCTCGAGCCCAGCGCCTTGGCAGCCTGGACGAATTCGATCTCGCGGGCCGAGAGCACCTGACCGCGGATTACCCGCGCTAGACCGGCCCAGCCGATCAGCGCCAGCACCGCTATAATCCCCACGTAGATCCAGGTCGAAGGCCACCTTGGCGGGATGATCGAGGCTAGTGCCAGTAGGATCGGCAGGCGTGGGAACGACAGCAGCACCTCGATCAGCCGCTGCAAGGCGGTATCGACCCAGCCGCCGTAGTAGCCGCTGATGCCACCGATCAAGATACCGATGGAGAACGAGAGCAGGATACCGATTAAGCCCACCGTCAGCGAGACTTGCGACCCCACCAGAGTGCGCGAGAACAGGCAGCGCCCGAAGCGGTCGGTGCCGAGTGGGAAGAAGCGGCCCTCGCTGACGCCGAACAGCCGCAGGTCGGTGGTGAACACGCCCAGCAGGCGATAGCGCTCGCCGCGCACCAGGAAGCGGATCGGCTGGGGGTTGCGCTGGTCCTCGACGTAGAGGTTGCGAAAGGTTACCGGGTCGCGCTCGCGCACCATCGGATAGGTAAAGGGGCGCATCAGCCGCCCTTCGTGCAGCAGCAAGATCCGCTGCGGGGGCTGAAGAGGATATTGGCGGTGTTGGGTGGCGATGTTATAGGGGGCGAGAAAACCGGCGAACAGCGCCATGAGGTAAAGAGCAAGCAGGATCACCCCCCCTGCGATGCCGACTTTAGAGCGCTTAAACCGCCGCCAGGCCAGCGCCAGCGGGCTCAGCGACTCGCGCTGCCGCACCTTAGTCATAGCGGATCCGTGGATCGACCCAGGCCAGTGCCAGGTCGGCCAGCAGGTTGCCGAGCATCAAGAACAGGCTGGAGAACAGCAGCATCGTCATAGCCACGAACTGATCTTGGGCCATCAGCGATTGAAAGAGTAGCGGCCCGATGGTCGGCAGATTGAGCACGATAGAGACAATGATGGTGCCGTTAATCAGCTCCGGCAGAGACAAGCCCGCCAGCGATACTAACGGGTTAATAGCGTTGCGCACGGCATGACGGTAGGTCACTGTCCGCTCGCGCAACCCCTTGGCGCGGGCGGTGCGCACGAAATCGGCATTTAGCACATCAAGCAGATTAGCGCGCATCTGCCGCATCAAGACGGCGATAGTGGAAGTTCCAACAGCCAAGATCGGAATCCATAGGTGGTTTAGCAGGTCGATAAGGCGGGCCCATGACCAGGGGGCACCGATAAACTGCGGGCTATTCAGCCCGCCCACGTTGGTCCCGCCCAGGTTCAGCACCAGCGCCACCAGCAATAGCGCCACCAGAAAGTCGGGCGTAGCCAAGCCGATGTAGCCAAAGAAGCTGGCCACAGCGTCGCTGAAGCCATTGCGGCGGGTAGCGACATAGATGCCTAAAGGGATAGCCACCAGCCACGAGAACAGCATGGTCAGGCCGGCAATCAGTACCGTCCAGCCCAGCAGCTCGCCGATAATCGAGGTTACCGGGCGGTTGGCGAAGAACGAAAAGCCGAAGTCGCCGCGGGTAATAATCCCTGTTACCCAGCGCCAATACTGTTCCCAGACCGGTCGATCCAGGCCCAATTGGGCTTCCAGGCGGGCTACCGTCTCAGGGCTGAAGCGGGGGTCTTCGAGATAGCGATCGGTAAAGCGGCCGGGCTGGAGCTGAATCACGCCAAACGACACGATTGAGACCAGCACCAGCGTAGGGAAGACGATCATGATCCGGCGGATAGTAAAGCTCAGCATGACGATAGATCCGTTAGATAAGGGGCTTAAGAGGTGTCTTAAGCCCCAAAGACTTACTCGCTAATGAAGAACAGCGGCACCGGGTTGTAGCCAGGGATAACTCCAAGGCTGAAGATGTAGTTGGCGACTCTATCGTGGACCGCACCGATGCTATTGGGCTTGGCGATCACGATCACCGGCAGGAACTCAGCTCCTAGGCGTTGCCACTCCTGATAGGCTGCGACCCGCGCTTCATGGTCCACCATCCGCGAGCCTTGGTCGAAGATCTCCCAGATCCGCCGCTCCCAGTCTGCCATAGCGTCAAAGTTAGGCTGGCCGCCAGGCTCGGCCGGTTGGGTGGCGCGGTGCCAGTAGTAGAGCGCGCCGCCCGGCTGCCAGATCGGCTTGCGCAGTTCGGGATCGGGCTGATCGCCGAAGCCGATCATGATGGCTTCAAAGTCGCCAGCTAGGCCGGTAGCCAGCAGTTGAGCCACCGGGACCCCGCGCAGGTGAACCCTGACACCCGCCTGGGCAAAGTCGCTCTGGATGATAGTGGCCAGATCGGTCCAGACCCGTGAGTCGGAGCCGTAAGTGAGCGAAAACTCCAGCTCGCGGGTAGGGGAGATGTTGCGCACACCGTCGTTATTAGTATCCACCAGACCCAAAGCCTCGAGCCCTGCGCCGGCAGCTTCGAGGTCGAACATCCGCATCAGGCCGGTGACATCTTCGTGGAAGGTGACATCGGCCGGGGCAGTGCCCATGCCGGGAAGCGTAGCTAGGCCGTTATAGACATCTTCGATGATGCGCAGCCGATCGACAGCATGCTCCATGGCGCGCCGGAACTCGACGTTGGCGAAGAGCTGGGCTAGCTCGGGGTCAGCCGCGTTAAAGTTGAAGGCCAGGTGGGGCGTAGCACCGAACAGCGCTACGCTGGCGATCACTCGGAAAGGTTCGCCCGCCAGTTCGCGGCTCTTAAAGTCGGGGAACTGCGCGCCACCGATATTGAGCTGATCGACATTTCCAGCCAGGAATTGGGCCGCTTGCGCCTCGGTGCCGCGGACGATCAAGTACTCGAGCATGTCTAGGTAGGGCAGCGGTGTCCCGGCAGCATCGACCATCCAGTAGTTGGGATTGCGCACCAGCCGCACTAGCTGCCCCGGCACATACTCGGCCATCATGAACGGCCCGGTGCCGACGATGTCGGTCAGGGGGCCGTCGGTCGGCCAGGCGTTGTTAATATCCGCCGGTTGAGCGCCACCTTCGACGCTCAGATGGAGCAGCTTATGCTTGGGCATGATCGGGAAGGAGCGGATCTGTAGGATAAAGACCGGCGAAGGCACCGGCAGCGTCATGCGCACCGTGTGCTCGTCAAGGGCTGCAAAGGTGACTTTGCGCTCTACGCCGTCTACGTTGAAGGTGAACTGCGCCGCGTCGCCAGCTCGAGCCTCGGGGTTGGTGACGATCTGCTCAAAGGTAAAGACCACATCATCGGCGCTAAACGGTACGCCGTCGTGCCAGGTAACGCCCTGGCGCAGATGGAAGGTGTAGACCAGGCCGTCCTCACTGACTTCCCAAGAAGCGGCCAGCGCCGGGATGATCTCGTAGGTCGCCAGGTTGAACGTAACCAGCGGATCGAACATCTGATGGGTCAGGGTCTGGATCAGCGCACTGATCTCGCCGTAGATGAAAAATCGCGGCGGCGTGTCGCCGAGCACCAGGCGCAGCGTGCCGCCGGGGGTGCCGGGCACGATACCGAGCGCGCTGTAGTCAGGGACGACCTTAACCTGTGCCAGAGCGGTCATTAGCAGCGCGGCGAGTATAGTCAAAGCTAGCTTTCTCATGCCTACCTCCTAAGGATCTCAAGCTTTAGGATATACCTATTCAAGACCACCTGCAAGTATCGCAGGTATCGCACTAGAAATCTTAATAACCATTTAAGGGCGCAGGCGAGCGGAGCAAGTAGGCTTAGAGTCACAAGAACGCGGTCAGTTAGCCTAACCGCCAGGGTCGGCGAGCACCGCTTATACCGGCGTCTGTATCGAGGTTCAAGTAGGGGTCAGTTGAGGGCGCGATTCTCAAGGCTTCGCCCAACAATTCTGTCCCTGCGATACCATCACCCTACGCGACCTCCTCCCGGCTGACGTTTTGTGAAGATCGCTGGATTAGCGCATCTTGCGCCACTTCAAGAGTTGGCTGGCCTGATCGCTGTGGCAATGGCTCGGGTAACCCGCTGGGCGTCGCGCACGCAGTCGTTGAGGCCGACGCCGTAGTAGGCGTTGCCGGTAAGGTAGAGGCCCGGCAGCGCCTGCGTGGCCGTCATGATACGCGCTACCCGTGCGCTGTGCCCCACCAGGTACTGCGGGATCCCCTGGGGCCAGGTGACCTGATGCACCAGCTCCGGCGCTTGGGTAAGGCCGAGGCTTAGCCGCAGGTCGTGTTGAACGATTCGCAGCGCCTCGGAGTCGTCGATGGTCACGAAGTCCGGATCGAAGACGCCGCCTCCGATGACCCTTAGCAACACCTTGCCGGGCGGGGCCTGGGTGGGGAAGAGGCTAGATGTCCAGAGGCACCCCAGGATCTGCTGGCCCTCGCCGGGGACGACGAGGTAGCCGAAGCCGTTAAGCGGATGCGGCACGTCCTGGCGATTAAAACCTAGCCCCAGCACCCTAACCCCAGCGTAGGGGATAGCCGCTAGCTCGGCGGCGGCCTCCGGGAGGAGCGGCGCTAACAGGTCGGCGCTCACGAAGGCCGGAGTAGCCAGCACCACCGCGCTTGCCTGGCACTGTTCGCCCGAGGCCAGAGTGAGGGTGTAGGTGCCCGTGTCGCAGCGCCCGCGCTGCGCGTAGTCGCAGCGCTGAAGCCCCACCACCGCCGCGCCGGTGCGGACCCGCTGCCCTAGCTGTTCGGCCAGAGCACGCGTGAGGCGCGCTATGCCGCCGTGCTTGAAGCTGGTTAAGCGCCCGCCGGGGCCGGCCGGCCCGCCAGTGCCCTGGCGGCGCTTGAGCACGGTGGCGAGCAGGGCACGAACCAGACTGCCGTAATCATCTTCGAGCCGGCGCAGCCGCGGGAAAAGCGCCGCCAGGCTGATGGCCTTGGCGTCGCCTGCGGTAATACCTAAGACCATGGCGCGCATAAACACCTCGGCGAACTCCGCGCCGACCCGCCGTTGGGCAAACTCATAGACGGTCTCGTCGACACCGGGCGGGCGTTTGGGGGCAAAAGGTTCACAGAGTAGCCGCGCTTTGGCCCTGCCCGAGACGAGCCGGGTACGCAAGAAAGCCATCGGTGAGGTGGGAAGAGCTTGCAGTGTGCCGTGGTGATAGAGGAAGCGGTGCTGAGCTAGCTCGCCAGCGACCGCTAGCTCGTCCGCTAGGCCGAGCGCCTTAGCCAGCTCAAGCGTCTCGGGGACGTTGGTGAGAAAGCCGTTGGGCCCCCGGTCGATGGTGTAGCCCTGGAGCTGATCGCTCTGGGTAATGCCGCCCGCTGCGGCCTCACGCTCAAAGACGATCACCTTGCGGCCTTGTCGGTTGAGGTAGTAGGCGGTAGCCAGCCCGGCGATCCCCCCGCCGACGATCGCTACGGTCACCTCACACCGTCCTTGAGAAGCTGGGCTTGGAGCGTTTGGCACGTAGATACTTGTCAAAGACCATCGCCACGTTGCGCGGGAAGAGTCGGCCCAGTGGGGTTGCGGTGAGGGCTTCGGGGGTGTTCGTGACGAAACCTTCCCCGTCCAGTTGAGCCAGAGCGTCCTGCTCCTCGGCGAAGTAGTCGTCGAAGCGGACGCCGTAGCGCCGCGTTAACTCACCCTTGTCTACCTTGAAGTTGCACATCCACTCGCGGATGGCGTGCCCGCGGATGATATCGTCCTGCGAAAGCAGGTAGCCGCGCTCAATAGGGAGGCGCCCTTCGTCGAGGGAGCGGTTGTAGCGGCTCAGCTTCTTGTGGTTCTGGAAGAAGCCGCCGACCAGTGCGCCGATAGCGGATAGGCCGAAACCGAGCAGTGCCGTGGCCTTGGCGGTGGTGTAGCCCATGAAGTTGCGCGCTAGGCGCCCCTGCCGCTGTGCTAAGGCCAGCTCGTCGCCGGGCAGCGCAAAGTGGTCCATGCCGATGTCCTGATAGCCCGCTGCTAACAGCCTTTCGCGGGCAGTAGCGAGCAGCTCGAGCTTAGCTTGTCCTTGCGGCAGAGCCTCTGGTGGCAGGCGCAGCTGGTGAGGCTGTAGCCACGGCACGTAGGCGAACGAGTAGATGGCCAGCCGCTCCGGCTTTAGGGCGATGACCTGGGCAATAGTGCGGGCAAATGAGGGGGGTGTCTGATAGGGGAGCCCGTAGATGAGGTCGCAGTTAATCGAGTTAAATCCCACCCTTCTGGCCTCCGCTAGGAGCGCCTGGGTAGCGGCAAACGGCTGCTGCCGAGCAATGGCCGCCTGCACCTGCGGATCGAAGTCCTGCACCCCGACCGACAGGCGATTGAAGCCCTCTTCCGCTAATACCTCGAGGTGCGCCGCACTAGTGACGCGCGGATCGACTTCGACGGCGATCTCGGCATCATCAGTGAAGGCAAACAGCTCGCGGTAGACCGCCATCAGCTGTTTAAGCTGCTGCGGGGTGAAATAGGTAGGCGTACCGCCGCCGAAGTGAAGCTGCTGCACGCGCTTACCCTCGCCCAACTGCTGTATGACCAGCCGGATTTCCCGGGTGAGGCGGGTTAAATAAGGCTCGGCGATCTCCGGGCGCGGGCTGATCACCACATTGCAGGCGCAATAAAGGCAGCGGGCGCGGCAGAAAGGGAGGTGGGTGTAGAGCGAGAGCGCCTCGTCGTCGGCAATCTGGCGCAGCGCGGTCAGGTACGCCGCCTCGTTCACGCCGCTATGGAACTCGAGCGCGGTCGGGTAGGAGGTGTAGCGCGGTCCTGGCCGGTCGTAGCGGTGCAGCAGCGCGGCATCGACCACCGGCGGGGCAAGGGCCATAGCCGCCAGCATAGCCGAGCCTGCTGCTAAAAGTGTCACAAAATTCTCTCGCCTGCTCGAGCCCTGCCTCAGAGCCAGTCGCGGGGCTGATAGCAGGCCAGCGCGGCTGCTTCAGCGCTGCCCACCTCGGGCCGGTAAGCGAACTGCCAGCGGGCGTAGGGCGGCATTGACATCAGGATGGCTTCGATATCTCCTTGGGTCTGCAACCCAAACAGCGTCCCCCGGTCGTAGACCAAGTTGAATTCGACATACCGCCCGCGCCGGTAGAGCTGCCACTCCCGTTCGCGTTCGCCGTAGGGGGTCTCCTGGCGCCGTTCGACGATGGGCAGGAAGCTCGGCAAGATAGTGTCGATGCCGTCTTGCACGAAAGCGAAGTCGGCCTCCCAATCGCCCTGGCCGGCAGGGGACAGTTGATCAAAAAAGATCCCGCCCACGCCGCGCATTTCATGGCGGTGCTTGAGGAAAAAGTAGCGGTCGCACGCCTCTTTGAGCTGCCGGTAGTCAGCTTGGTGGTGGCGGTCGCAGAGCGCCTTGAGCGTCTGGTGGAAGTGGATGATATCTTCCTCAAAGGGGTAAGCAGGCGTCATATCGGCGCCGCCGCCGAACCACCAGACCTCGCTGCCGCCGACTTCGAAATAGCGGTAGTTGGCATGAAACGCCGGGATGTAAGGGTTTGTCGGGTGCAGCACCAGACTGAGGCCGGTAGCGAAAAAGGGTCGGCCCTCGCTGGCGGGGTGCTGTTTGGCCAGGCTCGGCGGCACCGCGTCGCCGTAGACGGCAGAGACGTTGACTCCTGCGCGCTCAAAAACAGACCCACCCTCGAGGATGCGTGCCATTCCACCACCTCCGCCAGGGCGCTCCCAGGTGTGAGACTTGAACTTCGCCTGACCGTCAAGCGCTTCAAACGCCGCGACAAGTCTGGCTTGGCCAGCTTGCATCAGGTGGGTGACGCGTTCTTTACGGTTCACGGACTCTCCTCGATCAGAGTGAGCGGGAGCACGGTGGCGTAGGTCTCAAAGTCCTTGTCGGTCGTCAGGATCGGCAGCTCGTGGTTGATCGCCTGGGCGCAGATCAGGAAGTCCACCGCGCTCCCCTGAATGCCCCCTCAAGGCTTCGCCCAACAATTGCGACAGAGGTTGTAGCATTGGGCTGCCAGAACGTGATCTCGAGTTGTGGCGAGGAGGTCCGGCAGTCCGGCCAGCGCCTCCCGCAGGTGCTCAAATTGGCTCTGCTCGCCAATGCCCGAGAGGAGCTCTTGGCGGATGATGCCGAGCAGCTGCACCCTGCCTGTCCGCAGGTAGCGCTCGAGCGCGAGGATCTGCCAGCTACCTCGCGGCGCCTTGCGGCGCAAGAAGAGCGACCAGACCGAGGTGTCGACGATGACCTTCACTGGCGCTGGCGGAGCTGCTGGTAGTCGTAATCGTCGTCGTAATCGATCTGCCCTTGGAGCTTAAGCACATCGAGCTGCTTTTGGTGCTCAATGAACGCCTTGAGCGCTTCGTTGACGGTCTCCTTCTTGGGCTTGAAGCGCCCCAGCCTCTGCGCTTCACTCAGCAGCTTTTCGTCGATGTGGAGGTTCGTCGCCATACGACTATTCTACACAGACCCTTGTGTACTTTCAGCAACTGGGTCGACCTGCCACACTGAGCGATCAGGAGGCTGAAGCTTCGCGCACCTTGACGCGGTCGTAGCGCCTTACCAATTCAACTAACTGCGCCACGCTATCGGGATCCGTCTGCCTCATGATGCCGTGCCCCAGGTTAAAGATATGCGGCCCGCCGAGCCCTTCGCGCAGGACGCGCTCGGCCTCCTGTGCGATGACCCCCTTGGGAGCCAAGAGCACAGCGGGATCGAGGTTGCCTTGCAGGGTTTTGCCGCCGAGCAGGGGCCGCACCTGGCTTAAGGGCGCCCGCCAGTCCACGCTTACCACTTCGCAAGGCAGCTCCTTGATCTCGCCGTAGAGGTGCAGCGCGTCCACGGCCAGATAAAGACGCGGAATCCGGTAGGGCGCCAGCGCTTCGAAGATGCGCCGGTTGTACGGCTTGGCGAAGGCGCGGTAGCTGCGGGCGTCGTGCAAGCCCGCCCACGAGTCGAAGAGCTGAATCGCCTGGGCGCCTGCCTCAACCTGCATCGTTAGATAGCGGATGCTGACTTCGGTCAGTTTGTCGAGCAGGCGGTGCGCAGCTTCGGGCTCTTGGCGCAAAAACCCTCGAAACGCCTCAAAATCCTTGCTGCTGCCGCCCTCGATCATATAAGTAGCCAGGGTCAGGGGGGCGCCGCCGAAGCCGATCAGGGGCACCGGGCACGCCTCGCGGATGAGCTTAATAGCCTCGGCCACAAAGGGAGCGATCTCATCCTTGCCGGGCACGCGCAGCGCGTCGATCGCCCTCGCCGAGCGTACCGGCTCGGCGAAGACCGGGCCGGGGGCAAACTCGATCTTGACCCCCATCGGCGGCAAGGGGGTCATAATGTCCTGAAACAGAATAGCGGCGTCCAGGCCGAAGCGCCGGAGCGGTTGCAGGGTGATCTCGCAAGCCAGCTCGGGCGTGCGGGCCATCTCCCAGAAAGAGTGCTTGGCCTTGATCGCCCGGTATTCCGGCAGGTAGCGCCCGGCCTGGCGCATGATCCAGATGGGGGCGCGCTCGGTGTTGTGGCCGTTAGCAGCCGCTAGGAACAGACTGGTGTCAGTCATCGACTTAGTACCCCTTTACGTCCCGTGCTGCGCGTAGTCGCAGCATCTCAAGGACATCTGTGCTACCCTTACGGAAAGGACTGAGGATTCTCGGTCGGCAAAGAGCCTCGGTGAAGATCGGGGCTCTTTGCTTTTATGGAAATAGACGATGTAGGGCACGCAACCTCCTCACACCCACTGCTCGAGCTTCAGGTCGGGGATGCGCCCGAACTCGCTTAAGTTGTTGGTGACCAGCGTCGCACCGAGGCTCAGCGCATGGGCCGCGATCAGCGTGTCGAGCGGGCCGATGGGGGTGCCTTGGCGCTCGAGCCCTGCCCAAAGTCGCCCATACACACCGGCTGCGTCAACACCGAAATCGAAAATGTGCAAGGGGGCGATGAAATAATCGAGTGCCACCAGATTCAACTCAACCCTGGCGCTTTTCTCCATGCCGAACTTGAGTTCGGCCACGGTGATGCTTGAGAGGCCTAGGTTGTCAGGATGCTCCTTTTCAAAGCGCTGCACCAGGTGCTCGAGCTGCCTTTTCATAAGATAGATGCAGATGTTGGTGTCAAGCAAGTAGATCATTCGAACCAGTCGCGTTTGTCAGGCTCGGTGGGTTGTTGGCGACCGTCTGCGAAGATGTCGTCGCTGAACATTTCGAGGCTTTTGCGAAAGCGGTCCCAGCGGTCATGGTAGGGAGTCAGGATCACCTCGTCCCCCTCTTTGCGGATGTACACCTTATCCCCCTCAAAGCGGAACTCCTTGGGGAGCCTGACCGCCTGGCTGTGGCCGTTCCTAAAGAGCTTCGCCGTTTTCATGATCACAGTATATACTATATGTCTATACTTTGCTTGCAATAGGCCGGCCTTCCGGGGTGAACCGGTAGCCCACCCCCCATACGGTGTGGAAGTAGCTGGGGCTGCTCGGATCGGGCTCAAAGAGCTTGCGCAACCGCAGGATGAAGTTGTCGATAGTGCGGCTGCTAGGGAAGGCATCGTCGCCCCAGACACGGTCGAGGATGTCGTCGCGGCTGACTACCTCGCCCTGCCGCTCGGCCAACAGCCGCAAGATAGCCAGTTCGCGCTCGCCCAGCATCTCGCTGCGGCCATTAGCCAGGGTGGCTGTCCAGCGCCGGAAATCGACGGTATGCCCGCCGAAGGTAAGCTCGAGCGGTTGATCGTTCGACCAACGCCGCCGCCGGAGCATGTTCTTGACCCGCAGCAAGAACTCCGGCAGGTGAAACGGTTTGGCTAGGTAATCGTCGCCACCAGCCGCTAGCCCCTGGACGCGCTCCTCGGGTCGGCCCTTGGCGCTGAGGAATAGAACCGGTGTCTGGTCGCCGCTGGCGCGCATCTGGCGGCACAGCGCATAGCCGTCGAGCTTGGGCAGCATGACGTCCAAGACCACCAGGTCGGGGGAGGCAGCACGCCAGCGCGCCGCACCTTGTTGGCCATCAACGGCTACTTCCACCTGATAGCCTTCGGCCAACAGATTATCGGCCAGCACCTCGGCCAGGGCCGCTTCGTCTTCAATGACTAGGACTCTCATAGCCTCCTCCCCGCACCACGGGCTCGTGCTCGCCCTGCCGCTCGGGGAAGACCACCGTAAAGCGCGTGCCACGCCCCGCCTCACGGTTAGGCTCGCACTTCACCCAACCGTTCATCGCCTCGACGATGGTCTTCACCAGGTGTAGGCCCAGCCCGATCCCTTGCGAAGAGCGGGTCATCTCGCTGCCGATGCGGTAGAACTGCTCGAAGACGCGCTGGCGCTCGCTGTCGGGCACACCGATGCCTTCGTCCTCCACCTGGATCATTGCTAGATGGTCGCGCCGCGTTAGCCTGACGCTAACCGGCTTCTTGGCGTCAGGGCTGTACTTGACGGCGTTATCGAGCAGGTTGTTCATCACCACATTAAAAGCTGGCGTATCCAGCGATACCCACAGCGGCTCCGGGCTGTAGCTCACCCGTAAAGTGGCGCCCCGCGCCTCCAGGCCGGCTCTGACCCGGCCGATCACCCCCTGCATCACGCTGTTAAGTTCGACCGCCTCGAGCGCTGGCGCGCTCTCAGCCTGCTTAAGGCGCGCGCTGGCTAGCACTTGCTCGCTGGTCTGCTCGAGCCGCGTCAGCTCGCGCTCCATCCGTTCCAGATAGCTCCGCTGCTTGTCCGGCGGCAAGGGGCGGTAGAGGACCGTTTCGATCAGCAGGCGCAACGTGCTCATGGGCGTCTTGAACTCGTGGGTAATGGCCGAGAGGAAGTTCTGCTGGCGGCGCTTTAGCTCGCGCTCGGCACGCAAGCTGCGGGCGATGATGGCCAGGCCGGAGATAACCACCAGCACGAAGAACGGCCCTTCAAAAACGAGCATCCGCAACCGGCCCTGCTGCTGCTCGGTAAAAGACGCTATCGCTGCGGGGTCAACCTTGAACCCCTCCGCGCCAAGGCGCAGGTGCGGGTACTGCGCTATCCGCGCCTCGGCCAGCGCGGGGTCGCGCTGCAGCAGTAGGTTGGCTAGCTCGGCGTCGCGCTGCCAGGCGCTTAGGGTAGTTTGGCTCAGCTCCTGGATAATACGGTGTTTGAACACCAGCCACCACGCCACCTGCGCCACCACGAAGACGATGATCACCACGAAGGCGATACGGGTGACGGCCTGTAAGGAGACGACTGGCTGCTTCATCGCCCTTACTCTAACCACCCTTGAGATAGCGCCTCTAGGGTGTAGTAACTGATAATAATATCGGCCCCGGCCCGGCGGATGCTGAGCAGGCTCTCGGCCACCGCCGCCGGCTCAGCACAAGCGCCCGCCGCCGCCGCGGCTTTGAGCATGGCGTACTCGCCCGACACCTGATAGGCCGCCACCGGCAAGGTCGTTTGGGCGCGTACTGCGGCGATGATATCGAGGTAGGGGAGAGCCGGTTTGACCATCAGCAGGTCGGCCCCCTCCGCCTCGTCCAAGGCTGCCTCGCGCCGCGCTTCACGGGCGTTGCGGGGGTCTAGTTGATAGGTTTGGCGGTCGGTTGGGGGTATCATCCCGTTATAACGGGATGATACCCCCTGGGGTGCCGAACCCGCCGCTTCACGAAACGGCCCATAAAAGGCCGAAGCGTACTTGACGGCATAAGACAGGATGCCGACCTCCGTAAACCCTTGGGCATCAAGCGCCTGCCGGATGGCAGCCACCCGCCCGTCCATCATGTCCGACGGCGCCACCAGGTCGGCACCGGCCTCGGCATGGGCCAGCGCCATCGCTGCTAAGCCGGCCAGACTGAGATCGTTATCGATCACTACACCGCGTGCCGTGGGGTGCAGCAGCCCGCAGTGGCCGTGATCGGTATAGGCGCACAAGCAGACGTCGCTGGTAATCACCAGATCGTTGCCGAAGGCGGCGCGGGCGGCGCGGATGGCTTGTGCCACCGGGCTATCGGCAGCGGCAGCGGCCTCGCCACCGGGCGTCTTGAGGTCGTTGGGCACTACGCCAAACAGCATGACCGAGCGCACGCCCAACGCTAGTGCGCGCTCGAGCTGCCCCAGCAGCCTGTCCACGCTGTAACGCGCTACGCCGGGGAGGGCGGCGATGGGCTGCACCTCGTGACTCCCTGGCACCACAAAGAACGGCGCTAGCAGCTGCTCGGGCCTAATCGTGGCCTCCGCCACCATGGTGCGCAGAGCTGCCGTGGTCCGTAACCGGCGTGGACGCTTAACCATGAACATCCTCCAAGGCTGCTAACACTGCCGTCACTTCGGGCCGCGCCGCCTGTACGTACGGCCAGCCTAGCTCGCGGATCGCTGCGCCGGTACTGGGGCCGATGGCTATTAGGGTGGCGCTGATGCCGACCTCCTCGGGGAGAGCTTCGACCGCCGACGGGCTGGCCAGGATCACCGCCTGCACTTCGCTCGCCGCCCACGGCAGCAGCCGGGTGCGGTAGATGACCACCGGGCTCACCGCGAAGCCCATTTTTTCCAATAGTACCGGAAGTGTCGGCAGCGCCCGGTCGCCGCGCGGCAAGCCCACCGGCGAAGCGGCCAGCGGGCTGGCTAAGAACGCTTCGGCCAGCCCCTCCGCGGTGGCCGGTTGGCCGATGAGCGTGACTTCGCCGCCAGAGCCTTCGATCAACTTGGCAGTCTTGGCACCGACCGCGCCCAGGCGCGCCCGCAAGCCCGCAAGCGGCAACGTCAGCGCCTGCCACGCCTCGACTGCGGCCGGGCTGGTAAAGAGCAGCCAGGGGCCGGTCAGCAAAGCGGCGGCCCGCTCTCTCACCGCCGCGCTCAGCAGCGGCTCGGTGCGGATCAGCGGGCTCCGGACGACCTGGTAACCGTGCGCGGTGAGCGCTTGCTCGAGCCCCACCAGCCGCCCCACCGACTGGGTCAGAGCGACCTTCATCGCTCCGCCAAGGCGTCAAGTGCCAGGTAGGCGGCCCCTTCGGCGGTAGGGTGCCGCACCGCAACGCGCCGCCCTTCAAACCACGCGAGCAGCTCAAGCTCGCCCTCGACGCGCCGCGCGTGCGCCCCCAGCGCCAGTTGACAGCCCGCCTGCATAGCTGCCATCAGACCGCGCTCGGCGGCGATGGCGGGATAGCCGCGTGCGTCGTGCAGCTCGGTAAGCAGCGCTGCTAGCGCCTCATCGTCCCGCCGGAGCTCGAGGGCTAACGCCCCCTGGGCCGGGGCCGGTATTAGCACCTCGGGCGCCAGCACCACCAGCGCTAGATCCGGCAGCTCGAGCGCCAGGCGCTGCAAGCCTGCCGCAGCCAGCACGATGGCGTGATAGTGGCCGTCGCGCAGCTTCTGGATGCGGGTCAGCACGTTGCCGCGCAGCTCTGTGAGTACCAGATCAGGCCGCAGCGCCCGCAGCTGGGCCTGGCGGCGGATCGCGCTGGTGCCCACCACCGCGCCGCGCTTCAGAGGGAGAGGCGTAAACCCTGCATCGTAAAACTCGGGGCGGATTACGAGCACCTCGCGCGGATCGGCGCGCTCCGGCACCGCCGCGACCTCCAGGCCGGGGGTCTGCTGGCTGGGGAGGTCTTTGTAGGAATGCACTGCCAGATCGGCACGACCGGCTAAGAGCGCCTCCTGTACCGCTTTGGTAAAGAAGCCCGTCCCCGCCATGGCGGCAAAGGGCTGTTGCTCGCGGTCGCCCTGGGTTTCGACGAGGACCAGTTCAACCCGCTCTCCTAACGCTGCGAGTCGCCCCTCGACCCAGTGGGCCTGCTTGATGGCCAGCGCACTCCCGCGCGTCGCTAACCGGATCACGCCAGCCCCGCTTCGCTTAAAAAGGTCTGCGCCGCCTCCAGGCCGTGCGCCCTGGCCAGCGCCCGCAAGCCCTTGATCGGGATGTGGGCGAACCTGTGCGCCAACCGCGCGGCGTCTTCTGGCGGGAGCGACTCGGCAATAGTGGCCAGATATTGGTCGCGCAGCTTTTTGATCGACGGGCCAAGCTGCCGCTCGAGCCACTCCAGCAGCGCCTGCTCGAGCTCTTCATGCACCAGCTGCTCGGCCAGGGCCAGCCGGTCGGTTAAGGTCGCCCGCCGCCGTGCCCCAGCCGCTTGCAGGCTGTCAATATCGAGCACCCTCACGCCATGCCGCTCCGCCGCGCCCACGGCGACGTTGCGCGGCACGCCCAGATCGACGATGATTTTAAGCCCGGCAAGCCTGTCGAGCATCGCGCCGTCGATCAGCTCCCCGACTGGCGTTGCGCAGACTAGCCCCGCCACGCGCGGCGGACTCTCCTGAAACGCTTGCAGCACCAGGCAGCTCCCGCCGCACTCCGCCGCCAGCCGCGCCGCCCGCTCCAGGCTCCGGTTGACCACAATCAGCTTAACCGCCTCGGCCGCCAGCGCTTTAACCACCAGGGCTCCAACCTCGCCAGCCCCCAGAATCGCCACCGTGGCCTGCGGCGGGAGGGCCGCTAGCAGCTCCGGTTTAGCCAGGCTAAAGAGCGAGGTGTTTAAGGGGGCCAGCGGCACCTCGCGCCTGATCCGCTTGGCGATGCGCAGCGCGGTGTGAAAGGCAAAGGCCGTGAGCGGCCCCACCGCGTTATCGGCCTGGGCGGCAGCGAACGCCTCGCGCACCTGTTTCATGATCTGGTCTTCGCCGAGGTTAAGTGAATCGAGCGAGGCAGCAATGCGCGCGAGCTGCTCCATGGCCGCCTCACCCTGATAGGCGTAAGGTTGCGCCGTGACCCCCCGTGGCGTCAACCGGCGGCGCAGCTCAGTCAGCGATAACCCTTCAGGGAGGCTGGCGACCACGTCCCAGCGGTTGCAGGTGCTAAGGAGCACCGCATCCGGCAACCCCAGCGAGGCACGCCCAGGAAAGGCCGCCTGCCACCGCTCGAGGGCCGCCGCACCGCCTCGGCGGTGCGACACGCCGATAAGCACCAGGCGTTCCACAACTTTTTATGATAGGCGCTAAAGTGTGGTGGAGGTGTCACGGAAGTGTCACCCCCAGGTAGATCATGTAGCCAGGACTCAAGTAGTTCAGTGAGGTTGCCATGCAGTCCAAGCCCATCGCTCTAGCCCTAGACCTGCTGCACCAGGGGCAGGAGGGGGAGGCCCGGCGGGTGCTATCGGGCTTTGAGCCCGGTTCCTTGGAGGAGGAAGCCGAAAGCCTGGCCCTGCAGGGCTTCGTGGCCGCACGGCGGGGTGACCTTCAGGCCTACCGCACCCTGACCCTGGAGGCAGCCCGCCGGGCCGAAACTCCCCTTACCCTCTATCACCGGGGCCTGGCCCTGCCACCCCGGGAGGGCCTCGCCGTCTTGGAGGCAGCCCTGCGCCTCTTCGACGTAGCTCCAGAAGACACGGCCCGGCTCCACCTGGCCCTGGCTGTGACCTTAGAGCGTCTGGGCCGTCAGGAGGCTCTGGCCCACGCTGCGCTAGCGCGGCTTCAAGCCCCTTCCCCCTGGACGCTGCTCCACCACCTGCGCCTGGAGCTGCTCTTTGGCAGGATGGCGTTAGAAGAGGTAGAACAGCTGGCCGTCCGGCTGCTCCCCCATCCCACTAGGGGAGTGCGCCTACTGGCGGGGCACACCCTGGTGCTTCTCCACCTTTTGCAGAATGAGCGGGAGCAAGCTGGAGAGGTACTGTTGGCTCTCCTCCCCAGTTGTGGCCCCGGCAGTTTTCCCAGCTTTCTGGTCGAGGGCGTTCTGGCCCTGCAAGGGCGGCCCGAGGTCCAACTTCTCCTGGAGAGTGCAGCGGCCTTTGTACGGACTAGGGAAGACTACGGCTTGCAGTGCCTGGCCGAGGGCCTTCACCTTTTTCCTCAGGTTGCAGCCGAGCCCTTCCTGCAGGAGGCCGCGCTACAGTTACAAGACCATGATGAGCTGCAAGCCCTGCGGGCCCAGGCTCACCTGGCAGCCCTGCTGGGCCAGCCGCTAGCCGAACCCTACCGAGCTCTGGCCAAGGCCCTGCGCCCAGAGGCCAGGCCACTTTTTCTACCCCCCGGCCTGCTGGAGTCCCGGCCCTCCCTGCAGGTCCTGGGGGAAGGGCGCTTGCTGAGCTTTCGCCACCTGCGCTTGCGGGGCCTGGAACTTTTGGTGCTCCTGCTGGCCCGGCGTGAGGGTTGGCCGGGAACAGCCCTGGCCCAGGCCCTCTACGGCGAGGCTAACCTCCCGGCCCTCAGGGTAGAGGTGTACCGGCTGCGGGCGGCGGGGCTGGAGGTGCGCGCCCGCCCCTACCGGCTCCTCACCCCCCTGGATGCCGACTTTCTGGAGCTTAGGGAAGTCTTGAAGTTCGGCAACCTCCACCGCGCCGTAGAGCTCTACCAGGGCCCACTCCTGCCCCAGAGCCAGGCCCCCGGGATCGAGGCCCTCCGCTTCGAGCTGGAGGAGGCCGTGAGGTCTAGGGTGCTGCGCGCCACAGACCCTGGCCTCCTTTATGCGCTGGCGCAGCGCCTGGAGGACGATCTGGAGCTCTGGGAGGCCACGCTGGAAACCCTCCCGCCCCAGGATGCCCGCTACCCAGCAACCCTGGCCTGGGTGCGGCGGCTCAGGGCCGAGTATCTGGCTTAGCGTGGTGCCCCTGCTGGGCGCTGGGGGGCAGGCAGTCGGGACTCTTGCAGGCGTAGGTGGGGCTTGGTGCTAAGGCCAGCAGCCCCAGGAGCAGCAGGATCAAAACCTTGCGCATACTTTAAGCGTAGCCGGAAGAAGGTTACCTGGCGGGGCCAAAAGTTACCTTGAAGCTAAAAAAGATTACCGCAATAAGCGCCGGATTGGTAACCTAGCCCGTGCTAGGGTGAGCCTGTCCCGAAAGGAGGGATCCACATGATCGCAGTGCAAGAAGTCAAGGTCGGCAGCCGGACGCGGCAGGTTCAGGTGAGGCCCTTTGCGTGGAATCTCCATGCTCCAACCCATATGGAGTGGACCTTGGACGGGCGGCTCCTGGTGGTCGAGCGGACCACCGGCAAGGTTAAGGACGCTACCCAGGGTGGCGACATGGCAGAGGCTAAGCCCTTCGCCTGGGGCCTCGAGGGGCCCGCTAGCATGTGCCCTCTGCCAGATGGACGGGTACTGCTCTCAGAGTTCTGGAGCGGCCGGATTATAGACATATCACAAGGTGGTGACGCTGTCTTGATGCCTGTTTTTGCCGACGGCCTGATACGACCCTACGGCCTGACGTGTCTGCTGGGCCGCGA
>JAGXSJ010000043.1 GCA_018333895.1 Truepera sp.
CTCGATCAGATCAAGCCCAGCCTCTGCTCTTTACCTGTCCACCAAAACGGGTCAACACCGCGACCGTTCCAGCGCGGGGGGAAGCGTAGCGGCTGTGAGGCCGGCAGAGAGATTCTTGGAAGCCTGATCGGTTAAGGATGGCAAAAGCAGGGCGCTTCAGCGGTTTTCACAAATACTGAGTCGCCTTAGCGCAGGTATCATCTCTGCAAAGGCGTCCTGCGAGTAAACCGCAGGATAGAGAACGATTCGCAGTCCTGCGAGCACCCGCAGGATCAAACCAGATGATACCTGCTATTGGTCGCAGAAGCTACAGGATTGTCGGGCGAAGCCTTAAAGTCGGCTGCAAACGCCGGTTGGACGGCACTGCCTCGGTCGCTCTATGCGTTTGCGTACGGTTTGGGTGATCAGATGTAGCGCCGTTGATTGTGCATCTCTTCCGCCGTCACCCGATTGAGCAGCACCAGTAAGCGACGGGCGAGCTCGTATGGATCGCGACGCACCGCGATGATAATGCCGCAATGCGATTGTCCAGATGTGAAGTAGGTCTGAGCCAGTGCTTCGAAATCCGCGCGGTGGTGGGTCAAGAACGTCTCTGCCGACTGGCGGCATAGGCCAATTGGGCGGCATCATCAGCCCCAAGCTGATTGGCATCTCATGTCTAACGTTTACACCCAACCCTTGGGGCAAACGCGCCTGCGTCCCTTTGCAGCGCGGTGTTAGACCGCACTTTACAAGCGGGCAAGCAGTTTCTCATACTCATCTTGTGGGCCAATCCAGAACCACACCATTTCATCGCCACCACGAATTGCTACGGCGCGAACGTCAAGGTTCACGCGTACTGAATAGATGGCTTTCCTGATGTGAACACGCTTGAAGTGAAGACTCGGATGACGAGGATTTTGCTCAAAGAGTCGATATGCCTCACGAGCTTGTCGTTGAACGGCTCTCTCTAAACGCTGGTATGCCTTCCAGAAGCCGGAAGTAGTGTAAGAAGTCACAATTCATCGGGATCCAACCGCTTCGTTTTTCCTGTTCTGTGCTCTGCAAGCGCCTCTTCTGCAAGTTCCACCAGCACATCTTGAGATTTCTCGAATAGCTCGTTCCAGCGCCGCTCGGACGATAGTTCGGCAAGCACTATAGCAGCAATGGCGTCTTGCTCGTCTTCCGGCAACCGCGACACTTCGGCAAAAGCTTTCTGTAAAAGCTGCGTCATGCTATCCTCCACGTGCTCATTGTATCGCAGACATAACCAACCAGAAACAGCGAGTACAGCATGCGCGGTCACGAAGCCTAACGGCTTCGCTCAAGGGCGCAGCTATGGCGGAAGCGATCGCTTATGCCAAAGTTTACTCTACGCTGGGCAAGGAACGCGGCTGCGTCCCGTGCAGCGGTTGTTAGGTTGCGGGTCAACGCTTAGATGGCGTTCGGGTTAAAGGAGGGATGCGCTTTGCTGGGAGTGACACGAGCTCACGCCCACTGTCGGCTTGTCGCTTTTTGATGTCAGCAAAGATCGCTCGAAGGTCGTAGTTGAACTGCTTGGCGTATGCTTCTCTGGCGCGGCGAACTTCCTCAACGATTTCATCCGTCATCGACTTCCTCCATCAACTCTTCGGGGGTGCAGATAATCGGTGGTTCATAACCTTCTGCACGACATAGGGATTCAACTTTTCCTCGGATGACTGCATTGGCGATATGTTTGAGGTTCCACGTCAGCAAATAGTCCATAGCATTCGCTGTCGCTACGGCGATGTGTGCGGCATCCACAGCGGCTTTCTGAGGGACGAGTCGGCGGCTGACGATGGCTTCGGCGAGCGCTAATGCCTCGTCTGTTACAGCTAGCAGGGTGGTCTCCTCAAGTACCTTCAAGCGCTCTTCAACAGCTACCTTGTTGCCTTGGCTTGCTTCTTGAATGACGAATTGTGAAGCGTATAGGTCAAAAGCGACCCTGCGGTCATGCCACCAATCTTGCGTAGCTTGTTGATGTGCGGCAATTCTCAGATCACGGCTTGGTCTCGCCATGAGGTAACTGATGACCGTGGTCTCGAGATAAACCTTTGGCTTCACAACACCAAGTGTACACCGCGCCCGTTGAAGAGCAACCTAGCCATCGATGTAGAACCTCACGCTCGCGATGTCGCCGCCTCCTTGGCAATGAATATAGTTTTAATCCTAGCCCAAAGCGCCCGCCCTCTCACAGCGGTTTTCACAAATACTGAGTCGCCTTAGCGCAGGTATCATCTCTGCAAAGGCGCCCTGGAGAACGATACGCAGTCCTGCGAGCACCCGCAGGATCAAACCAGATGATACCTGCTATCAGTGGCCAGACGCACCAGCGCCAACTGCAGCACGTCGATAGCCCGCTGGTACTCCGCTAGCGGGAGCTGCTCATCAGGGCGATGGTCGAAGTCAGCGTCCCCCGGGCCGTAAGCTAACATCGGCACGTCCCAGTACGGAGCGACGACATTCATGTCGCTGGTGCCGGTCTTGACTATTAGGCGCGGCTTCCCGCCTGCAGCGCGGATCGCTATCCGCAAAGCCCGCGTTAAGGGGGTGTCCTTAGGGCTGCGGTAGGCGGACTCGTGTCCGGCAAAGCTCAGGCTTAGGCCGGGGTACGGTGCGAGACAGTCACGCACCGCTTTCTCGGCCGCCTGCGGGGAGAGCTTGGGCGGCAGGCGCAGTCCCACTACAGCGTCGGCGCGCTGCGACAGCCCGTTGCTGTCGCCGTTTATCCCCTGCAACGACAACTGCACCCGGTCGAACAGCCCGTCGGTACCCTCATTCACGCCATCCGCCCACGCCTTGAGGCTGAGCCAAGCCGCCACGAGCAGCTCGGCGGCGGTAGTCTCGTCGCGGGCGCTATGGAAGTTCGCCCGCTCGCAGCTCAGCTTGATCACCAGCCGCCCCTTGTAACCGATGGTCATGGCGTCCCAGCCGCTCGGCTCGCCGATGATCAGCAGGTCCGGCTTGGGGTAGGCCGTAACCGCGTAGCGCGCCCCTTTGCTCGAGGGGGCCTCCTCCTCAACCGCCCCGATGATGGTCAGGGTGAGGCCATCGAGCACCTCGGGCGAGAGCTGCGCGGCGGCGGCGATAGCGGCGCAAAGCGCCCCTTTGGCATCGACCGCGCCGCGCCCGAACAGCACGTTATCCACAATCCGCACCGGGATCTCGCCCGGTACGGTATCGATGTGGCCGAGTACCATGACGTGGCGCGCCCCCCGCCCTAGCCTAGCTACGACGTTGCCCGCTGCATCGATGAAAGCCTCTGAAGCAAAGCTGCGCAGCTGCGCTACCAAGTACTCAGCAACCAAGCGCTCTTGACCAGACACGCTGGGGCGGCTGACCGCGCCAATCAGGAGAGCGAACGGATCGAGCACGCTGTTACTCTACCGGATACCGCCCCAGGCCTACCTTGCTTGAGAGATTGCCGACCGAGACGCCAGCCTGACGTATATGACGTTTGTCCCATGCGGATTTGGCGCTCTAGTGAAACAATGCAACTAACTGGTGGCACCGTGCCGAGCCTGGCTGGTTGCCCCTCGACTTTTAAGGAGTCTGCGTTGTGAAACGGCCCTGGATTACTGTTGATGGCAACGAAGCGGTAGCGCTAGTTGCCCACAAGCTTAACGAGGTGATCGCTATCTATCCGATCACCCCCGCGTCGCCCATGGGGGAGCTCTCCGACGAATGGTCCATGCACGGTGAGAGAAACCTCTGGGGCACCGTTCCGCTGGTGGTTGAGATGCAGTCCGAAGGCGGGGCGGCAGGCGCGGTTCACGGTGCCCTGCAAACCGGCGCACTGTCTACTACCTTTACAGCCAGCCAAGGGCTCTTGCTCAAGATCCCCAACATGTACAAGATCGCTGGTGAACTGACCAGCACGGTCTTTCACATTGCTGCCCGCGCCCTGGCTGCGCAGGGGTTATCGATTTTTGGTGAACACTCCGACGTCATGGCCTGCCGCGCCACCGGTTGGGGGATGCTGTTCGCAGGCTCGGTGCAAGAGGCGCACGACTTCGCGCTGCTTGCCCAGGCTGTGACACTGCGTAGCCGGGTGCCGTTTTTGCACGTCATGGATGGCTTTAGGACCTCGCACGAAGCTGCGAAGATCGAGAAGCTCCTAGATGATGACCTGCGGGCGCTAGTTGATGACGAGCTGGTATATCAGCATCGGGCCAGGGCCATGACCCCGGACAGACCCGTGGTCCGCGGCACCTCCCAGAACCCGGATGTCTTTTTCCAGGCTCGTGAGACCGTTAACCCCTTCTATGCCAAGCTGCCCGGCATCGTCCAGGAGGTGATGGATGCCTTTGCGGCGCAGGTCGGGCGGCAGTATCGGCTGTTTGATTACATCGGCCACCCCGAGGCGGAGCGGGTCGTTATTCTGATGGGCTCGGGCGCCGAAGCGGTCCACGAGACAGTTAATTACCTGGTAGCCCAGGGCGAAAAGGTTGGTGTGGTTAAGGTGCGGCTGTTCCGCCCCTTCTCAGTGCAGCACCTGCTGGCTGCTCTGCCGCCGACGGTCAAGGCCCTGGCGGTGCTCGACCGTTGCAAAGAGCCTGGTGGCGCCGGCGAACCGCTTTATCAGGATGTGATTACCGCTCTAAGTGAAGGTCAAACCGAGGGCTTGGCCCCCTTTGCTACCCTGCCGCGGGTAATCGGCGGGCGCTACGGGCTATCGTCCAAAGAGTTCACGCCGGCCATGATCATCGGCGTCTTTGCCGAGCTCGCCCAGAAAAAGCCCAAAAATCATTTCACAGTCGGCATTGTTGACGATGTCAGCCACACCTCGCTCGACTTTGATCCGACCATCGATATTGAGCCCCAAGAGGTGTTCCGGGCCATGTTCTACGGCCTCGGCTCAGACGGCACGGTTGGCGCTAACAAGAACTCGATCAAGATCATTGGCGAGGAGACCGACTACTTCGCCCAGGGCTATTTCGTCTATGACTCCAAGAAGTCCGGGGCGCAGACCGTCTCGCACCTGCGGTTTGGGCCCAAGCCGATTAGGTCTACTTACCTGATCCGCCGCGCCAACTTTATTGGCGTGCATCAGGCGGGCTTTTTGGAGCGCTACGATGTGCTGGGCAATGCCGAAACGGGGGCGGTCCTGCTCCTCAACAGCGCTTATGCTCCTGATGAGCTGTGGGATACCCTGCCGCGCCAGGTGCAAGAGCGGATTATCGCCAAGAGGCTCAAGGTCTACACCATCAACGCCTACCAGGTGGCGCACGACGCGGGCATGGGCAACCGCATCAACACCATCATGCAGACCTGCTTCTTTGCCATCAGTGGGGTGCTGCCTAGGGGCGAGGCCATCGCCAAAATCAAAGAGACCATTTACAAGACCTACGGTAAGCGCGGCGAAGCGGTGGTGCGCATGAACTACGCGGCGGTCGATGCCGCTCTGGCGCATCTGCACGAGGTCAAGATCCCCAGCGAGCCAACTAGCACCACCCTGCTACCACAGGTGGTGCCAAGCGAGGCTCCCGAGTTTGTCCGGAACGTCACCGCCATGATGATCGCC
This sequence comes from Truepera sp., assembly GCA_018333895.1. Classification (GTDB taxonomy): domain Bacteria; phylum Deinococcota; class Deinococci; order Deinococcales; family Trueperaceae; genus JAGXSJ01. Next base: position 5,525 of record JAGXSJ010000043.1, read on the forward strand.
GGCCAGGGCGACCTGCTGCCGGTAAGTGCCATGCCGGTCGATGGCACCTATCCCACCGGCACTACTAAGTGGGAAAAGCGCAACATCGCTCTGGAAGTGCCGGTCTGGGATCCCGAGGTCTGCATCCAGTGCGGAAAGTGCGTACTGGTCTGCCCGCACTCGGTAATCCGGGCCAAGGTGGCCGAGCCGAGCGCCTTCGCGGCTGCCCCCGAGGGTTTCCTAACGACCACCGCCAAGTGGAAAGAGCTACCTGGGATGAGCTACACGCTGCAAGTCGCTGTTGAGGATTGCACCGGCTGTGCGCTGTGCGTCGAGGCTTGCCCGGCTAAGAACAAGCGCCAGGTGGGCCTTAAAGCCATCAATATGGAGCCGCAAGCCCCCTTGCGCGAACAGGGCCGCAAGCATTGGGATTACTTCTTAACCATCCCCGACTATCCGCGGCACAGTCACCTAAACTTCCATAACGTCAAGAACACCCAGCTCCTAGAGCCGCTATTCGAGTTCTCAGGGGCCTGCGCCGGTTGCGGTGAGACCCCTTATGTCAGCCTGCTGAGCCGTCTTTATGGCGACCGTTTGGTAATAGCTAATGCCACCGGCTGCTCGTCGATCTACGGCGGTAACCTGCCCACTACCCCCTGGACTACCAACAGAGACGGGCGCGGCCCTACCTGGAGCAACTCGCTCTTTGAGGATAACGCCGAGTTCGGCATGGGCATGCGCCTGAGCTTCGATAAGCAACATGAGTACGCTAGGGAGTTGCTACAGCGCTTGGCTGGCAGCCTTGGCGAAGGCTTGGTGGCCGGGCTGCTCAATGCCGATCAGTCGAGCGAAGCCGGGATCGCCGCCCAGCGCGAGCGGGTTGCCACCCTAAAGGAGAAGCTGGCAGGCGCTAGCGACCCGGTCGGCAAGGACCTGCTCAGCCTGGCCGATCAGCTCGTTAAGAAATCGGTGTGGAGCGTCGGGGGCGACGGCTGGGCTTATGATATCGGCTTTGGTGGTTTAGACCACGTGCTAGCCAGCGGCCGTAATGTCAATCTGCTGGTCTTAGATACCGAAGTCTACTCCAATACTGGTGGCCAGGCCTCTAAGGCTACCAGCCTGGGCGCGGTAGCTAAGTTTGCCGCCGGTGGTAAGGCCACGCTCAAGAAGGATCTGGCCACTATGGCCATGACCTACAGCAATGTTTATGTGGCGCAGATCGCCATGGGCGCCAACGACCAACACACGGTCAAGGCTTTTATTGAGGCTGAGTCGTACCCAGGGCCGTCCTTAATCATCGCTTATAGCCACTGTATCGCGCACGGCATCAACATGGCCCATGGGCTCGAGCAGCAGAAGCTAGCGGTCGATTCGGGCTACTGGCCGCTGTTCCGCTTCGACCCACGCCTCAAGGCTGAGGGGAAAAACCCCTTCCAGCTCGACTCACGTCCGCCCAAGATAGCCTTTACTGACTACGCGCTCAGCGAAAACCGCTACCGGATGTTGATGCAGGCCAACCGCGAGTCGGCCGAGCGACTACTCGCTGAGGCGCAGGCCGCCATTGAGTTCCGCTGGAAAACGCTGGAAAAACTTGCCAAGGAGGCTTAAATGGACCTATCGACTAAGTATCTGGGCTTAAGACTCAAGCACCCGCTAGTCTCTTCCGCCTCCCCGCTGTCTTATAGCCTCGACAAGCTCCGCGCCCTGGAAGACGGGGGTGCCGCCGCGGTGGTGATGCACTCGCTCTTTGAGGAGCAGATTGAGCAGGAGTCACGGGCGCTTGACCACTACTTAAGCTACGGCAGCGAGAGCTTTGCCGAGGCGCTCAGCTACTACCCTGAGCAGCGGGCCTTTAACGTAGGGCCGCAAGAGTATTTAGAGCTGATCCGCCAGGCCAAGGAGGCGCTGGAGATTCCCATCATCGGCAGCCTTAACGGCATCTCACCGGGCGGCTGGACGCGCTATGCCAAGCTAATTGAGGAGGCCGGGGCTGATGCCTTAGAGCTCAACATCTTCTACCTGCCAACCGATATTAGCCTCAGTGGCGCCGAAGTCGAGAAGCTGTATCTGGACGTAGTGCGCGATGTGCGCGCGATCCTCACTATCCCGTTGGCAGTAAAGTTAAGCCCCTACTTTAGCGCTACCGCCAACATGGCGCTAAGGCTCGAGCGGGCCGGAGCCAACGGCCTGGTGCTGTTTAACCGCTTTTACCAGCCCGATCTTGATCTCGATACCCTGGAAGTGGTACCGCATCTGGTCCTGAGCCAGTCCTTTGAACTGACTCTGCCGCTGCGCTGGGTAGCTATTCTGTACGGCCGCGTGCATACCGATCTAGCCATCACCAGCGGCGTGCATACCCACCTTGATGTCATCAAAGGGCTGATGGTCGGCGCCAAGGTGGCGATGACCGCCTCGGCACACCTTAAATACGGTCCCCAGCGGCTTAACGAGATGGTTGTCGCCATGGAGCAGTGGTTCACCGAACGCGAGTACGAGTCGGTAAGTCAGGCCATCGGCAGCATGAGCCAGCTGGCCGTGCGCGATCCTTCGGCCTTTGCTCGAGCCAACTACCTGAAAGTCTTGCAGTCATGGCGCCCCGACTCGTCTAGCGCCGCTAGGCGGCCATCAAACTATAACGATTTTCTAGACTAGGTGTGATCAAAACAAGAGAGCGACCCAGGGGCGCTCTCTTGGGGTTTTTAATGCCGCCAGAACACCGCCCAACACAGCACGCTGGTGAACACGTTCTCAAGCGGGGCACTTGTCCCTACCCACCCTGGGTGATAATGAGACCGGTGATGGCCGCTCTTGTTGGCAGGAGCAGCACACATTTTGAAACCGGTTCTGATGTGTATTTCGAAAGGGGAGATATGTCCGCCAGCCAACCTTCCGCCACAGCCCCCCCTGCTGTTGATCCGCGCTTCGATCTGCTAGAGACGACCATGAAGCGCCTTGGGTACAGTAAGAGTGCGCTGATTGAGATACTCCACAGTGCTCAGGAGGTCTTTGGCTACCTCCCTAACGAGCTGCTCACCCATGTGGCCAAGCGGCTTAAACTCCCTCCCAGCCAGGTCTACGGGGTGGCGACGTTTTATCACCAGTTTTCATTTACGCCTCTGGGCGAGCATATCTGCACCGTCTGCATGGGTACCCCCTGCTACGTCAAGCGGGCTGAAGATATTATCAACCAGATCCAAGCGACCTTCAAGGTAGCCCCCGGCGAAACCAGTGCTGACGGCAAGCTGAGCGTTAGGGCAGCGCGTTGCGTGGGTAGTTGCGGGCTGGCTCCGGTGGTGATTATCGACAGCACGGTGATCGGCAAGGAATCGCCGGAGGCGATAGTAGGGCGGCTACAGACACTGCTGCAAACGCCTCAGGAGGTGGCAAGATGAAAAAGGTCGACCTGGCGGCGATGGCAGCCGACGAACTGCACAATCGCCAGCAACACCGTTGCCGCGTCATGGTCTGCTCGTCCACGGCCTGTGTGGCCTCGGGTGGAGTCGCTACCCGGCAAGCCTTTGAAGAGAGCATTAAGGCTCACCGGCTTGAGGGTGAGGTGCAGGTTGCGCCGTCAGGCTGCTTGGGGCTGTGCAGCCTGGGGCCGCTAGCTAAGGTGCTCGAGCCCGGCAAGCCCGGCACCTTTTATCATCACGTTCATGCGCCGGCGGCTGAGTCTATCGTGGCCGAGCACATTGTTGCGGGACGGCCCCAGCTCGAGCATAAGCTCGCGGCCGATACCCCCTTCTTCACCCGCCAGCGGCTGCTGGTGCTCGATTCCGCAGGTGAGATCAACCCCGAGCGGATCGAGGAGTATGTGGCGCGGGGCGGCTATCAGGCGCTCAGCAAGGCGCTCTCTGAGATGACGCCGGAGGCTGTCTGCCAGGAGATCCGCAATAGCGGCCTGCGCGGGCGCGGCGGGGCGGGCTATCCGGCCGGCGCCAAATGGGAGCTGCTGCGCAACGCTGTCGGCGAGATTAAGTACATCGTGGCCAACGGCGACGAGGGCGACCCCGGCGCCTACATGGACCGCACCGCGATGGAGACCGATCCCCACCTGCTGCTGGAGGGGATGGCGATCGCCGGTTACGCCACCGGCGCCCGCCAGGGCTTTATCTATGTGCGGGCCGAGTACCCATTGGCCATCACCAGGCTCGAGCAGGCTATCCGCCAGGCCAAGCGCCACGGGCTGCTGGGTAAGAGCGTCCTGGGTAGCAGCTTCGCCTTCGATATCGAAATCCGCATCGGCGCCGGGGCCTTTGTCTGCGGCGAAGAGACGGCGCTGCTGGCCTCCATTGAGGGCAAGCGCGGCACCCCGCGGGTGCGCCCACCCTATCCGACCGAAAGAGGGCTGTGGGGCGCGCCGACTATGATCAACAACGTCGAGACCTTGGCCAACGTGCCGCACATCATCAGCAAAGGTGCGGCCTGGTTCAGCAGCGTCGGCACCGCAGGCAGCAAAGGGACTAAGGTCTTTGCCCTGACCGGCAACCTGAACCATACCGGCCTGATCGAGGTGCCGATGGGGATCACCCTGCGCGAGATCATCTATGAGATCGGCGGCGGCATCCCCGGCCAGCGCGCCTTCAAGGCCGTGCAGGCTGGCGGCCCGTCGGGCGGCTGCATCCCGGCGGAGCACCTCGATACCCCCGTCGATTACGAGAGCCTGCAAGCCTTGGGTTCGATGATGGGCTCGGGCGGCATGATCGTGATGGACGAGGCATCGTGCATGGTCGATGTGGCCAAGTTCTTCATGACCTTCTGCGTCGATGAATCGTGCGGTAAGTGCATCCCCTGTCGCGCCGGGACTGCTGAGATGCTGGCGCTGCTGGAAAAGATCTGTGGTGGCAAGGCCTCTAAGGCTGATCTGGAGCTACTTGAGGAGCTGTGTGACATGGTCAAGCACACGAGCCTGTGCGGCCTCGGTCAGACGGCGCCCAATCCGGTCATCTCCACACTGCGCTACTTCCGGCAGGAGTACCAAGCGCATCTTGAAGGTTACTGTCCGGCGGGCGTCTGCTTGCCTAAGGGGGCGGAGGTGTTGGCCAGATGAAGTCGCGTAAAGGCCTAAAGCTAACGATTGACGGCCAGCCGGTGTCGGCGCCGCAAGGTGCCACGCTGCTGGAGGCCGCCGAGGCTGCTGTTATTCCGATTCCCAAACTCTGCCACCTAAGCGGCTTGAGCGATGTCGGTGCCTGCCGATTGTGCTTGGTCGAGATCCAAGGCAACCCTAAGCTGCAACCGGCCTGCATGGTTAACGTCCGCGAGGAGATGGTGGTCGTCACCAACTCCGAGCGCCTGGCGCGCTACCGCCGGATGATCCTCGAGCTGCTCTTTGCCGAACGCAACCACTTTTGCGCGGTGTGCGTATCCAACGGCCACTGCGAGCTGCAGGCGCTGGCTCAGTCGTTGGGGATGGACCATGTACGCTTCCCGTACCGGAACCCCCACCTCGAGCTTGATGCCTCCCACTCCCGCTTTGCCATCGATCACAACCGCTGCATCCTCTGTACGCGCTGCGTGCGGGTCTGTGGCGAGATCGAGGGGGCGCACACCAAGGGGATCTTGGGACGCGGCACCACTAGCCTGATCATTACCGACCTGGCCCAACCCTGGGGCGAGGCCACGACCTGTACTAGCTGCGGCAAGTGCGTGCAGGTCTGCCCGACCGGGGCGCTGTTCGAGAAGGGCCGGGCCGCTGCTGAAATGATCAAGAGTCCAGACTTTATCACTAACTTGCTCGAGCAACGAGGTCCGAGCGAAGCGAGAACAGAGGTGGAGCGGCCATGAAAGAGGGCTTCGCCCGACAATTCCGTGTAGCAACAGTCTGGTTGGACGGCTGCAGTGGCTGCCACATGTCGCTCTTGGACATGGACGAGCGGCTCATGGCGCTAGCTGATAAGATCACCCTGGTCTACAGCCCCTTGGTCGATGCCAAGGAGTTCCCTGACGAGGTCGATGTGACTATCGTCGAGGGGGCGGTCGCCACCGATGAAGACTTAGCCAAGATCCGCAAAATCCGGGCCCACAGCAAGGTGATCGTTTCGCTGGGCGACTGCGCGGTGACCGGCAATATCTCGGCCATGCGCAACCCGATCGGCCTGGCGGCGGTGACTGTTCGGAGCTACGGCGACAATCTCCCGGCCGATAATCTACCGGTGCTGCTGGAAACGGTCTTGCCGGTGCATCAGGTGGTCCCGGTCGAGGTCTTCGTGCCCGGCTGCCCACCCTCGGCGGACACCATTCACCACACCCTGGTTGAACTACTAGCGGGCCGTCAGCCCCAACTTAATGAGCTGACGCGGTTCGGAGCATAATCATGGCTAGGCGCATTGAGATCAATCCGGTTACCCGCATCGAGGGTCACGGCAAGATTACGCTACAGCTCGACGACGCGGGCAAAGTCTCGGACGCCACTTTTAGCATCACCCAGTTCCGGGGCTTCGAGAAGCTAGCCGAGGGCCGCCCCTTCCACGAGATGCCGGCCTTGATGGCCCGCACCTGCGGCATCTGCCCGATCAGCCACCTGATGGCCGGGGCCAAGGCCGGCGACGCCATCTTGGCGGTCAAGATCCCCCAGACGGCGGTCAAACTGCGGCGCATCGTCAACTTAGCACAGCTCTTCCAGTCGCACGCCCTGTCGTTTTTCCACCTCTCCATGCCCGACCTGCTGCTAGGTTTTGATAGCGACCCGAGCCAACGCAATCTTTTTGGGCTGATTGAACAGCACCCAGAGATCGCCAAGGACGGCATCTTCCTGCGGCGCTTCGGCCAGGAGATTATCGCTAGGCTGGCCGGCAAGCGCATCCACCCGGCCTGGGTGGTGCCGGGCGGGGTGAGCAGCCCCTTAAGCGAAGCGGCGCGTGAGGCCATCTTGGGCGACGTGCCGCGGGCGCTGGCGGCGCTCGAGCGTGCGCTAGCACTGTTTAAGCCGATGATGGCCCAGTTCCGGGACGAGATCGACAGCTTTGCCAACTTCGATAGCCTCTACCTGGGTCTGGTAGATAGCCAAGGGAGGCTCGAGCACTACGACGGCGTGCTGCGCCTCAAGGACCATCAGGGCCAGATCGTAGAGGGCGGCTTCGACCCCAGCCGCTATCAGGAGTTCCTGACCGAGCAGATCGAGCCGTTCTCGTATCTCAAGTCGCCGTACTACACCCCGCTCGGCTATCCGCAGGGCATGTACCGGGTCGGCCCGCTAGCCCGGCTCAATGTCGCAACTAGCTGCGGCACCCCCCAGGCCGACGCCGAACTGGCCGAGTTCCGCAAGCTCGGCGCGCCGATGGTTAAGAGTTCGTTCTACTACCACTACGCCCGCCTAATTGAGATGGTCTATGCCTTAGAGACCATCGCCGCCACCCTTAACGCCCCTGATATCCTCAGTGAGCATGTCCGGGCCGAGGCCGGCGTCAATAACTTAGAGGGCGTAGGCGTTACCGAAGCGCCCCGCGGCACCCTGATCCATCACTACCGGGTCGATAAGCGCGGCCTGATTACCTGGGTCAACCTGATTATCGCCACCGGCAACAATAACCTGGCGATTAACCGCGGCGTGCTGCAGGTAGCCCAGCGCTTTGTCGATGGCGAGAAGCTGCAAGAGGGGATGCTCAACCGCGTCGAGGCGGTAGTGCGGGCTTTCGATCCCTGCCTGAGCTGCTCGACTCATGCTCTGGGTCAGATGCCGCTCGAGATTGCGTTAGTGAGTCCTAGTGGCGAGGTGGTCGATACCCTAAGACGCTCTAGTCGCTAAGCCCTTGGCCCCTGTCGTAGGTTGTGGGTTGTAGGATTGTCCCACATCCCACATCCCACTTCCCACGTATACTAAGCGGTACACTCACGCCCCCTTGAGGCAGTATGAATGAACCCCACACCCTGATCCTTGGGCTAGGCAATCCGCTCCGCGCTGATGATAGCTTCGGCTGGCGCCTAGCCGATGAGCTCGCCAAGGCCGAATTGCCCGTGGGCGTCGAGGTAATTGCCTACCACCAGCTGACGCCAGAGCTGGCTGAAATGCTGCGCGGCGTGGCGCTAGTGATCTTCCTCGATGTCGAGATCGGCGTGCCGCCCGGGGTAGTGCGCTCGGTACCCGTGACCCCGGCCCTTCGACAAGCTCAGGACAACGCCACCAGCGCCGAGGCCTTCTCGCACCAGCTTAATCCCGCCGCGCTCTTGGCGCTGACCAGGCAGCTCTACGGCCAGGCCCCCGCTGCCTATGCCGTCTCGGTGGGTGCGGCAGATCTAGGCTACGGCACGGCGCTCTCGGATACCGTTGAAGCCGCCCTGCCGGAAGCGCTTGAGGCCGTTGTGGCGCTGCTGCGCCGTATCACGTAGGGTTTGACGCAGTGTAACCACGCAGCCTGGTGGACTGGGGATGCTCACCTGTCACGCCGTCTCTGGGAGATTTTGAAACGCGGTCCGGCAAAGGAGAACGCCATGGTAGCACTGGTTTTAGAGGAAACCAAAAAGCTCGCGCTGCGTGAAATTGAGCTTGAGGAGCCGCTAGGCCCACACGATGTGCGGATTGCTGTGCGCACGGTCGGCATCTGCGGTAGTGACTTGCACTACTATCAACACGGCTACATTGGACCTTATGTCGTAAAGCAGCCCATGGTGCTGGGGCACGAAGCGTCGGGCGTGGTGGTTGAATTGGGTCAAGAGGTTGAGCGGCTCAAGGTCGGTGATCGCGTTTGCATGGAGCCGGGCATTCCGGATCCCAACAGCAAGGCCACGCGCTTGGGGAGGTACAACCTCGATCCGGCGGTACGTTTCTGGGCCACACCTCCAGTGCATGGCTGTTTGAGGCCGACTGTGGTACATCCAGCCAGTTTTACCTTCAAGTTGCCGGATAACGTGAGCTTTGCGGAAGGGGCGATGGTCGAACCGCTGGCTGTCGGGATGCACGCTGTTAACAAAGCCCAAATCAAACCTGGAGACGTCGCAGTTGTGATCGGCGCCGGGCCGATTGGTGCCCTCACGGCTCTGGCGGCTCTGGCTGGCGGTTGCAGCAGGGTTATTGTATCTGACGTACAGCAGGCCAAACTCGACCTCGTGGTGAAACTCGGCCCTATTGCGCCAGTGAACGTCAACGAGCGGCGTCTCTCCGCCGTTGTACAGGAGATCACGGAAGGATGGGGTGCCGATGTCGTTTTTGAGGCAAGCGGCAACAGCAAGGCTGCTGCGGGCGTCTTCGAGCTAATCTGCCCGGGTGGCAAGGTGGTCTTGATCGGCATGCCAGGGGAACCTATCGCCTATGATGTAGTGGCGGCACAGATCAAGGAGGCTCAGATCGAGAATGTCTTTCGCTATGCTCACGTGTTCCCTCGCGCGCTGGCGTTGATGGCCAGCGGAAAGATCGACGTCAAGCCGTTGATTACCGAAACATTTGCGTTTCAAGAGAGCCTCGAGGCCTTTGAGTTTGCCAGCCGTATGCCACCAAGTTCTGTCAAGGCGCAGATTGAACTGCCGTAGCCACAATCAGGCAGGCTTTACCACCCCGCATGAAAACAGGGCGAACGTCAGCGAAGCGCCGGCCCGAGCGAAGTGAGAGCGATAATGCGATAATGCGCAGCCGTCCAAGGCTTCGCCCTGAGGGGCCTCAGCCCGAAAGGGTTCGCCCCTACTCGAATACTTGAATACCCGAATACTTGACTACTGATTTTCGGGAGATAGCTATGGACAATCCCTTCAACCTTAAGGATCGTATCGCCCTCATCACCGGCGCAGGCCGCGGCATTGGGCGCGAGATTGCCCGCACCCTGGCCAAAGCCGGGGCAGCTATCGCGGTCGCCGAGTTCGATGCCGAAACAGGCCGCGAGGCCGCCCAGGAGATCGAAGGGCTCGGGTGCCAGGCGGTGTTCTTGCAGGTCGATGTCCGCGACCCGGCCAGCGTCGCTAGTCTGGTAGAGCAGGCGCTAAAGCGTTTTGGACCCATCGACATCCTGGTCAATAACGCCGGGGTAGCTTTCAACACCCCTGCTGAAGCGACTTCTGACGAGGAATGGCGTCAGGTCATGGATGTCAACTTAAA
>JAGXSJ010000044.1 GCA_018333895.1 Truepera sp.
ACCATATCTACCTTGTTCATGAACACCACAATGTACGGCACCCCAACCTGTCGCGCTAGCAAGATATGCTCCCGCGTCTGAGGCATCGGTCCATCCGCCGCTGACACTACCAGCACCGCCCCATCCATCTGCGCCGCCCCAGTAATCATGTTCTTGATGTAGTCGGCGTGTCCAGGGCAATCTACATGGCTATAGTGTCGCGCCTTGGTCTGGTATTCCACATGGGCCGTGTTAATGGTGATCCCCCGCGCCTTCTCCTCCGGCGCTTTGTCGATCTGATCGTACTCCTGCACCTCTACCGTTGGGTCCGCCGCCGCCGCCGCATAAGTGATCGCCGCCGTTAAAGTCGTCTTGCCATGGTCTACGTGACCAATCGTCCCTACGTTGACATGCGGCTTCGTGCGCTCAAATACTCCTTTGGCCATAACAACCCCTTTCCTACAGCCGAAACCAGCCAAACCGCGCCATGCGGGCCTGGCCAGGTTTCGTCGGTTCTGAGTTGGAGCTCGTGGACGGGATTGAACCGTCGACCTCTCCCTTACCAAGGGAGTGCTCTACCACTGAGCTACACGAGCCTACCCAAACCGCTCGCTATCCGCATCAGGCTCTTAGGCCTGCCTTGGAGCGGGAGACGGGATTCGAACCCGCGACATTCAGCTTGGGAAGCTGACGCTCTACCAACTGAGCTACTCCCGCACTCTTGAGACTTCGTCTTGTCAAGACTAAATCTCGTCAAGACTAAGCCTCGCCTTAATGCTGGTGGGCAGGGCTGGATTCGAACCAGCGTAGGCTAAGCCAACGGATTTACAGTCCGTCCCCTTTAACCACTCGGGCACCTACCCACATCCACACCCGCATCGTGGAGCCACCCATCGGAATTGAACCGACAACCTTCCGATTACAAGTCGGATGCTCTACCAATTGAGCTAGGGTGGCCTAACTCCGCTGGTGTAGTCGGACGCTTCGCACGTCCAGCATCGTAGACTAGCACGCCTTCAGGGGGGTGTCAACAGCGCGAGGGCGTCAAATCTGGGGCTGAATACCCCCGATAGTTGGTGTCAACGACCTTCCCCTTCCCGGAACTCACCGTCGAACGCCAAATTGCGCACCCGCTCACTAGTGGCAGGCGGATGAGGCCAAACGTGGCATCACCTAACATGGCGCCATCTCGGTAGGCGCTAAGATGCCTAAGGTGAAGCGTCATAAGGAGACCATCGTGATCAACAGCTCTCATGCGCTCAAGGCGCTCGTATTTAGTGCCCTCCTGGTGCTGGGATCAGCAGCCTGCAAACCGGGAGGTAACGCGACGGGTCAGCCTGGGCTCTCAGTCCAAGAGCCCAGGCCCTAGGCTAGCCGTGTCTAACAGCGTTGACGCAGCGAAGTACGGGGTGGCTAGTCAGGGTCTCAAGGTCGAGCGCCTTAGCTGAGCTGATCACCAGGGTCGCCGACTCGCCGGGGAGCAGCGTCAGGAGCTGGTCGCTGACCGTGGCGTTCGGCTCGAGCCGGTCAGCAAATACGCACAGGTCACGCAGTAGCGTCTTAGCGGTAATCGTCAGACGATGGCTTGTTCCTTCGCGCTCGAGCGCGGCGTCAAACGCGGGCAGAGGATAGGCGAGCGCCTTATCGCGCTCAAAGAACCAGTAGGCGCGGGCGTCTGCGGTGGCAGCTACCAGCAGTTCGGCAGTAGGGTCATCAGGCACGGCAATAGATGGCACGATCACTCCCAGCAGCGCGGTCGTGCGCGGGTCTAGCGCTAGCTGTAGCTCTTGCGCGGCCACTTCCCTACCGGCAAAGGTCAAGCGCCGCAAGGTGACCTGTCCTAGCCACTTAGCATCGCTGTCGTTAATAGCGTAGAGGGCCAGCGCCTCGCCCTGTGGCTGGATAGTCAGGAGCCTATCCGCGAAGAAGCGGCGGGTCGCATACCAGAGGGGCTTAGGCCGGCCGTCGCCATCGACGGCGGCCCAACTGATCACCGGCCAGCAGTCGTTAAGCTGCCAGTACAAGGTACCCATGCAGTCGGGCTGCCGGGAGCGGAACCATTCGACCCCTAACTGCACCGCCCGGGCTTGATTGAGTTGGGTCAAGTAGTGCCAGGTATCAAAATCCTCAGGTTTGTGGAAGTGTTCAGTCAGGCGAGCTATCAACTTATCGTTGCCCCTAACCGCCTTCTGATGGTGCAGCATGGCGGCTGAATCGGGCTTTAGCTGCTCGCCGATAGCCCGCCGCAAGGTGGCGTAGCAGGGCGGCGCCTGAAAGCCGAACTCAGTGACGAAGCGCGGCTGGTAGTGGCGATAGACCGTGTAGTCCCGCTCGTTCCAGACATCCCAGCTATGCTTGCAGCCAAAGCGGTCGTGGTTGGGGTGGATGTCCATAGTCCCCGAGTAGGGGCTACCTGGCCAGTACGGGCGGCTTGGATCGATCTCAGCAACCAGTTTTGGCAATAGCTCAAGATAAAACCCCAGCCCCCAACTGCGCTCGCTGCCGACCTCGCGCCAGGAGCGGCCCCCCTTGCTCCAATCGAAGTAGCCCCAGATATTTTCGTTATTGCCGTTCCACAAGACTAGGCTCGGGTGCTTGGCCAGGCGGGCAAGCTGGTAGCGTGCCTCAGCCTCGACCAGCTCAGCGAAGGGGGGCTCTTCCGGGTAGAGGGCGCAGGCAAAGAGAAAATCTTGCCAAACCATCAGGCCAAGCTCGTCGCAGAGCCGGTAAAAGGTCTCGGTCTCGTAGCTCCCTCCGCCCCACACCCTAAGCATGTTCATGTTAGCGTCGGCGGCCTGCTCGAGCCGAGACCGATAACGCGCTTCGGTCACCCGGTGGGGGAAGCAGTCGTCAGGGATCCAGTTGGCCCCCTTGCAAAAAACCGGTTTACCGTTGATTACCAAGGTAAAGGCCGCACCGTGTTCATCGGCCTCGGTCTGGAGCTTCACGGTGCGCAGGCCGATGCGGGCGGTCCAGGTATCAAGGGGTGCGCCGTTAGCATCACTGAGCGTTAAGGTCAGGGTATAGAGCGGCTGCTCGCCGTGCCCCCTGGGCCACCAGAGCTGTGGCTGAAGGGCAGCGAGCGTGAGCACTCCCTCGCCGAAGGATTGCGCCACGGTATGTCCGTCAGGATCTTCGAGCGTACCTGCCAGCTTCAGCCCTTTGCGCGTCCCCGCAATGTTCACCTGTACCTCGACTTCGGCTCGCTCGGCATCGGCGCGTTTGATCAGCGGGCGCACCGAGGCGAGCCGCGCCTGGCTCCAGGCTTGCAGGTAGATCGGTTGCCAGATACCCGCTGTTACCAGGGTCGGCCCCCAGTCCCAGCCGAAGTTGCAGGCCATCTTGCGGATGAAGTTAAAGGGGAGCTCTTGGAGGTTGACGTGAGGTAAAGCCCCCAGCCGCTCTTGCTGCGCCACAGCGTAGCGCACTGCCGAAGTAAAGGTGATGCTGAGGCGATTCTGTCCGGCGCGAAGGTGCGGCTTAACCGGGAAGCGGTAGGCCAGGTGCATGTTCTCGGTCTCACCAAGGAGCGTACCGTTGAGCTCGAGCCGCGCCACGGTATCGAGCCCTTCACAAAGCAGCTCGACCTGCTCTTCAGCCAGCAGTTCGGCAGCCACCTCGAAGGTGCAGCTATAACGCCAATCGGCATCGCCGATCCACTATCGTTCTCGCTTCGCTCGGAAGCAACTCAAGCTCGTTGCGTTCAAGATAGGGGTCCGGGATCAGGCCCGCAGCCAGCAGGTCGGTATGGACGCAGCCGGGCACAGTAGCGGGGAGGTCGCGCCCGCGCCAGGCGTCGGGAACGCCGTCAAGGGCAACTAGCGTCCAGGAGCTATCAAGCACCTGGCGGATCATGACCGAAGGCCGACCGGCTCGAGCCAATCGCCAGTGAGCGCGAAGCGGGCTCGAGCGCGGATATCCTGGGCAGACGCTCCCACCAGCACCTCAAAATCGCCCGCCTCGGCGACCCAGGCGGCCTTGGCATCGTCGAAGTAGGCCAGCGCCCGCAGCTCGAGCAGCAGGGTGACGGTAGCGCTCTCGCCGGGCCTTAGCTCGACCTTAGCAAAACCTTTTAGCTCCTTTTCGGGCCGCATCAGTTTGGCCTGCGGGTCACGTACGTAGAGCTGGACCACCTCTTGCCCGGCACGCTGACCGGTATTGGTCAGCTCGAGCGTCACCGTCAAGCTCTCACCCGGCGCAATGGCTGCGGCGCTCAAGCGCAGGTTGTCGTAGGAAAAGGTAGTGTACGACAGGCCGTGACCGAATGGGAAGAGCGGCGCCAGCCGCTTCTTGTCGTAGTAGCGGTAGCCGATAAAGAGCCCCTCGCCGTAGCGCACCCGACCGTTCTCGCCGGGATAGTTGATAAAGGCAGGGTTGTCTTCCAGGCGCACCGGGAAGGTCTGCGGTAGGCGGCCAGCGGGGTTGACCAGGCCAAAGAGCACGTCAGCAATGGCGTTGCCGCACTCCTGCCCCGGATACCAGGCCTGCAAGACGGCGGCCACCTGCGCCAGCCAGGGCATCGCCACCGGGCCACCGGTCTGCAACACCACCACCGTCCTGGGGTTCACTGCGGCTACCCGCGCAATCAGCTCGTCTTGGCGTCCCGGCAGGTCGAGATGGGGTCGGTCCTGCCCCTCGGTATCCCATTCGCCGCTGGCGCCGACGCATAGCACCGCCACATCCGCAGTAGCGGCTAGTTGCACAGCCCGCTCCAGGGCCTCGTCACCGAGCGGCTTGATCACGCCTAGGCGCACCCCTTTAATGCCCAAGCTACCTTCGACCTGAGAGCTATACTCGACCACCAGATCGTAGCCCTGACCGGCTTGCAGGGTTAGCCGGGCCAGCTGCTCATCGCTCGCCTGGCCAAAGTAGTTTTGCCCTGGCTGCCAGCTCTGCCAGTTATCGATCAGCAGACGTCCGTTCACCAATAGCCGGCTGCGCCCAGCGCTGACTAGGCCAAAGTGATACTCGCCCCCTTCAGTCGGCGTAAAGCGTGCCGCTAGACGCGCCGAAAAGTTTCTCGGATCGACACCCGGCGCGACCTCGCCAAACCACAGCAACCCGGCCTCGGCGAGGTTGGCACTCGCTACCGCTGCGCCGGACAGGTCCGGGCTGTTGTAATAGGTGACGCTGACCTCTGCTTGCAGCAGGGGGATAAGCCGATAGTTGGTGCAACCCAGCTCATAGCCCAGTTCGACCCTATGAGCAGCTAGCCCGTCGAAGGGGCTAACGCTGTAATGAGCGTTCACCTGCGCGCTGCCGCCGCCCATGATCTGCGCCGTCTTGGCGTTGGGGCCGATTACTGCGATCTTACCGGGGGCTTTAGGCCTGTCCTGCCTGTCCCTTCGGGCTTGAGCCCCTTCGGGCTGAGCCTCAGGGCGAAGCCTCAAGGGCGAAGCCTGAGCGTAGTCGAAGGAAGCGAAGGCGAAGGGATTGATAGGCAGCAGCCCGCTGTTCTTTAAGAGCACGATGCCCTCGGCGCCCGCTTGGCGGATGATGGCCCGATGCTCCGGGCGGTCGATGGCCCGCTCTTCGGGGATAACGGGGTCGGCAAAGGCGCCGACACGTGAATAGAGACGCAGCAGCCGCCGCGCGCTCTCCCTCAGGGTATCGCTGCTCACCGCGCCATCGCGCACCGCCTTAACTAGCTTCTCCCCGCGGTGCTTGGTCGGCCCCGGCATCTCCAGGTCGAGCCCGGCATTGCTGGCCTCGGCGGTGGAATAGGTGCCAAACCAGTCGGACATCACTACGCCGTCAAAGCCCCACTCCTGTTTCAGGATCGCCGTTAAGAGGCGCGGGTGCTCACTGGCGCTGGTGCCGTTGACCTTGTTGTAAGAAGACATTACCGCCCAGACGCGGGCCTCCTTAACAGCGGCCTCAAAGGGGAGCAGGTAGAGCTCGCGCAAGGGGCGCTCGTCGATCTCCGAACTGATGGTCATGCGCTCAAACTCAGAATCGTTACCCACGTAGTGCTTGATAGTAGCGGCGATCCCCTGGCTTTGGACGCCTTGAATGTAGGCCACCGCCAGTTGAGCGGTAAGATAAGGGTCCTCTGAGTAACACTCGAAGTTGCGGCCGTTAAGGGGCGAGCGGTGGAGGTTAACCGTGGGTGCTAGCAGCACCCGCGCCCCCTTGGACTTGGCCTCTTCGGCCAGCGCCTGCCCGATCTGCTTAACTAAGGCCGCGTTCCAGGTGGCAGCCAGGGCGATCGCGACAGGGAAGCAGGCCGCTTTGACGCCACCCACCAGGCCACCGCCACCCCGCGCCCCGTTCGGCCCGTCGGTGACTTTAATGGCCGGGATGCCCAGGCGCTCGACGGGTACCGTCGTCCACAGGGAGGCTCCGGACAACACGGAAGCCAGCTCTTCTAGGGTCATGGTATTAAGCAGCGTCTCTAGGTCCATCTTCGCCCTCCTTCAAGAGCACACTTTATAGTTAGGCGAACTCTCAAAATTACCCTCCTTCCGCCCTATTGTTTCATGATAATAAGTTGGCGTTGATAAGTATTGATGAGTGTCAAAATATCGACTATTCGGCTAAGCCACCGTTTTCCCTGGCGGCTTCCCTTAGCCGCTGCATGTCGCGCAGCGGCGGTAGGCCAAAGAGCCTTTTGTACTCCCGGTTGAAGTGCGAAGCATCGTCATAACCGACGCGATAACCGGCGCTCGCCGCGTCGAGGTGCTCGCCGAGCATCAGCCTCCTGGCCTCCTGGAGCCGCAGCCGCTTCTGGAACTGCAAGGGGCTCAGCGCGGTAACGGCCTTGAAGCGGTGGTGGAAGGTCGAAACGCTCATGCCTAGCTCCTGCGCAATCTCCTCTATGCGAAGCGGCTGGTTGAACTCTTTACGGAGCCGCTCGAGCGCCCGGGCGATGCGGTGGGTGTGGCTGCTCTGGACCGCCTGGCGGAGCCGGTCAGCCTGCTCGCCCAGCAGGAGCCGGTAGATGATTTCCCGCGCGATCAGCGGCGCGAGGAAGGGAGCTTCATCCGGCGCGTCCAGGAGCCTGACGAGCCGCACCACCGCGTCCAGCAGGCCGGCATCGAGTGGGCTTACGCTAATCGCTCTCACGTCGGCCTGACTTCGCGGCGAGACGTGACCCGAGCGAAGCGAGAGTGACTTTTGACCGGCCTCTACCATGACCGAGCCGATCAGGGTGGGCTCGAGCGCTAAGCGAAGGCTGAGGTAGGGCCGCTCCGGTGATGCTTCGATAACCTGGCCCACGACGGGCAATTCGGCGGTGGTGAGAAGGTAATGTGCGGGATCGTAGCGGTAGCGGTTGTCGCCCAGCATAATCTCTTTGCTGCCCTGGGCAACTACACACAAGGCCAGGTCGGTCATGCCGTGAACCAACTCCGTGGGCACGGAGGCGCGGTGGAGGTGCAGGCCCCTGAGCGGCTCGACCCGGCCATCTTCGCGGAGGGCGCTTGCAATACGCTCAACTAGCTCTTCTCGGTTGGCTTGTGCCCAGCGCGCCTCCTTCGCTTCACTCAGGCTTCCCCTGAGGCTCAGCCCGAAGGGGCTCCAGCCCGAAGGGACGGCGTCGCGCTCTACCTGCTGGGGGTTAATCGCATCCATAGCTACTGCACGCTCCTTTGGCGGTTGCAGAATCGTTCAACAACTAGCGACAATCATTCTACCACCTTGCGCTCCGGGAGGCCTAAGATACAGCTAGTTGATCTCGCCTGCCACAACTGCTTTTAGCGGCTGAGGAGTCTGCTCACGAGGAAACTGTCTGAGGAGTTGTCCATGAAGCACGAAGAAAAGGCTATCAGTCTTTCAGTCTTTCAGCTCCTTTAAGCTGACAGCCTGATAGCCTGAGAAGCTTAAGGGTTTCGCCCTTACTTGAATACTTGAATACTCGAATACTTGACTACTGATTTACATAGGAGGTCCACCATGGATCCAGCCATCCAGTTTATGTTGAGAGTTGAACGCGAAGCGAGGGCGCAACGCCACCCCTTGCCGTATCGCGAGCTGATGAACGATGATGTGTCTGAACCACTTCGCCTAGCCAAGCGAGAGAGCCTCATCGGTCGTATCTTCAACCCGCCCCGCCAGCGTGAGTGCGGTTAAGCGAAAGGAGTAGCAATGCAGAAGCGCAGACTTGGCAATAGCAACTTAGAAGTCTCGGCCATCGGCCTCGGCTGCATGAGAATGAGTTTTGGCGACAGCCCGGTCGACAAACAGGAGATGATCGCCCTCATTCGGACCGCCGTGGAGCGCGGCGTCACCTTCTTCGATACCGCTGAAGTCTACGGCCCCTTCACCAACGAGGAACTAGTCGGTGAAGCGCTCGAGCCCTTCCGCGGTCAGGTGGCAATCGCCACCAAGTTCGGGTTCAAGCATGACCCCGACAAGGGGCCGAGCCCTATGTCTGGCCTCGATAGTCGGCCCGAGCAGATCAGGCGCGTCGCTGAAGCCTCGCTCAAGCGGCTCAGAGTCGAGGCCATCGATCTGTTCTATCAGCATCGGGTTGACCCGCAGGTGCCCATCGAAGAGGTAGCCGGAGCGGTCAAGGAGCTGATTCAGGAAGGGAAAGTCAAGCACTTTGGCCTCTCCGAAGCCGGCGCCCAGACCATCCGCCGCGCCCACGCCGTCCAGCCGGTGACAGCCATCCAGAGTGAGTATTCTTTGTGGTGGCGCGAGCCGGAAAAAGAGGTGCTGCCTACCTGCGCGGAGCTAGGCATCGGCTTTGTGCCCTTCAGTCCGCTCGGTAAGGGTTTTCTGACCGGCAAGGTCGACGAAAATACGACCTTCGCCCCAACCGACCTCCGCAGCCGGATCCCCCGCTTTGCGCCGGAGGCTCGCAAAGCCAACCTGGCCTTGGTCGAGCAGATCGCTAAGATCGCTGAGGCGAAGGGGGCGACGCCGGCGCAGCTTGCGCTCGCCTGGCTGCTCGCTCAGAAGCCGTGGATCGTGCCGATACCGGGCAGCCGCCAGCTAACGCGCCTAGACGAGAACCTCGGCGCCGTCAAGGTCGAACTCACGGCGGACGACCTGCGGGATATCGAAGCTGCTCTGGCAAACATCACGGTCCAAGGAGAGCGCTATCCCGTAGACCTGCAACGGATGACCGGTCGCTGAGCGATCAAGGGAGCAAAAGGTATGCCGTTCGGTCCCGGGAGCGATTGTTGGAGGAGTTGCCCATGAACGTTTGCTCACCATCAGCGAAGCCTTGTCCTGAGCGCAGCGCTTGCACTGAGCCTGCGAAGTGAAGGGGCCGAGCGAAGGCGTACCGCGCAGGAAAATCGGGCGAACACGAGGTTCGCCCCTACTGACTACTGACTACTTGAATTCTGACTACTGATTTTCGGAGGAGAGATGCAGATACGCAAGCTTGGCAACAGCAACTTGGAAGTGTCGGCCCTCGGGTACGGCTGCATGGGGTTGAGCGCGAATTACGGTCCGCCAACTGATCGACAGGAAGCAATCACGCTCATTCGTGCCGCAGTCGAGCGGGGCGTGACTTTCTTCGATACCGCCGAAGCCTACGGCCCCTTCACCAACGAGGAGCTCGTCGGCGAGGCGCTGGCCCCATTCCGTCAGCAGGTGGTGATTGCCACTAAGTTCGGGTTCGGAATCAACCCCGACGGCAGCCGGTCTGGCCTCGACAGCCGGCCCGAGCACATCAGGCAGGTCGTCGAGGCGATGCTCAGGCGCCTAAAGGTCGAGGCGATCGACCTCCTCTACCAGCACCGCGTCGATCCTAACGTCCCGATCGAGGACGTCGCGGGCACAGTGAAAGAGTTGATTCAGCAGGGCAAGGTGAAGCACTTCGGCCTGTCGGAGGCGAGTGCAAAGACCATCCGGCGCGCCCACGCCATCCAGCCGGTCGCTGCCGTGCAGAGCGAATACTCGCTGTGGACGCGCGATGTCGAGCAGAACGGCGTGCTGGCGACCTGCGAAGAGCTGGGCATCGGCTTCGTCCCCTGGGGCCCGCTCGGCGCAGGCTTCCTCACGGGGACCATCGACACCACGACTACGTTCGACCCCAGCGACTTCCGCAACAGGGCTCCGCGCTTCGCCCCCGAGGCCCGCGCGGCCAACTTGGCCCTGGTCGATCTGCTGAAGCGGGTCGCCGAACAAAAGGGGGCGACGCCCGCCCAGATCGCGCTCGCCTGGCTGCTCGCCCAGAAGCCCTGGATCGTGCCAATCCCCGGCACCACGAAGCTCCACCGCCTCGAGGAAAACCTCGGTGCCACCGCCGTCGCGCTAACGCCCAACGATCTCCTCGAGATCGCGGACGCCGCCTCGAAGATCGCGGTGCAGGGCGCTAGGCTTCCCAAGGAGGTGCTTGCGCTGTCTAACCGCTGAGCGGCAGGGCTCGGCTCGCACCCCGTCGTCGTAGGAGGAATTGCCCATGAACTATCGTTCACCACCAAGGATGAAAATAGGGCGAACATGAGGCTTCGCCCTGAGGGGGCTCAGCCCGAAAGGGTTCGCCCCTACTAGCTTCTAGCTTCTGACTTCTGGCTACTGATTTCGGAGGAAAACATGGACATCAAACGAAATGGCTCACGGCCTTCCGGCCAAGGGCCAAGCGAGTGGTTTACCGGCACGGTACGCCTCGACCCGCTGTTCGAGGCGCCCGAACCGGCACGCGCGCGCATGGCCAGCGTCACCTTCGAGCCTGGCGCCCGTACCGCCTGGCACACTCACCCATTAGGGCAGACCCTCATCGTCACGTCCGGGTGTGGGTGGGCGCAAAGCGAGGGCGGCCCCAAAGAGGAGATTCGACCGGGGGACGTGATCTGGTTCGCGCCCGGTGAGAAGCACTGGCATGGCGCTACGGCGACCACGGCCATGACCCATATCGCTATCCAAGAGGCGCTCGGCGGCAAAACTGTGGACTGGCTGGAAAAGGTCAGCGACGAACAGTACCGCAAGTAAGGCGACTTTGGCCGCTGCGGAAGGTGCCTCGAGACTCGGAAGGGGATTAACATGAAAGGGACAGTTCTTTACGGCCCAAGAGACGTGCGCTTCGAGGAGCGCCCCGACCCGACGATTATCGAACCGACCGACGCCATCATCAGCTTGCCGTTCACCTGCGTCTGCGGCTCGGACCTGTGGCCTTACCGCGGTATCGAGCCGATCAACCAGCCGCGGCCGATGGGTCACGAGTATTGCGGCATCGTTGAGGAGGTCGGCAGCGCGGTTAAGAGCATTAAGCCTGGGCAGTTCGTGGTCGGCTCGTTCGCGACCTCCGATAACACCTGCCCCCACTGCCAGTTTGGCTACCAGGCCTCCTGTGTGCAGCGGGAGTTTATGGTGGGCGCACAGGCCCCCTATCTGCGCGTCCCGCTCGCCGATGGCACGCTGGTCGCCTTACCGGAGATGCCGGATGACGACCTGATTCCGAGCCTGCTGGCAACCTCTGACGTGCTTGGCACCGGCTGGTTTGCTGCTGATGCCGCCAACGTGAAGCCGGGTTCGACGGTCGCGGTCGTCGGCGACGGGGCGGTCGGCCTCCTTGGCGCCCTCTCCGCCAAACAGATGGGCGCCGAGCGGATCATCGTGATGAGCCGTCACGAGCCGAGGCAGAAGCTGGCGCTCGAGTTCGGTGCAACCGACATCGTGACCGAGCGCGGCGATGAGGGCGTAGCTCGGATCAAGGAGCTGACCGATGGCATCGGTGCTGACTCGGTAATCGAGGCAGTCGGCACGCAAGAAGCGATGATGCAGAGTATCCGCGCCACCCGCCCCGGCGGGCATGTCGGCTTTGTGGGAGTCACCCATGGCGTTGAGCTTCCCGGCCTGGAGCTGTTTTTTAGCCACGTTCACCTCCACGGCGGCCCCGCCCCGGTGCGCCGCTATCTGCCTAAGTTGATCGATCTGGTTTTGAACGGCGCAATCAACCCCGGCAAGGTCTTCGACCTGACGCTGCCGCTTAAGCAGGTCGCTGAGGGCTACCGTGCCATGGACGAGCGCCGCGCGATCAAGACGCTGCTGCGCCCGTAAGGTGAACGCGCTCGAGCCGCCACGGTCAAGATCATGCCGCGCGAGGCCAGTGCCTGACCGCCGAGCACACTCCGGAACAGTCGGCGAGGGGTGTGTTGGGTAGCGGAGGCCACAAGGGAACGCCGTCTGGCAACGGAGAGGGAAGCATGGAGCGCCTGTGGACCAAGTCGTTCATTCTCCTGACGGTAGGGACGCTGTTCCTCTTCACCGCGTTTTATATGCTGCTCCCAACGCTGCCGCTGTATATCAGACAGCTAGGCGGCACGGAAGCACAAATTGGCCTGGTGATAGGCGCCTTTATGCTGTCGGCTGTCATCTTCCGCCCGCTCGTCGGCGTGCTGCTAGACCGCTTTGGTCGGCGTCTGTTTATTGCCTGGGGGCTGTTTCTCTTCGCGGTAGCGATGTATCTTTACGGCTGGGCCGGCGGGGTTATCGCATTGCTATGGCTCAGGATACTGCACGGCATGGCCTGGGCCATTGCCACCACCGCCATTCTTACCGCGATCACCGATATTATCCCGCCTCCTCGCCGCGGTGAGGGGATAGGGTGGTTTAGTGCGTCCATAACCCTGGCCATGGCCATCGGCCCGGTCTTGGGCCTCTGGGTTACGCAGAACCTACCGGGCCAGCTATTTCTATTTGCGACCGGCCTCTGTGCCGTAGCGCTGCTCTTGACGCTTGGCGCCAAACTGCCTTTCCAACCGCCAGCCGGAGCCAGGGAGATAGTGCTGCTTGAAAAGTCGGCCTTGCCGGTGGCGGCAGCGGCCCTGTTACTGTTTATCGCCTATGGGGGAGTTATTGCCTTTGTGGCACTGTTTGCCGACTCGATCCGGGTCAATCCTGCCGCGTTCTTTCTGACCTTTGCCGCCGCGCTGGCCCTGAGCCGTCCTCTGGCCGGGAAACTTTCGGACCGCTACGGTGAGGTCTCGGTCATTGTGCCAGCCGTTGTGATTAAAATTTTGGCGCTGCTTACCCTCAGCTTCTCGACCGGACTATTTGGCGTGCTCGTGGCAGCAGTGCTGTACGGCATCGGTTTCGGCTCGGCGCAGCCGGCTCTGCACGCAGCGATTATACGCCTGGCGCGCCCGGACCGCCGGGGGGCTGCCAATGCCTCTTTTGGGTCGGCTGCCGACCTCGGTATCGGCCTAGGAGCGATCATGCTAGGCTGGGTCTCAGAGCACACCAGTTACCAGGTACTGTTTACAGTCAGCGCCGTGCCGGTCGCGCTCTCCTTGATCATCTTCGCGCTCTTTACGAAACGTCTGTTGCGAGGCCGACACTCTTCGCGATAGCCCGTGCGAAAGTGTTGATGGCGCCGCCAAGCTGACTAGCTGAAGCGGCGGGCATCCGCTTGGCTAAGGTATGCACGCATTCAGAGGCGCTCGCGGTCTTCGCGGATCAGTTCGGCACTCGGTCTTTTGAGAGGCTTGACCATAGCGCGCAGATCGGCATACGATGGCATCCCCTTGTCCCCTTGCAGCGGGACAAACTTGGCAATCGGCCGCCCTCGCCGCGTGATGATCACTTCCCCTTCACTAGCAATCAGGCTATCTAGCTTCGGGAGCGCGTCACGAACCTCGCGAATCGACATGGTGCGCATGGTCACCTCCTGGTGACACTTTACCACATCACATGACACTCAGGATCCCGGGGCCGCAGGCTTTATCATGAACGACCCCGGCTCTTAGAAACCCCCTCCCACACCCTAATAGGGGGAGGGCCGGGGTGGGGGTTAGGTTCTTGCGTACTGGCCAATGCCACCTGCTTCGTGATAAAGCCTCCGACCTTCGGGCAAGCTAGCGTGATCATCACAAGGTTATGCTAAAATCATCATCTGGAGGTATCATGACGCTTTATACTCCGCGAGCGGAACCTGATGCGAGCGTGCTGCACGGCCTCGGCCTCACCACGGCGAACACCCAAGGGCTGATCCACGCTGTCAAGGAGGGCCTGCCGATTCGCACGTTCACGCTCCTGGCCGCCCTGTTGGGCATCAGCGAAGCCGCGCTGGCAGGCGTCACCGACATCAGCAGCAGCACCCTCACACGGCGCAAACGCAGCGGGCAGCTCACGCCCGCGGAGAGTGAGCACGTGCTGCGCATTGCGCGCCTGGTCGACCTCGCTATCCAGGTCTTCGAGGACGCTGACAGCGCCACCGACTGGTTGCGCAGCGACAATCTGAGCCTGGGCGGGCGCACACCGCTCGAGTACGCAGACACTGAGATCGGCGCGCACGAGGTCGAGAACCTCCTGGGGCGCATCGCCTACGGGGTCTATAGTTGATCACGGCCTGGCGTCTGGTCAGGCAAGAACATGGCTCCAAAGAGGCGGCCTTCTCCGGCGAGGGGGCGCGGCGCTTCGGTGGCCGCTGGAACAGCCCCGGCATCGCCGTGGTGTATACCAGCGCCAACCTATCACTGGCCGCGCTCGAGACGCTGGCCCATGCCGACCGGCGCCGCTTCGAACGCGACTACCTGACGTTTCGCCTGCATCTCCCCGAGGACGAGGTGCTCTTGCTCGACGAGGCAGCGCTGCCGGCAGACTGGCAGGAGCGGCCGGTGAGCCAAGCGGCACGGCGCATCGGCGACGCCTGGGTCAAAGCGCAAGCGAGCGTGGCGCTGTCAGTCCCCAGCGTCATCGTGCCGGTTGAGCGCAACCTGTTGCTGAACCCGGCGCATCCCCACTTCGCTAAGGTCGTCATCGACACCCCCCTCCCTTTTCGCTTCGATGGCCGGCTTAGGTAGGCAGGGTAGCGTTAGAGAAGCTCCTGGCCAGCTCGGTCTGTTTCGGATCGTCCTCAACCAGGTAGCGTGGTTGCCAGTTCATCGCGACCGCCGCAGGCGCGCGTGCCTGATCGTGTCACCCTGAGCCCTTCGACAAGCTCCCATTCGACAAGCTCAGGGCAAGCTCCGCGAAGGGTCTCTTGGCCGCACCGTTGGTATGTTGCGAGACCGACGCTCTTCGCGACAGCCCGTGCGAAAGTGTTGATGGCGCCGCCAAGCTGACTAGCTGAAGAAACGGCCAGTAGTGCGTAGTGTGGGGTCCACAGCTCTTCATAACCCGGACGCGCGCACGAGCGAAGCGCTTTGCAAGCGACCTTGGGCGGGTGCCGGTGGGCGTAAACGTTAGACCCCAAGTTGCACACGTCGCGCAGATCGGAGTAGTCTGGACGCATGACCAAGCCGGTGATCTCCTGCGATCCGGACGTGATGGGCGGTACGCCAGTGTTCGCGGGAACGCGCGTCCCAATCCAGACGCTTCTCGACTATCTGGAAGCTGGGGATTCCATTGATGAGTTCCTAGCTGGGTTCCCCTCGGTTACTCGAACGCAGGTCATCGAGTTTCTCGAGCAGGCAAAAGACCACCTGGTCGCTGCTGCCTCGTGAAGGTACTCGTTACCGACGGCTAAGCCGGGCACGGTAACCTACGTCGGGGTCTAACCGCGCGATGCAGTGGACCGCTTGCCAGCGGGCCGAAGCGAGCCGTGCATATCCGGCTCAAGAAGCTCCTCACCAGCTCGGTCTGTTTCGGATCGTCCTCAACCAGGTAGCGTGGTTGCCAGTTCATCGCGACCGCCGCAGGCGCGCGTGCCTGATCGTGTCACCCTGAGCCCTTCAACAAGCTCCCACTCGACAAGCTCAGGGCAAGCTCCGCGAAGGGTCTCTTGGCCGCACCGTTGGTAGCGGTGCGCGAGCGCACCCTACGAGGTTACTGCGCCTTAGGCGTTGGGGCGATGGACTGCCACTTCGTGCTCGAGCGCGGGGCCGAGCGCTTCAGCGGCCACTTCAAGGTCGTAGCGGCTTTGCAGGTTGAGCCAAAACTCCGGCGCCACACCGAAAAAGCGCCCCAACCTCAGCGCCGTGTCGGCGGTGATGGCGCGCTTGCCGCGCACGATCTCGCTGATCCGCATTTCGCTCATGCTGGTGGCCTTGGCCAGCGCATACTGACTAAGCCCATACTCGGCCAGGTACTCGGCCAGGTGTGCGCCGGGGTGAATGGGCGGGATGTCTCTCATCGCTACCTCCTCAGTGATAAGAGGCGGCGGGAGTGCTGGCCTCGAAAGATTCGCTCAGCCTCCTTGTCCGCGAAGGACTTAATCGCTATGCTATTGTCGTGCAATAGTAGGCTCTTGTCAAGCGTTAGCAAACGCTGGCCGTGACGCCAACCCAGCGCTTGGCAGCGTTGTTATCGTGAAACGACAAGGTTAAGCCCCCCTGAACCAGGGGGGGTTGGGGGGTTAAGGGGGGTGGCGCCAACAGCGCATCCTGTCATCGCGAGGCGCAGCCGAAGCGATCCCGGGCAGAGTACTAGCGGTCAACGCCGATTACGGGGTTGCTTCGCCTCGCAAGCTCGGCTCGCAACGACACAGCCGTCTTTTGTCGTCGCGACCCTTTCGACCCTGCTCAGGGCAGGCCCTGAGGCAAAGCTGAAGGGGAAGCGATCCCGGAAAGGACATATGCGGGAAGCGCCGCTGATAGGGCTGCATCGCTGCGAGATTCTTCGTCGCTGACGCTCCTCAGAATGACAAAGGGGGGCTGATGGTGTCACGCTGAGCAAATTGTCACCCCGAGCCACGTGTCACCCTGAGCCCCTCGACGTCTCTCCCGTTCGACAAGCCTTCGGCCTTGAGGGCCTCAGCCCGAAGGCTCGGGGCAGGCAGTAGATAAAGGCCCGCAGTGCTTATGGCGGGCCTTGGGAAGCGGCTTAGCTCTTAGGGTTGGGTGATGGTGTAAGTGACTATAGTGGTATAGGTACCGGGCTCTTCGTCGCCATGGACCAACAGTTCGTAATCACTGCCGCCAAAACCGAGGCTTCGCCAACCTCTATATCCTTCAAGTCCCCTCCCTCTAGCTATTGGCCCGGTGGTTCCCAAATGCCAGCGCCAGGGGCGGTCTACTACGCCAGGGTCAGGAAGTTGTCCGGGACGAACACGAATGCTTGCAAGGTCGAGAAATGCTCCTCGTCCACGCAGGATGTGCGGAGCGAAGGTTAGAGGCAGGGCTGAAAGGTGAACGGACCAGCTTGTTTCACTATTCGAAAAGACTATGACATCACCGAAATTCTCGACCGAAGTCGGTTTGAGGGGGCCAGCTTCACCGGCCTCGACGGCAGCCATGTAGGCAACATGGTCCGCACTGAAATCGAAGACGACTCGAGGATTGTCTGCCGGTTCCCGATCCCCTACAACCCCTACGATCCGAATCAGCAGCACGTTGGGGATGCGGATCTCGACATCGTGACTCTGTGAGGTCTGAGCAAACGCCGCGCCCAGGCTGGCGATCATGGCGGCTACGATGGCAATAGTTAGGAACTTTCTCACCGTGAACCTCCTCCTCTATTTCAGCTATATTCCGCTATATGATGTGGGGAACGCCGGGTTCCCAAGCAGGGTTTAAGCCGTCTGACCGTAACTAGCACCAAGGATCAGCCAACACCACCTTTCACCGCATCAGAAGCAGGACGCCAAGCACTCCGCTGGTAGCTGCACCTTAGCGCTTGGGGCGTTACCGCCGCGTTACCGGCCCGCAGTGCGCCGGCGGGGCAGGCCGGCGCCGTACCGTTACCGCCCGGAACCGCTCCGGCCAAGTTGGTAACGCCCAAGTAACGGCTGCGGTAACGGGTGGCGCCCGTATCTTTGAGTAAGGGCATTCGAAAAGTCCCTTGGAGCGCATCCTGTCATCGCGAGGCGCAGCCGAAGCGATCCCGACAAGGGCGCTTGCGGGAGGTGTGGTTCGCGGGGTTGCTTCGTCGCTAACGCTCCTCGCAACGACCTACATGGCCTTTGGTTCACTGCGAGGCGCGAAGCGCCGTGGCGATCTCACCACTAGGCGCTAAGCCCGCGTGTTAGAATTTTGTAAGAGTTGGCGGGTTATGCTTAATCTATATGGCCGAGGGCTTGTCGCGGACTTTAACTTGGGCTCGGTAAGGGGACAGCCATGGATAACAGCTCGCCAGATTCGCAGCGGAAGCTCACGCTACCGCTCTATGGCCCGGCTCGGCTAAACTACCGCGACCAAACGATCAGGTTACGGCGCAAGGGCTTGGCGCTGCTCTATTACCTGGCGCTCGAAGGACCGGCCCGGCGCGAGCAGTTAGCCGCGCTGCTGTGGGACAACCATCGGGCGATGGGCAACTTGCGCGTCGAACTCCACCGGCTCCGGCAAGCCTGGCCCTTCGGACCGGCGCCCTTTGCCGCGGGTGAAGACCCGTTGCGGCTGCCGGACTACTTGGCGCTCGAGCGCTGGGACGGGTTCCTTGACCCGAACGGAGCCGAGCGAAGCGGGAAGGCTGTTAGGGCGAGCGTGATGCTTGACGGCCTGGACGACATATCGCCGGAGTTTCAGGACTGGCTCGAATATCAACGAGCGCACCAGGCCGAGAATCACCACGGCATGCCGCTGCGCGCCACCTTGCTCAGCGAGGTGAGCCGGCTGCTCGAGCCGCCCGCCGTCCTGGTGCTGCGGGGGCCGCCGGGCTCGGGGCGCAAGGAGTTTGCGCAGGCGCTAGCCAGGCGCCTAGAGCTGCCGTTCAGCGAAGGGCTCCACGAGGTAGCGGCCACCAAAGCGCTGCGGTATGTCCCGCTCCCCTCCCCCGATGACGCCTTGCTGTTAAGCCGCATCCAGCGAGACCGCACGGGGGTGTGGGTGGTGGCGGGCTCGAGCTTTGGCGAAGAGCCCAGGCTGGTGCTGCAGCTCCGCGAGGCGTTGCCAGCCCGGCAGGTTCGCTATCTGCACCTGCCCCCGCTGTCCTGGCCGGAGGTGCGCCGCTGGCTCAAGGACTTGCCGTTCCAGGAGGCGGCGGCCCTGTATCTGCAATCCGCCGGGAACCGGTTGTACCTCGACGAGCTGCTGAGCATGCGGGCACAGTTCGGGCAGCAGCCGCTGCCGGTCCCGCAACGGGTACGGGCGGCTTTTTATGTCGAAGCCCGACACCTTACCTACGACGCCCGCCTGGCGCTCGAGCGGCTCGCTGTCCATCCCGGCCCGTTGCCGCTCGAGCTAGTCCGCGCCCTGGGGGCGGAAGCCTACCTTGATGAGCTCGAGCGGCGCGGCTGGCTGGTGTTCGAAAACGGTGCCTGGCTGCTCGACGAGCCCTCTCGCACCCTGCTCTATGAAGGCCTGCAACCGGGGCGGCGGGCGCGCTACCATGAGCTGGCCGCCGAGGCCTTTGCCCGCCAGCAACAGCACCGCGCCGAGGCATACCACCGCCGCACTGCCGGGCTTGGCGCCTTAGCTCAGGCCGAAGTTGTGGCGGCCGCCACGCTGGAGCCGGGATGCGCCGTGCAGCGCAGACTGGGCCTCGGGCGGGAGCTCGAGCTGATAGACCCGGTGCTGACCGGGCCGGGCCTACCTGGCCGACGCTTTCAGCCTCGAAGAGGCCTATCCCATCCGGCTCGAGCTCCCCGGCACGGCCGTTCCGCCTGTCACCCTGGCGCCGCGCATCTTTCCCAGCGGTCAGGACGGCTTCGCTCCGGATGACATCCCCCTGCCGCTCCATGGGGAGTTCGATTGCTGGCTGGCCTTTGCCTCAGGGTCTTCGCTTCAACTGTCGAGCGCAGCCACCCGGGCGATCATTGAGGCCGATATCCGCCTCTATGCGCTAGAACCCGCGCCGGCCCACCACTACGCGATGGTCCCCGCCTATCTG
>JAGXSJ010000045.1 GCA_018333895.1 Truepera sp.
AGGTATCATCTGGTTTGATCCTGCGGGTGCTCGCAGGACTGCGAATCGTTCTCCAGGGCGCCTTTGCAGAGATGATACCTGCGCTAAGGCGACTCAGTATTTGTGAAAACCGCTGTCAGAGCAGCCTAGCGATAAGCCGCTGGGCCTGCTCCTTGGTTAAGCCTAGCGGCCGGCGGGCAAGCGGACCGCCTTCGTGCAGAACCTGTTCCCGCTGCTCGAGCGTGTCTCTACCCTTAAACTGGTAGAAAAGCCCGGTATAGATGGTGTCGCCCCAGACCATCGCCTTTTCGCAGGCCGCCTTCCAGTCGCTGGGGTCGTGCCCTTCGTCCTCGAGCCTTTTTACGCGCTGCCGGAAAAACGGGTAGTCGTTGTCGTGATTGAAGGTCACGCAAGGGCTGAAGACGTCAATCAGCGCGAAGCCTTGATGCTGAATTGCCTTGACCATCAGCTCGACGAGGTGCTTGGCGTCGCCGCTGAAGCCGCGGGCCACGAAGGTGGCGCCGTTCATGATGGCCGCCGTGAGCGGGTTGGCCGGCCGCTCGACGCTGCCATAAGGGGTGCTCTTGGTCTTCATCCCCTCGCGGCTGGTGGGGGAAACCTGGCCGGTGGTCAGGCCGTAAATCTGGTTGTCCATGACGATGTAGGTAAGGTTCACATTGCGCCGTGCAGTGTGAGCGAGGTGGTTCCCGCCGATGCCGTAGCCATCGCCGTCGCCGCCGGTGACGACGACCGTCAGCTCGTGATTGGCAAGTTTCGCGCCCGTTGCGACCGGCAGCGACCGGCCGTGCAGGCTATGCACGCCGTAGGCGTTGAAAAAGCCGGGTAAGTTCGACGAGCAGCCGATGCCGCTGACGACGAGCAGTTCGTGCGGCTTGAGCGCCAGCTCCGCGCAGGCTCGTTGTAGGCAGTTCAAGACCCCGTAGTCGCCGCAACCTGGGCACCAGTCGGGATCGACTTTGCCTTTGAACTCCTTGGCGGTTAGCGGGGCCGGATTGGTAATGGTCATGCTGTCTCCTTTCAAAGACGACAATCAAAATCAGCTTGACGGAGCACTAAACCACGACCTCTTGATAGGGCACATACCTGTCCGTCTTGCCCTCAATGATGGCCCGAACACCCTCGGCGACGTGGTGCGGCATGAACGGCTCGCCGTCGTACTTGCGAATGTGCCCGTGCGCTTTGATGCCGGTCTCGCTGCGCAAGTAGCGGGCGAACTGGCCGGAATAGTTGTTTTCCACGACGATGACGCGCTTGGACCCCGACAGGATGGCGGTGACGGCAGCGGCGTGGAAGGGGAGGATCCACTTGATCTGAAGGTGATTGGCGCTGACTCCCTGATCCTTAAGCTGGCTGGTGGCCTCGCGGATGACGCCGTAGGTCGAGCCCCAGCCGACCAGGGTGACGTCGGCGTCTTCGGGACCCTCAAGCTCCGGGGGAGGCACGTCCGTGGCGACATACTGAAACTTGCGCGCGCGCTTCTCGACCATCTTGCGGCGCTTGTGCGGATTGGTGAACTCGTCGCTGATCAGGACGCCGTCTTCGTCTTGCTCGTCACTGGCGGCGACATAAACGTAACCTTCGGTGCCGGGGAGGGCGCGCGGCGAAATGCCCGTTTCAGTGTCGGCGTAGCGCTTGTAACCGCTCCCCTCGCGGGTCGCGGGGTCGGCCAAGCTGCCGTCCGGCGCGGCTCTGGGTTCGGTAATGAGTTCGCCCCGGTCGATCTTGGGATGCATGTCGATGGTGCCTGGATCGACACTAAAGGTCCCCTCGGAGATGAGCAGATCAGAGATGACGATGCCGGGACACTGCGCTTTGTCGACCAAGTTGAAGAGTTCGGGGATGGTGTTGAAGGCGTCGAGGGCGTCTTTGGGCGCGACGACAAAGCGTTCGTAGTCGCCCTGACTGGCCCCCAGAACTTGCCACAGATCGCCCTGTTCAGTCTTGGTCGGCACCCCTGTCGAGGGGCCGGCACGCTGCACGTTGATGAAGACCACCGGGGTCTCCATCATGCCGGCCAGGCCGATGGCTTCGGTCATCAAGGCAAAGCCGCCGCCCGAAGTGGCGCACATCGCCCGGCAGCCGGTATGCGCAGCGCCGATAGCCATTGTCGCCACGGCAATTTCATCCTCGGCCTGACGGACCATGATCCCTAGCCCAGGTCCATTTTGCGCCATCCAGTGGAGCACCCCGGTCGAAGGGCTCATCGGGTAGGCGGCGTAAAACTTGACGCCGGCCGCCGCGCCGCCCATCGCCAGCGCTTGATTGCCGGTCCAGACGGCAAGCGGTTTCGGGCCTTCGGGGACGGTCACAGGGAAAGGTTCGAAGTTGGTCTGAGTGAAGTCATAACCGGCCTTAGCCATCCGCAGGTTTTCGTCGACGACGTCCTGGCCTTTGGCTTTGAAATGGCGCGCCAGACTGTCCTCGAGCAGCTGAAAGTCCAGGCTGAGAAGCGCGGTCATCGCGCCGAGCGCGACGGTATTTTGCACCACTTTGTTGCGGTGATTGTCGGTGAGCGCGCCGACCGGGAGCGGGCAAAGATGTACACCCGCCAAGGCCTCGCCGGGCTTGATGACATCGCTATTGTAAAGGACGCGCGCCCCCGACCCTAAGAGCCCCAAATGGCGGTTCATGGGGTCCTGGTTGAGGCATAACAGCAAATCGAGCTTGTCGCCGTGGCTGGTGACAGGCTGGTCGCTGACGCGCATGGTGAGGAAGATATGACCGCCGCGAATGATCGACTGATAGGCGTTGTAAGCGTAAAAGTGGAGGCCACGACGGACGAACATTCGCGCCAGAACGTTGCCCGGGGTGGCGATGCCCTGTCCCGCCGCGCCGCCGATACTAAAGACGATATCCAAGGCTCCACTCATCTAATACCTCCAAGTTGACATGGAAAGCTACCCGCTAGCCATGCGGCAGCGTGTTCTGGAAAGGTCGACCTGGGCACCCACAAGGGAGGGAGCACAGGCCGGTGACAAAGATTGCCGATGGTCATAACCAGCATGCTGGTCGCTCGCTTCCTTGGATAATCATACAACAGAATACCCCAGAAACCACTAGTAGGAACAAAACCTACTAACCTTCTACTACAGTCAACTGGCCTACTATCTTCCGGGCGCCCGTGGTCTAGACTCCCAACTGGAGGCTGTGGTCGAACCTGGCGCCGATGGGGTTGAGGCGAGACTCGAGCCAGAAAGGTTGCGCGCTATGATCGATCATCAAGCTCATCGCACCATGAGAGAGCCAATGATGAACTACTCGTTAGCACAGTCCATCGATAACGACTTTGAGCAAGGTGAAAGCACTCTGGACCACCTGATCGCCGAATTAATCACCGGACTCGGCGAGGACGTGACGCGCGAGGGGTTAATCAAGACACCGCAGCGGGTCGAGCGTTCACTGCGCTTTTTGACCAGCGGTTATCAGGGTGATATCAAGAAAATTCTTAACGGAGCTCTTTTTGAGGCCGAGAGCGCGGAGATGATCGTAGTTAAGGGGATCGAGTTTTACTCGCTGTGCGAACACCACATGCTGCCGTTTTTCGGCACCGCTCACATCGCCTACATCCCCCACCGCAAAATCCTCGGCCTATCGAAGTTCGCCCGGGTAGTGGATCTGTTTGCCCGGCGGATGCAGGTGCAAGAGCGGATGACCGCTCAGATCGCCGATGCGCTAGTGGAGGTGCTCGAGCCTGCCGGGGTGGCAGTGGTAACTGAAGCCAGCCACCTCTGCATGATGATGCGCGGGGTCGAGAAGCAGGGCGCAACCACGCGCACCAGCGCTATGCGCGGCGCCTTCAAAAGCGCTGCGGACACCCGTCAGGAGTTTCTAGCCGCGATCCGCTAGGGCCTCACGGCACAACTGTCAGCGCAAAATAGCCGCGTTACGGGTTACGATAGTGGCTGTGTCGGTACGGCGCAGCCACCCTCTGCTTACGCGTTATCAGACGGCTAGGCGCAACTTCTGGCTAGGTGTTAGCAACGGCGCACTGATCACCGGCGCCGAAGCTTTTTTTCATAGCAGCTTGGTACTGGCCCCTTTTTTGGCGGCGCTGGGCGCCTCACCGTTGCTGATCGGGCTAATTCCGGCTTTGCGGGTAGGTGGCTTTTTCTTGCCGCAACTGCTGGTAGTCAGCCGGATCGCCCATCACCCCCTTAAACTTCCCTGGTATCGCGCTACCTCGATCGTGCGCTCGGCGGCTTACATCCTGATGGTGCTGGCGGTCTTTACGCTGCCTGAACCAGCGTGGATCATGACGGTGGTGCTGGCGATGATCGCCATCAACGCTATTGCCGGAGGGATCTCAGGGGTGCCCTTTGCTGACGTGACAGCTAAGATCGTGCCCCACAACCGTTTGGGTACTTTCTGGGCGCTGCGCAGCGTCATCGGCGGGGTGTTAGCGCTGCTGGCCGGGCTAGTGCTGCGCCAGATCCTGGCTGGCGACATCCCGTTTCCTGATAACTTTGGCTACCTGCTGTTAATCGGCGCGGTGTTGGCCATCCTGGCCTATCTTTCATTCACCCTGGTGCGCGAGCCGCCGGGCCGGGCCGGAGCGCGCCAGCCGCTGGTGACAGTACTCAGCCGGATCCCTACACTGCTACGCCAGGATTATAACTTCCGGCGCTATCTGCGGGTGCGCTTCATCGCCCTGCTGGCGCTCTTGGGCGAACCTTTTTATGCGGTCTATGCCATTAAGGTGTTGGGTGCCCCGGCGAGTGCGATCGGCACCTTCGTCATGCTCAGTACGGCAGCGGCCATTGCCGCCAACTTTCTGTTCCGGCGTCCCGCTGACCAGGGTAGGAACGTGATGGTGATGCAGATCAGCATCTTGCTCTTATGCGCCGCTCCGCTCCTGGCCCTGCTAGCCCCCTCATGGCAACTGTTTTCTGTGGTCATGATGCTCTCGGCAGCAGGCCAGTCAGGGATGGGAATGGCTGCCTGGAACCTGCTTTACGCCATTGCGCCGGAAGAGGATCGGCCCTTGTATGTAGGAGCTGCCAACACCATGCTGACCATACCGACCGCAGCCCCCATCCTGGCTGGCGCCATGATCACCTGGGCCGGTTATCTGAGCGCCTTTGCGGCAGCCGGTCTGCTGGCGATCTGCGCCTTAGCTCTGACCGCACGATTTGCCGAGCTACGGCGTCTTGATGTGCAGGCGCTGAAAGTAACCCGTACGCGGCCCTGAGCGAAGGGCGCTGCTAGTGGCAAGCTAGCAGGTTGGCTTTAAGCCAGTGCGCTACGCCGCCCTCTTCAGGTGAGGCTACGCGCTCATCAGCCGCATCTAATGCCCCCGGATGCGCCTGGGCGCCAACCGCTACCGCGTAGCCGGCCCACTGCAACATGCTCACATCGTTCACCCCGTCGCCGAAAGCCACCGTCTCGCTCTGCGGCACACCTAGCAGCGCCGCAATCAGCTTAAGCGCCGCCCCCTTGTGCGCGCGCGCTCCGGTTACCTCCAGAAAGTGATCCTCCCACAGGTAGAGCACTAACTCTGGAAAGCGTGCTGTGATCTCATTGTGTAGCACCTCACCATCGTCGGGAACGCTAAAAACTACCTTGTCGGCAGCGCCGCCCGGGTAATGCGCCAGGGGGGCGATCGGCTGAAGGGCGGTATGAGCCCAGGCCCACCGCGGGTCTTCGGGGCGGCGTGCGTAGAGGGTATCGTTAACGACGCAGGAGCTTTCGAGGTCGAGGCGCTGGCCGTAGCGTTCTAGCAGCTCCCGCACATATAGCTCGGGAATAGTGGCCTGATGAATCAACACTCCGGCAGTATCAAACACCTGAGCGCCATGGTTGACGCTGTAAGGGCCGCGCACACCGAGGCGCTGCAGGTAGGGCCGGGCAGAGGCGTGGGTGCGCCCGGTGAGCACCGTGACCTGGTGACCCGCCTGGCGGGCCGCCGCGATGGTGGCCACGATATCGTCACGCAGCTCATAGCTTTGTGTGACGATAGTCTTGTCAAGGTCAAAGGCAAGGAGCATCACTCTAGCTTACTACCATGGCGCTGCCAGGGCAGCGTCAGGAGCCTGAGTCTCCTCCGATGCGCCGTGGCCGCTAGGGGTCCGGTAGACTTACCGAAATGGCGATGCGCAATGCCGAAGTGACCCGTGATCGACTGATGGGCGCCGCGCTCGAGCCGGTCGCACTTAAGATCTTGTCATCCCCACTCGCTAAAGGCATATACTGGTAAGCGCTGGAACAGGGCATCGGCTGTTGTTGCGCCCTGCAGTCGTCCGAGGTCGATGCGGCTGCGGCCGCTGAAAGGGTAGGTCGAGATGGATCCGATCATGCTGGATCTGGTCATCCTACAAATTCGCTGGTACGGCTTCTTGATCGCCTTAGGGGTGCTCGTCGGCTTACGGTGGGCGCTCCGGCTGGCTAAGCAGCGCGGCTTGGACCCTGACAAGCTGCTCGATATGGTGTTCTATTTGGTCATCGCCGGCGTATTAGGCGCCCGCCTGGTCTATGTGCTAACCAGCCCCGGCGCCTTTTTTGGACCGGGGGGGGACCCGATTTCGGCACTGTATATCTGGCAAGGTGGTCTGAGTTTCCACGGTGCGGTGTTGGGTGTGCTGTTGGCGGTGTGGCTGTACGCCAGGCGCCAGCGGCTCAACATGTGGGCCTATCTCGATGTGATGACGCCGGCGGCAGCCTTCGGCATCATGGGCGGGCGCCTGGGCAACTTCATGAACGGCACCGACACCGGTGGGCGCCTCACCGGCTGGCCCGTCGGCTTTACCTGGCCGGAGCCGGGGACGCCGACCTTGGGGGTACTTGGTCGCTGGCTGTTTGGAGACAACCTGTGGGCGGCCTTTCCAGGGGTATGTAGCGACGGGGCGGGGATCCCCCTGTGGCAGTGTGCCGGTGAGATCGTGCGCGGCCCGGTGCATCTGACGCAGTTTTACGGGTTTTTGGTGGGACTGCTGTTGCTGTTCGTGCTGATCTGGGCTTTTAGGCGCAGCCGCACGCCGGGCTATGTCTTTGCCCAGTTCGTGCTCTGGTACTCACTGCTGCGGTTTGTCATCGAAGAGCCGTTCCGCGATAATCCGCTCTTCTGGCAGATCTATCTGGCTGAAGGGGTTAATCAGCCGGGGATCGGCCTGTTTACCTTGACCCAGCTAGCCAGCATCCCCATTATCTTAATCGCGGGGTATCTGCTGCTCACCATGGATCCTGACAAGCCCGCAAAGAAAGAGCGGCTCAGCGCTCGAGCTAGGGGGCGCTAATGGCCTTGGCGGTAGTCATCTTGGCGGCTGGGCAAGGAACGCGCATGAGGTCGGCCATCCCCAAGGTGCTGCACGAAGCGGCGGGCAGGCCGCTGCTAGGCCACGTCCTCAAAGCGGTTGAGCCGCTAGCGCCGCAGCATACGGTGGTGGTTATCGGACATGGCGCCGAGGCTGTGCGAGCTCGCTTTAAGGACGCCCCGGTGACCTTCGTGGAGCAGCCCCAGCGCCTGGGGACCGGCCACGCGCTACTGCAAGCCAGGCCGGCGCTGTCAGGGTTTGATGGCGTGCTGCTGGTCGTTAACGGTGACGGACCGCTGCTTAAGACCGAGACGCTGCGAGCGCTAATCGCAGCCCATCAGTCCGGCGCCGGGATGACCCTACTCACCTGCCAGGTAGCCGACCCGACCGGGCTAGGGCGGATCGTCCGGGCCGCGGATGGCAGCGTGTTGCGCATTGTCGAGGAGAAAGACGCTACTGACGCGGAGCGGCGGCTGCAGGAGATCAACCCCGGCATCTATACCTTTGACCGCGAGGTCTTTCGCCATGCTAGCGCCCTCTCCAGCGACAACGCCTCCGGCGAGTACTACATCACCGACCTGCTGGCCATCTATCGCCAAGCGGGCAAGCGCGTCGAGGCGCTGATGACTCCAGATGAGGCCGAGGTCTTGGGCGTCAACGACCGCCAGCACTTAGCCCAGGTGGATCGGCTGCTACGCGACCGCATCCGCGAGCGCTGGTTGCTGGCTGGCGTCACCATGATCGCCCCGGAGCAGGTGTTCATCGACGATACGGTGGTGCTTAACCCCGACGTGGTGCTCTTTCCAGGGGTATGGCTGCGCGGTCGCACGGTGGTGCGCGAGGGCGCCCGCATCGGACCCTATGCCGTGCTTACCGACTGCCAGGTGGGGGCTGGGGTGGTGGTGGCCCCCTTTGCCGTATATCAGGGAGAGCGGCTAGGCCAAGGCGTGGACGATCTTCACGGTGGCTGATAGCAGGTATCATCTGGTTTGATCCTGCGGGTGCTCGCAGGACTACGAATCGTTGCCTATCCTGCGGTTTACTCGCAGGACGTTTTTGCGGAGATGATACCTGCACCTAGCCGACTCAGCATTTGTGAAAACCGCTGTGAGTAGCGCGGGTCGTAGCGGGGCGCAAGCTCGGAACCTCCGGAGAGCTCTTGCCGCAAACCCCAAGAGCAGTAGAGCGCATTCGAAAAATAGCTACAACCCATCGTTTGAGGTAGGGGCGACCGGCCGGTCGCCCCTACAGGACGCAACCGCACGGGTCTTACTGGGAATTTCTGAATGCCCTCTTGGGCCAGAGTCTTGCTTCGAGCTGAGGCGGGGGCGCGGCCCTGAAGCGGTTTTTGGCGGACCTGCGTCCTGCGGGTACTCGCAGGATCGGCTCGACCTGCTAGGGCCAGAGTTGAGACTTAGCGCATAGAGCCCACAGACCCAACCAGCAAGAGGGGCGCGGACAGAATACCCATAGGTTTGAGCTGGTACTCGTATGACCACCGCTCGCCCTCACTGCGCCAGGCGTTGGGTCCGATCCAGGTCTCCTGCGCGTCGGCAAGATGGACCGGTCCGAAGGCGTTAAGGCGGTTGCCGTAGGCAGTGATCTCCAGCCGATGGCTGCCAAGCGGCACATGGCCGAGCTCGAGCCGGTAAGGCGCAAAAGCGATACGGCCTACGGGGTTGCCATCGAGATTAACGGCTAGCAGTGGGTTCGTGAACTTCGGTACGCCGATAGCCAAAGGCTCCCCTGCTGCCTCGAGCGTGCCGTGGTAGGTGACGTTCCCGGCGTAGAAGGGCAGCCCCTGGCGCGTCCAGTCGCCAAAGGCAAGCTCCCGCACCGGCGCGGTGAGCCGCGCCTGCCCTTGAACGGTGACGCCGAAGTCGCCTAGCAGGTAGCACCACTCCGGCTGGCTCCGGGGCCCGTAGGGCATGGTCAGAACAAGCTCGTGCGTGCCTGCCTCAAAGGGTGGCAGGGGCACCGTCTCAAGCGCTTCATCCACCCACCAGCCCGTCACTTCGGTCGGTACCGCCCGGCCGTTCCAAAAGAGCCGGACCTGCTTGGCAGCCTCGAGCGCTAACTGCGGGTGCTCAACGCTGACGTCGCTGTGGATGGTGAACTTGAGACTCAAGGTATGATCAGGCGCGGGCTGGTGTAGCTCCGCCCACGGCTGCGCCCCCCTGAGCCTGAGGGGCCAGCCAAGCCGCCGCCTAAGGGCATGATCGAGTCGCAGTATCTCCTCGGTGGCCTGCCAGGGTTCGTCATCCAGGCGGTAGGCAGCCTGATCCAAGAGCAGCACGTTCGGCTCGGAGAGCGTCACCGGCAGCGGGTCTGGCAGCCGCGCCAACTCTCGCCACTCGCGTTGCTGCGACCGGCTAGCGATCTCGGCGCGACCAGGCTCGAGCCCCACCAGCAGATGGCTGTGGGCGTGCAGCTCCCAAGGGATCACCGTCTCATCCTGATAGTCTGCGTAAGCCGGGTGCGTATCACCGCTAAAGGTATCGTACTGGGTGACCTTCCAGGAGCCAGGGACCCTCACCTCGACAGGCCCGAAGCTCTCCTCGCGGGCCGTGTTGCAGAGGAACAGATAGCGCCGTTCCCCCTCGCTGCGCAGTTGGTGCAGCACGGTGGTGGCAGGGCTGCCGTCGGCCAGTCTAACTGAGACCTCACGCCAGGGCTTAAGCGCCTCCAGCACGGCGCGGCGGCTGAAGGGCAGGTGTCGGCTCTGAGCGGCCAGTCTCGCGGCCCGATCTGAGGGCTGGGCGTCTAACAGCGAAGGTACTTCACCCACGAAGAGCAGCTCTCCACCGGCTGCCCGAAAGGCCTCGAGCCGCTCCAAGGTGGTCGTGCGGATGGTGCGCATGGAAGGCACGATGACGACCTGGTAGGCCATCTCGCCCACCGGTAAGGGCGCCGTAGCAACAGGGCAGAGTTCGGGCAGCAGCGATTCGGCGATGAAGTCGAAGTCGAATAGCCCAAACAGCAACCACTCGGTGAGGTTCTGGAAGTTAGCTTCGCGCTCGTTGCGCTCGAGCGCGGTCTGCGCCTGGGGACCGAAACAGAGCCAGTAGGACTCGATAGGGTGAATCACTCCCACGCGCACCCGAGGTTGGCCCTGGGTTATCAGCACGTTAACGCGGGCGAAGTGATCCTCGATAAGCGGGTACTCCCGCCACCAGGGGGACTGGTAGTGGATCGAGGCCGGGTAGTCGCGCTTGGCTTCGCCGGCCATCGACACCCAAGCAAGGTGCGGCACCCGCACCGTCACGCCCAGAGCGGCCTGCCAGTCGCCCTGGCCCTTGTGCCCCCGGAAGGGAAAGTCCCAGTTGGTCACCCCGTAGAGCTCGCTTAGCACCCCGGGGCGACCGTACTGCCGCGCCACGCTCTGCGCCTGCTTGGCGGTGGTAAGCTCCAGGCGGTCGCAGAGCATATCGATGCCGGGGAGCTGGAAATGCGCCAGCGAGCGCATCGCCTCACCAACCGCCGCAGTCTGTGACTGGAGGGTGGGCTCTTCCATCAGGTGCCCGGTGAGCATCAGCCCGTGCTTGTCACACCAGCGGCCAAGGGTGCCGGCAAAGGCTTCAGCAAAACGGCTGCCAAGGTGGTCGTGATAGCGATAGCGCACTACCGAGGCCGCTCCGTCCGGCAACTCCCAGAAGAGTTCCGGCAGGTGCTCGAGGAGGTCTTGCCCGTATGCCTGCAGATAGGTCGCCGCGAAATCGTCCGTCCAGGGGATGATCAGATCGCCGGTATCGCCGGCGTAGCGGAAGCTCTGCTGGTGAGTGAACTGGGGCTCGTCGGTGAAGATGGCCGGGATGACGGTGCCAAAGTGCGCGCCCACGGCCTCGGCATAGCGCTCGTAGGTGATCGCCACAAAGCGCTCGATCGCTTCCTTGGACAGGGTATCGACATAGGTCTGGTGGTTAAACCACGGCGAGGGCTGAGCCGTTGCCAGGTAGGCCAGCCAGAGATCGTCAGCGGCTTCGTCGGGCTTAAGCCTGCGGTACGAGGCCATGAAGCCTCCTTCGAGTACGACCTGATAACGCGCCAGCAGCTCGCCCTTGTCGCAGAGGCGCTTGGTGAAGAGCAGGCGCTTGGCCCGGTACTTCGCGTCCCGCGTCACCAGACCGCCGGCAAATCCCGAAGGCCAACGATCTTCGTCGTAGAGCCAGGCCAGCATCCCCTCCTCCTTGGCCTTCGCCACGCAGGCTGTGACGCAGTCCATGAAGTCGTCGCCCAAGTACTCTGTGGCTAGCCCGGTGCGGGCGTGGATATGAAAGCCGCCCAGGCCCATCTGTTTGAAGACCTCGATCTGACGCAGCAGCTGGGCTTGATCAAGGTTGTTGTTCCAGGCCCAGAAGGGGGTGCCACGGTAGCTGGACGGTGGGTGGCGGAAAAGCTCAAGGGCCATAGCAGTCTCCAATCTGATTTGTCATCGCGACCCTGAGGCAGAGCCGAAGGGGAAGCGATCTCGGGATGGGCGTGCAGGAAACGCCGATGGCGGGGTTGCTTCGCTACGCTCGCAACGACGCTTCGTCGCTGGCGCTCCAAGGCTCGCTTGCGGCATCGCCTGACTTAGTGAACACAACGACAGTTCATCATTTTTGCCTTGACGGAGCACTAGTCGAACTGTTCGACAGTCCCGTTATATCAGTTTCCACCCTGAGCCGCTCCGCGCAGCGCCGCTTCAATAGCGTCTAGCTTTTCCGCCGTGAGCACTTGAGGCGCCAGGTCGGCCAATTGTACTAGCGGCATGTCCTTCAGCGACACCCCCATTACTCTGGCTGAGTCCAACGCTTGTAGGACCGCCGGGCCAAGGTGTTGGCTGAGCGCGGCCTTGGCTACCTCGCTAGACAACAGGTCGCGCAGGGTGCTGTAGCGGTCGAGCCGGCCCGCCACGTGCCGCACACTCGCCATCGCTTGCGCTAGGTTGAGCCCGGTGGTAACGAACTCATAGCTGCCGGAGCCCACCTCGATGATGGCTAGATTATTTGCCACATGGGCGCTGTTAATGCCGTTGCCAACAGCGATCGGTTGGCCGCCTTCGGTCACTGCGGTTAGCGACTGGGCCGGCAAGCGCACGGTGGCTCGAGCATTGGCCGGCACGGTAAGGCTCAGCCTAAAGTCGGCCTCGGTCAGCTCCCAGGCCGAGACCACCACGCCGTAAGGCGAGTCGAGGGTGGCGCGGACGTAGGTGAGGCCGCCGCCGGGTTGCGGCTGGCACAGCACATGCTTATAGCCTGGCTCAGCCGGGTCGATCTCGAGGCCAGCCACGACGCCATACAACCACTCACCGATAGCGCCGTAAGCGTAGTGATTGAACGAGTTCATGCCGGCATCTTGGAAGCTGCCATCCGGCTTGATGCCGTCCCAGCGCTCCCAGATCGTGGTGGCCCCCTTCTTTACGGGATACAGCCAAGAAGGGTAACTCTCCTGGTTCAAAAGCTCATAGGCCTCATCGATGTAGCCGTAGCGGCTCAGCACCTGGCACAGATAAGGTGTGCCGACAAAGCCGGTAGTGAGGTGGTAATAGTTCTTGCGCACCTCTTCGGCCAGGCGCGCCGCAGCCTGGGGCCGCACCTGCTCCGGGAGCAAATCAAAGTGCAAGGCCAGCACATAGGCCGTCTGGGTGTTGGGACCGACGCGACCGGTGGCCGTTACAAACTCCGCATTGAAGGCAGCCTTGACCTTGTGCGCTAAGTCGGCGTACCGCTCGGCATCGCTTGCCTTGCCCAGCACGCGCGCGGCGTTAGCCAGCAGCTCGGCACAGTAAGCAAAAAAGGCGGTGGCAATTATCTCATTGTTGGTCACCGGCGCAGGCAAGCGAGCTTCAAAGCCGCGATAGTCGAGCCAGTCGCCGAAGTGAAACCCCTGGCGCCAGACATAATCCTCATCAGCCTGGCGGCGCATGTACTCCACCCAGCCGACCATGCTGGGGTACTGCTCTGCCAACAGGCGGGTGTCGCCATAGCAGAGGTAGATCGTCCAGGGGCAGATTACGGCGGCATCGCCCCAGGCCGCCGAGCCGGCAGGCGTAGAGACGTTCAGCGTTAAAGCCGGACCCCTAGCCAGGACATCCGGCACCACATGCGGCACGCTGCCGTTTGGCAGTTGGTCGGCGCGCAGATCGCGCAACCATTTGGTGAAGAAGGCCGCCACATTCATATTGAAGCAGGCGGTGCGGATGAACACCTGCGCGTCGCCGGTCCAGCCCAGGCGCTCGTCGCGCTGCGGGCAGTCGGTCGGCACATCGACAAAGTTGCCCTTCTGGCCCCAGACGATGTTGTGCTGCAACTGGTTAATCAGCGCATTGGAGCATTCGAAGGTGCCGGTTGGCAGCGTGTCGGAGTGCAGCACAATACCGGTAAAATCGTCGAGCGTGGGCTCGCCGGGAAAACCCTCCACGGCCACGTATTGAAAGCCCTGGAAGGTGAAATGCGGCTCAAAGACCTCAGCGGCCCCGGTGCCTTTTAGGGTGTAACGGGTAGTCTGCGCCGCCTTGCGCAAGTTTTCAGTATAGAGGTTGCCCTGCTGTAGCACCTCGGCGTGGCGCAAGGTGATGGTAGTGCCAGCCGGACCGCGCGCACGTAGCCGCACCCAGCCGACCATATTCTGACCAAAGTCGAGGATGGTTTCGCCTTTGGGTGAGCGCGAGATGCTCACCGGCCGGAGCTGTTCGTGCCGGCGCACGGGCGGCGCGATCTGTGCCACCAGGATGTCTTTGGTGTGCTCGAGCGTCCGCACCC
This sequence comes from Truepera sp., assembly GCA_018333895.1. Taxonomy (GTDB): domain Bacteria; phylum Deinococcota; class Deinococci; order Deinococcales; family Trueperaceae; genus JAGXSJ01. Next base: position 13,991 of record JAGXSJ010000045.1, read on the forward strand.
CGTGCCAATCCTTATCGTCATAGCCGGTTTGATCCCAGCCCGGCCGCTCCTGCCGCGCGTCGTAGCTCTCACCCAGATAGATGTCAGACATCTGGATCGGGCCGCTGGTCGCACGCCAGTGCGTGTCGCTGCCGACTATCTCAAGGTGGCCATCGTCATACTTAAGGTGAAGTTGCAGCAGGAGCGCCAGCCGCTCGCCGTAGAGGTTGCGGCGCCCCGCAAAACCCAAATAGCCCCGATACCAACCGTCGCCGAGGATAGCGCCCACAGCGTTAGGGCCCTCGCATATCAGCGCCGTCACATCGTAGGTCTGGTACTGCAAGTGGTGGTCATAGCTGGTCCAACCGGGTGTCAGCACGGCCTCGCCTACTCGCTGGCCGTTCAGCCACAGCTCATAGAGGCCCAGGCTGGTAGCGTAGAGGCGGGCCATGACCAGGCCGCTGGCGGCGCTGAAGTTGCGGCGCAGCAGCGGAGCCGGCTGGGGTTGACTCACATCTTCATCCCAGTCCGGCGTGATCCACTCGGCCTGCCAGTTGGCACCGTCCAACAAGCCCATCTCCCAGAAGGCCGCAGCGCTCCACTCCGAGGCCGCATCGCGCTCATCCCACAGCCGCACCCGCCAATAGTAGCGTTGGCTAGGCTGCAACGCCGGGCCGCCGTATGGCACCTGCACTGAGCTATCGGACACCACCTTGCCGCTATCCCACACCACGCTATCTGCGGGACTATTAACGAGGAGCTGGTAGGCCGTTTGACGCGCGCCGCGCTCGTTAGCGCTGGACACCCAGCTCAGGCGCGGCTGGCGCACATCTAAGCCCAGCGGGTCGGTGAAGTATTCGCAAGTTAGGCGGTGGGGGGTGAGCATCTCAAGCTCCTTTCTGGCTGGGTGCTGAGTTAGGCGTAAAGCCATCGGCGGTCGTTGATATTGCAGTAGCGAGCTAGTGCCACCTCTGCCTGTCATTTCGGGTCAAGCGGGCATTCGCGCGCTAGAGCGTCTCGGGTATCGCATCCTCCTTCAAGAACAGTTCGATCACCGGTACCGTGACGTTGGGCTTTAGCACCGGCAGCTCAAGGGTCAGCACACCCGCTTGCCCGCTCATGGTGATGTTCTGCGCCGGCTGCTGGGGGTCGAGTTCCAACATGCGCACCTCGGAAGCGTCGTTCAGCAGCTGAGCGTATGCGACCCGACCCGCCAACCCCTCCAGGTGAACGTGGCGATAGGGCCAGTGCAGCAAGTGCAGATAGAGCCGGTTGCCGTTTTGCGTGTAGCGGCAATCTGGCGGCGGGGTAAAGGCACTTGCCGTGCAGCCGTAGATCGAGCGGCTGTGTAAGCGCATCCAGCGACCGATGCCCATCAAGCGCTCCAAGGCCCGCTCGTCGAACTCGCCCCGGCCTGTCGGGCCGACGTTTAAGAGCAGGTTGCCGCCTTTGCTGACGGTATCGACCAGCATGCCGATGAGCTGCTCGAGGCTCTTCCAGCTCGCTTCGTCCCGGTGATAGCCCCACGAACCGCTGAAGGTCTGGCACGCTTCCCAGATGACCGGCTCGCCGTTTACGCGCAGCCACTCGCGCGGCTGATACTGCTCGGGCGTCTTGATATCCCAGCCTTCGTCCAGATCAAGACGGTCGTTCAAGATGACATCAGGGGCCAGCTCGCGGACCAGTTTTAGGAGCTTCTCGCTCTGCCAGTCGTCGCGGCCCTTGCCGACCCATCCCGGCCGTCCGGATGGGTAGCTGAAGTCGAACCACATGATGTCTACCGGCGAGAACTCGGTCAACAGTTCGCGCGACTGGTTATGGAGATACTCGGCGTACCTGCGGATGTCGCGCTTAGCGTTGAGCTTTTCTCGCTCAGGATGATTGCGCAGGGGGTGAAAGCCGTCGATAGGGAACTCCGGATGATGCCAGTCGAGCAGCGAGTGATAGAAGCCGACGCGCAGTCCTTGCTCGCGAAAGGCCGCCACCATCGGTTGCAGCAGGTCGTGGCCGTAAGGGGTATTGGTCGCCTTATAGTCGGTGAACTGCGAGTCCCAGAGGCAGAAGCCGTCGTGGTGTTTCGTCGTCACCACGAAATATTTCATCCCAGCCTCGGCGGCAGCCTTGGCCCACAGCTTCGGGTCGTAGAGGTCGGGCTCAAAGTGCCGGAAGTAGACGTCGTAGGCTTCATCCGCAAGCTCTTCGCGCTGTTTGACCCACTCGTGCCGGGCGGGCAGGGCGTAGATGCCCCAGTGGATAAACAGGCCGAAGCGGGCCTTGGTAAACCAGGAGGTATCGCCGGGGGTCGGTTTGGGTTGGGGGATCATGGTCAAGGCTCCTTTACGTTGATCTTGGTGACTGCGTTTGGGGATCAGTCACGGCGCTTAGGATCATCACACCTTTGGCAGGGAGATCGACCAGACCGGAAGCAACATTGCCGCTCAGCAGGTCGGTCATCGCCCTGTTGCCTAGCTGAAGGCGTGCCAAACCGTCGCCGTGGTTCAGTACGAAGGTATACGCTTGACCGTCCTTGACGCGCTGCGTGACCTCGACACCGGGAGGTGTTGGGAGGAGCGGCACGATCTCCTTTTGTGCGCAGAGATGGGTGACGAGCCCGTTAAGAAACGCAGCGTCCGGGCTCGAGGCCACGTACCAGGCTTCGCCCTGACCGAAGCGGTGACGGGTCAAGGCAGGCATGCCCTGGTAAAAATCGTTGCCGTAAACGGCTAGCACGTCCGCCCCCTCACTGTGGATGAGGTCGCACAGGAGGCCGCAGGCATACTCGCCCTTAAGAGGACCGAGCGCCTCTTTCATGACGATGCGGTTTTTCATCGTTGGCAAGAGCGCGTCGATCTCTTCGGCCCAGATGCCGAGAAGCGCGCGGAGCTCGCCGGGATAGCCCCCCAGGGTCACCAGATCGCGCTCGTCGACGATGCCGCTGAAAAACGTGGTCACGAAAGTGCCGCCTGCTGAGACGAAGCTTTCGAGCTTCTTAGCGTAGCCAGGTTTGACCAGATAGAGGACTGGAGCGATGACGAGCTGGTACTTGGAAAGGTCCGTTTCGACGCCGATCATATCGACCGGGAGGTTCTGCTGATAAAAGGCGTCGTAGTATTGCTGGACTTCGTTTAAGTACTTGAGGTCGATTGAAGGCCCGCTCGAGTACTCGATCGCCCACCAGTTCTCCCAGTCGAAGACGATGGCCGCCTGCGCCTCAGTCCGGGCATCGAGCAACGTCTCGCCAAGTGCTTTAAGCTCCCTGCCGAGCCCGGCGCACTCGCGAAAGACGCGGGTGTTCTCGTGTCCGGCATGTTCGATTACTGCGCCGTGGAACTTTTCGCAGGCGCCCCGCGAGCGGCGCAACTGGAAGAACATCACCGTATCCGCCCCCCTGGCCACCGCCTGGTAGCTCCAGAGCCGCATCACGCCGGGGCGCTTGAGGCTGTTGTAAGGCTGCCAGTTCTGCTGGCTGGGGGTCTGCTCCATCAGCATGAAGGGCTGGCCGTCTTTAAGGCCGCGCATCAGGTCATGGCGCAGCGCCACCTGGCTCATCGGGGTGTCAAAGGCAGGATAGTTATCCCAGGAGACAACATCTAAGTGCTTGGCCCACTTGAAGTAATCGAGCGGCTGGTAGGTTCCCATCAAGGTGGTGGTTATCGGTATGCTTGGCGTCGCCGCCTTGAGAACTTCATACTCGTTTAAGTAGCACTCCAGCAACCCATCTGAGTTGAAGCGGGCATAGTCGAGCGACATGCCCTGAAACGCCGTTCTGGTAGGACTGAGGTACTCGCTCAGCGCGTTCGGCACCACAATTTCGTCCCAGTCGTAAAAGGTGTGGCCCCAGAAGCTGCTATTCCAGGCTTCGTTCACAGCGTCTAAGCTGCCGTAGCGTCTTTTGAGCCAGACGCGAAAGGCTCTGGCGCAAGTCTGGCAGTAGCAGACCCCGCCGTACTCGTTGTTCACGTGCCAAACGAGTAATGCCGGATGATCTTGGTAACGCTCGGCCAACTTGCTGGCCAGCAGCCGCGCATAGTGCCGGTCGCTGGGGCTATGCGGGCAAAAGTTGTGCCGAAAGCCAAAGGCGCGCTGGCGCCCTTCAAAATCGACCCGCAAGACGTCCGGACAGCGCTTGGCCAGCCACGCTGGCACCGCCGCGGTGGCGGTGGCCAAACAGGCATAGAGGCCGTTATCGTGAAGTTTAGCCAACACTTCATCAAGCCATGCCAAGTCGTAGGTCAGTTCGTCAGGCTGCAGCTTCGCCCAGGAGAAGACGCCTACGGTGGCCACGTCAATACCGGCCAGTTTGAAAAGGCGCATATCTTCGTCCCAGACTTCCTTGGGCCACTGATCCGGGTTGTAGTCGCCGCCGTAAAAGAGCTTGGGGAGTTTGGCGTTGATCATTTCTGCCTCCTTCTCAGCTCAGCCTCGATGGCCGCTCGAGCCTGGAGGCCTTCAAGTTAACGTGACAGCTTTGCTTCCCATTCGAGCTAGCTGTCACGGAGCTGGCTCACTAGTTCCTGGCGGGTCTCCTCGTCGGCCACATACGGCGATTTCCTAAAGTAGGCGATTGAAGACTGAAGCTGCGAGAGAGACGCTCTCCGTTGAGCGCTCGTTCCCTCGGAGTACCGAGCACCTACCGCCGCTGTTGACCGGCGGGCGCACCCACCTGCGTGGTGGTTGCCCCTGTCAAAGACCCTCCGCCGTACAGGTGACATCTCACGAGCACGCCGTCCAGACTGACCTCTCCCGGCATCTCCCGCCGGCAGACCTCCATGGCCTCGGGGCACCGCCCCGCGAACCTACACCCGCGTCTCAGGTATTCCTCGCGCACCTCCTCGGAGATCTTAACCTTCTGCTCTCATCTCACCCGCGGGTCGGGCTTGGGGATCGAGTCCCTGAGCAGTCTTGTATAGGGGCGCTTCGGGTCGGTGAGCACCTGCTCTACGGGCCCCATCTCCACGATCCCGCCCCGAAACATGATTGCGATCCGGTTGCTGATGTAGAAAGCGGTGGCCAGATCGTGAGTGATGTAGAGAATGCTCAGCTCGAGCTCGTCCCTGAGCCTCTTAAAAAGATTCACGAGCGACATCCGGAGCGACGCGTCGATCATCGAGACGGGCTCGTCGGCGACCAGCAGCAAGGGATTCGTGAGGGGGCGGTTCTTCTTTTGAACTCAAGTCATAGCAATCCCTTTCTTTCCCTTAACAAACGGGAATGAACTTGACATCAATCTACAGAGCATAAAACAACCCATCGAGTGCAGCCTGGGAAATTTGTGCGCACCGACGAGGACAACTGACATTTTAGACTAACACATTCATGAGGCGCTTGTCAATGCGGTGAGGCAGGTCGTGTTTGACTTTGTTCGATAATTGCGGTATATAAGACTGGTATAGAGTAGACTTATGACCAAACCACCGACCACCAGCGAACGGCACCGCCAGCTCATTCAACTCGTCCGCCTCCACCAAACCATCCGGGTTAGCGACGTAGCCGATGCGCTAGGCGTACACGAGATGACCATCCGGCGCGACCTCAACGAGCTAGCCAAGCAAGGGCTGCTTACGCGCACCCACGGCGGTGCGCAACTGGCCGGTCTGGAGGTACCGTTTTTAACTCGGCTGCAACAGCACCCGGCAGCCAAGGAGCGCATTGCCAAGGCAGCCTTACGGTTTATTAGCGCTGGCACCACGGTGGCCTTCGACGCTAGCACCACTGCGCTAGCCTTGGCCCGCCGCCTGGCCGGCCTGGAGGTCAGCGCGATTGCTACCAACCTGGAGACAGCTAACGCGCTGGCGGAGGTACGCATCCCCTTTACGCTGATCGGCGGCCAGTTTCACGATCGCTCGCGCTCCTTTGTGGGCCCCCTGGCGCAGGAGCTGGTGCAGCGCTTCCGGCCCGACCTGCTGTTCTTCTCCGCTAAGGGCTTTGCGGCGGAGGCCGGTTTTACCGACAACTTCTTGCCCGAGGCGGGCGTGAAAGAGCAACTCATCGCCTCGGCCCGGCACGTGGTAGCGCTGATCGACAGCAGCAAGTTTGGCCACGAGGCGCTCTACCGCTTCGCGCTGCCAGAAGCCGTCGATGTACTGATCACCGAGGCCAGCCCTCCCGCTAACATCCGCGACGTTTTGGCTCGGCACAACATCGAACTGATCGTGGCTAAGGACTAACGGAGGGATCCGCTGTGAAGGACGAGCTGTTGGCTAAACTCGCCGCCCAAAAGATCGAAACCCCTTCCTGGGGCTACGGCAACTCGGGCACGCGCTTTAAGACCTTCGCCTGGCCCGGTGCCGCCCGGGACGTGTGGGAGAAGATCGAAGACGCCGCGCTCATTCACCAGCTCTCCGGCATCGCCCCCTCGGTGGCGCTGCACATCCCCTGGGACAAGGTGGACGACTACGCGCAGCTGCGCCAGTATGCTGAAGCGAAGGGGATCAGACTTGGCGCCATCAACCCCAACCTCTTCCAGGATGACGCCTACCGGCTCGGCTCGCTGGGCCATCCCGACCAGGCCGTCAGGGACAAGGCGCTAAAACACCTGCTGGAGTGCATCGACATTATGCACCAGACCGGCTCGAGCCTCCTCTCGCTGTGGTTTGCTGACGGCACCAACTATGCCGGACAGGACGACTTTACGGCGCGCAAGGCGCGCTTTGAGCAAGGTTTGCAGCAGGTCTATGCAGCCTTGCCCGCAGACAGCCGGCTGCTGTTGGAGTACAAGCCGTTCGAGCCCGCCTTCTATCACACTGACTTAGCCGACTGGGGGATGGCCTACGCCCACTGCCTCAAGCTCGGCGAGCGGGCGCAGGTCTTGGTGGACCTGGGCCATCACCTGCCGGGGACTAACATCGAGCAGATCGTGGCCTTCTTGCTCGCCGAAGGGCGCCTGGGCGGCTTTCACTTCAACAACCGCCGCTACGCCGACGACGACCTGATCGTCGGCAGCTCCAACCCGCTCGAGCTCTTCTGCATCTACGCCGAAATCGTTAAGAATCACTCTCGCTTCGCTCGGGACAAGGCCGATCAGCCCGGAGCCCCTGAGATCGCCTTCATGATCGACCAGTCGCACAACCTCGAGCCCAAACTAGAGGCCATGCTGCAGTCAGTCCTCAACTGCCAGGAGGCGTATGCCAAGGCGCTGCACATCGACTTGGCAGCACTAACAGCGGCGCAAGGGGCGGGCGATGCGCTGGCAGCGCACCGCATCTATCAGGACGCTTTTGCAACGGATGTCCGGCCACTCCTGCGCGAGCTGAGGCGAGCGATGGGAGTGCCGGCAGACCCTATTAAAGCGCTTAGGGAAGGTGGCTATCAGGAGCAGCGGGCCGCGCAGCGCGGCACTCAGGAGGCGGGCGGCGGCTACCCCAGCAGTTAGCCTGACAGCCTTTTGAGCCATGGATAGCAGGTAACGGGTATCGACTCCACTCAACGAAGGGACCCCTTATGTCTCGTGAAACTTATCGCTACGTCACTTACGCCTGGAACGACGACGAGGCCGGTAAGCTCGAGCCGCTGCAGCGGCTGATCTACCGTAGCAACCGGCTCGGCAGCGACCAGCGCATCACCAACACCGGCGGCGGCAATACCAGCAGCAAGATCGCCATGTCCGACCCGCTGACCGGCCAGCCGGTCGAGGTGCTCTGGGTGAAAGGCTCCGGCGGCGACCTCCGGACCGCTAAGCGCGAGAACTTCGCTTCGCTCTACCTAGACAAGCTGCTGAGCCTGCAAGGTCGCTACCAGGCGGCTGCCGAGCGAGGGCCCAAGACTGCAATTGAAGACGAGATGGTCGGCCTTTACCCGCACACCGTCTACGGCCTTAACCCCTGCGCCCCCTCCATCGACACCCCGCTACACGCCTTCGTGCCGTTTAAGCATGTCGATCACACTCATCCTAACGCCGTTATCGCCATCGCTGCCGCCCAGGACGGCGAGCGGCTAACTAAGGAGCTCTACGGCGGCGAGGTGGCGTGGCTGCCGTGGCAACGCCCCGGGTTTGACCTTGGCCTGCGCTTGCGGGAACTGATCCGGCACAACCCCAATCTCACAGGGGCCATCCTGGGGCAGCACGGGCTGATCAACTGGGCCGATGACGACAAAGAGTGCTATCAGCGGTCGCTAACCCTGATCGAACGGGCCGCTAGCTATCTAGCGCAGCACGACCGGGGCGAGCGGGTGTTTGGTGGCGCCAGGTTTAAGAGTCTTAGCGAAGCTGAGCGGCAAGAGCTGCTCGCGGAGGTGCTGCCCAGTCTCCGCGGCCTGGTTTCCAAGGAGCGCAAGTTCATCGCCACCGTGCAGGCTACCCCGGCTACCCTGCAGTTCGTCAACAGCCACGATGCGCCGCGCCTAGCCGAGCTGGGCACCTCCTGCCCGGATCACTTCCTGCGCACTAAGATCAAGCCGCTCTATCTGGACTGGGACCCGCACCGCGAGAGCAGCACGACCCTGCTGGCCAAGCTTAAGCAGGGCCTGGAGCGTTACCGACAGGATTATGCCCGCTATTACCAGGAGCATAAGCATGCCGACTCACCGGCCCTGCGCGACCCAAACCCGACCGTGGTCCTCATTCCCGGCCTCGGGCTGATCGCCTGGGGCAAGAATAAGAGCGAGTCGCGCGTTACCGCCGAGTTCTATACCGCAGCGGTAGAGGTCATGCGCGGTGCGGAGGCGGTCAGCCGCTACATCGCCCTGCCGCAGCAGGAAGCCTTCGACATCGAGTACTGGGCCCTGGAGGAGGCCAAACTGAGGCGGATGCCGCTCGAGCCGGAGTTCGCGCGTGAGGTAGTGGTGGTTATTGGTGCCGGCAGCGGGATCGGCAAAGCCGTGACTGGCCGCGTCGCCAAAGCAGGGGCGCAGGTAGTGTGTGCCGATCTCGACCAGCCAGTAGCAGAGGCAGCGGCTAAGGAGCTTACCGACCGCTACGGCCTGGGGATCGGGGTGGCCGGCACCGGCATTGCCGGCTGCGGCCCCGCCATCGGCCTAAGGGTGGATATCACCCGCCGCGACAGCGTCAGGGAGATGCTTAAGCAGGTAGTACTGGCTTACGGCGGCATCGATCACCTCATCGTCACGGCAGGCATCTTCGTGGCCCCTGACCAGGAGGGGCGCATCCCCGATGATAAGTGGTCGCTGACCTACGCCATCAACGTCACCGGGGCCTACCTGGTGGCGGACGAGGCGCGGCGCATCTGGCAAGCTCAGGGGCTCACAGGCAGCCTGATTCTAACCACCAGCGTCAATGCTGTTGTCGCTAAGAAAGGCTCCCTGGCTTATGACACCTCCAAAGCGGCAGCTAACCACCTGGTGCGCGAGCTGGCTATCGAGCTGGCACCCTTAGTAAGGGTAAACGGCCTGGCCCCAGCCACGGTGGTAGCGGGCAGCAGCATGTTCCCGCGCGAGCGGGTGATTAGCTCGCTGGCTAAGTACGGGATCGCTTTTGCCGAAACCGAGTCCACCGAAGCCCTGCGGGAGCGGCTGGCGCAGTTTTATGCCCAACGTACCCTGCTGAAAATCCCGATCACCCCCGAGGACCAGGCGGAGGCGGCCTACCTGCTGGCCAGCCGCGCGCTCAGCAAGACCACCGGGCAGATCGTCAGTATCGACGGCGGGCTGGTAGAGGCGTTTTTGCGGTAACGACTCCTCCGAAAAACAGTATTCAAGTATTCGAGTACGGGCGACCCCACGTGGTCGCCCTATTTTCACCCCTCTTGGTGAAGCCTGCTTCACGGGCAATTCCATGGACTAAAAGGGCAGCTTCAGCTCACCATACAGCGGTTTTCACCAAGGCTGAGTCGGCTAGGTGCAGGTATCATCTCAGCAAAGACGTCCTAGGCAACGATTCGTAGTCCTGCGAGCACCCGCAGGATCAAACCAGATGATACCGGCTATAGCAAGGACCACTTTGACCTGTCAGTCGAGACCTAAGGCCTGACGCAGTTCATGAACCTGTTGCATGGTCAGGTTCTGGCCGCGCTCGGCAGCTACTTCCTCCGGCATAAGCGGGCTAAAGTCTACTAGCAACGCATCGTTGCCCCACTCGGTGAGAGTGTAATTGAGCACGGCAGCGATGTCGGCGTCGGATAGCTGCGGAAAGGCCGGCATCACGCCGTTATAACTTATACCAGCGACGATAATCGGCCCCATCAGGCCGTATAGGACCGATTTAATCAGGAATTCGCGGCCTCCCGCATGGTACAGCTCCGGCGTGTGCCCGGCCAGAGGTGGAAAGGCGCCGGGGATGCCTTGCCCGTTCGCCTGGTGGCAAGCTAAGCAGTTGGCCGCGTAGACTCGCCCTCCTAGGGCTTGCCAGTCAAACTCCTCGGCGGGAGGTGGAGCCTCTACAACAGGTTGCGGAGCCTCCACAACAGGTTGCGGTGCTGCCGTCGCCACCGGAGGAGCGAGCTCTGCGGCCAGCACCCGCAGCTGCTCGCGTGCCGACGGAGGAGCGTCAGGTAGCACAAAGCCGGCGCGCAGCGCCAGCAGAGCGTCGTGGCTCAGGTTGCGCTGACGCGCTGCAGCGACTTCGCCAGCGCTGATGGCGGTAAACCCGCCAGCCAGCAGCTCGTTGTTCCCCCAGGCGTTCAAGGCGTAGTTGAGCACGTCGGCGATCTCTTGATCCTTGAACTGGGCGTAACTGGGCATGATGCCGCGATAGGTTGTCCCAAACACGGTAATCTCGCCGCGCAAGCCGCTGAGCAGCACGCCGATAACGTACTCGCGCCCGCTCTCGTTTTGCGCTACCAGGGGGAGATGGCCGGCCAAGGGCGGAAAGGCGCCGGGGATCCCTTGCCCATCA